>JAKSJS010000035.1 GCA_024398155.1 Bacteroidales bacterium | reverse complement strand
GGAATCTTCCCTTTATGTTATAATGTATTTTTTAAATGGCGAATTACCGTGGGAAGTACGCTGACTGGAGGCTGTACTTCCGGCGTAAGGTCGGCAAAATGCCGAACTTAACCGGGAAGTACGGAAGCGGAAGGTTGTGGAATAGTGTGTTAATAACTTTTTTTTAAAAAATTTTAGTAATACTCTTTTTATAAAAGAGAAGTCAGTATCTTTGTGCGTCAAAAACTTAACAAATCTTTCAATATGGAACTCGTCTACACAGGCAAAACCAAAAACGTCTACGCTCTCGAAAGCGGTAATTACCTTCTTAAATTCAAAGATGACTGCACAGGAAAGGACGGTGTGTTCGATCCCGGCGAGAATTCCGTCGGCCTCACTATCGAGGGTGTCGGCGATGTAAACCTCAGAATGTCAATCTATTTCTTTGAGAAAATCAACGCTGCCGGTATTCCTACCCACTATGTAAGCGCCAATCTCAAGGATACCACTATGGAAGTCCTTCCCGCTAAATGCTTCGGCCACGGACTCGAGGTTATCTGCCGTTACAGGGCTGTCGGTAGCTTCTACCGCCGCTACGGCGAGTACATCGAAGAAGGCGCAAAGCTTCCCGCATACGTCGAGATGACTTTCAAGAACGACGCAAAGGGTGATCCCCTCGTAACCAAGGATGCTCTCGTAGACCTCGGCGTCATGACTGCTGAGCAGTATGACGCGATCAAGGCCCAGACCCAGCAGATCACGAAGATCGTCGCTGACGACCTCGCTGAGAAAGGTCTCGACATGTACGACATCAAGTTCGAGTTCGGTTACGACAAGAACGGCAACGTAATGCTCATCGACGAGATCGCTTCCGGTAACATGCGCGTCTACAAGGACGGCAAGTATATCGACCCCATGACCCTTTCGAAACTCTTCTTCGAGAAATAACATATGGAAAATCATACCCGCAGAATAGGCACCGTATCGCGTGGTGTCCGCTGTCCGATAATCCGCCAGGGCGATGACCTTGCCTTTATCGTGGCAGACAGCGTCCTCAAGGCCGCTGAAGAAGAAGGCTTCAGCCTTCGCGACCGCGATGTAATCTCGATCACCGAATCTGTCGTAGCCCGCTCCCAGGGCAACTATGCCACGGTTGACAATATCGCAACCGACGTCAGGAACAAACTCGGTGGCGGCACTGTCGGAGTCATCTTCCCGATCCTCTCGAGAAACCGTTTCGCAATCTGCCTCCGCGGTATCGCCAAGGGCTGCAAGAAGGTCGTCCTCATGCTCAGCTACCCCTCCGACGAGGTGGGTAACCAGCTCGTAAGCCTCGACCTCATCGACGAAAAGGGCGTCAATCCCTATTCCGACGTCCTCACTCTCGAAAAATACCGCGAACTCTTCGGCTACATCAAGCATGAGTTCACCGGCATAGACTATATCGACTACTACGCAAACCTTATCAAGGATTGCGGCGCCGAGGTCGAGATCGTCTTCGCCAACCAGGCGAAAGCTATCCTCGACTACACTAAGAAAGTCATCAACTGCGACATCCACACTCGCGCGCGCACAAAAAGAATATTGAAGGCCGCCGGTGCTGAGATCGTATGCGGACTCGACGAAATCATGAATGCCCCCGTCGACGGCAGCGGTTTCAATGAGAAATACGGACTTCTCGGTTCCAACAAGGCTACCGAAGAGACTGTAAAACTCTTCCCCCAGAACTGTCAGCCCCTCGTCGAGGACATCCAGAAACGTATCCTTGACGCTACTGGAAAACATGTAGAGGTCATGGTATACGGCGACGGCGCCTTCAAGGATCCCCAGGGCAAGATCTGGGAGCTCGCTGACCCCGTTGTCTCTCCCGCCTTCACCGACGGACTCATCGGTGTCCCCAACGAGCTCAAGCTCAAATATCTCGCCGACAACGATTTCGCCAGCCTCAAGGGTGAAGCCCTCCGCGATGCTATCTCCGCTTCGATCAAAGCCAAGGATGCCAACCTCAAGGGCACTATGGCTACCGAAGGAACTACTCCCCGCCAGCTCACCGACCTTATCGGTTCGCTCTGCGACCTTACCTCCGGTTCCGGAGACAAGGGAACTCCTATCGTCCTCGTCCAGGGCTATTTCGACAACTACACAAACGAATAGTTTATGAAAGTCTCAATCCTGATGGGTTCTACAAGCGATCTCGAGGTCATGACCCCCGCTATGAAGACGCTTGAAGAATTCGGAATCGAATATGAAAAGAGGGTTATTAGCGCCCATCGTGCTCCCGATCTCCTTAGAGAATATGTCACAACTGCCCGCGACAGGGGAGTTGTGACAATCATCGCCGGAGCGGGCGGCGCCGCCCATCTCCCCGGTGTGACTGCCGCGATGACGACCGTACCCGTTATCGGAGTCCCCATCCTTGGCAAGGCCCTCGGCGGCCTTGACGCCCTTCTCTCAATGGTCCAGATGCCCTCCGGAGTCCCGGTAGCGACCGTCGGCATCAACGGCTCGAAGAACGCCGCCCTCCTCGCAGTCCAGATCATCGCCCTCCAGGACGAGTCTACGCTCGCAAAGCTCGAGGCCTTCCGAAAGCAACAGACTGAAAAGATTGTCAACACAATAATCTAAGACGAAATGAACAGCCATCGCATCTTTGTGGAGAAATTTTCGCAGTTCCAGGTTGAGGCAGAAAGCCTCAAGGCGGAATTCAACGAGAACCTCTCCCTCTCCCTTCGTTCCCTAAGGTATATCAACGTCTATGACCTCTTCGGTTTCTCTGACGAACTCATCGAAAAATGCCGCTACAGCGTCTTCGGTGAGACTGTTACCGACAACGTCATGGACGAGCTCCCTCTCGAGGGCAAGAAATATCTGGCCGTAGAATACATACCCGGCCAGTTCGACCAGAGAGCTTCCTCGGCGGTCGACTGCGTCCATCTTATCGACCCCAATGCCGAGGTAGAGATCCGCAGCTCCCGCCTCCTCATCTTCGACGATGATCTCTCCGACGAGGCCCTGAAGGCTATCAGCCACTATTACATCAATGCTGTCGAGTCCCGCGTCAAGGACCTCTCGAAGCTCTCCGCAACGGAGAAGGCCGACGTGAAGCCTCTCGCCGACCTCACCGGCTTCACCGCCATGGCCGAAGACGAGTTTGCCCCCTTCTGCAAGAAGTGGGGACTCGCCATGAACGCCGACGACCTCCGCGAAGTCGTAGGCTACTTCAAGGCTGAAGGCCGTGACCCCAAGGAGACCGAGCTCCGTATCCTCGATACCTACTGGTCCGACCACTGCCGCCATACGACCTTCACTACCGAGCTCACCGAGATCAAGGTCGATGACTCCTTCATGAAGGAGGAGATCGAGTCCACCCTCGGACGCTTCCACGACATCCGCAAGGCCCTCGGCCGCGAAGGCAAGAGCCTCTGCCTCATGGAGCTTGCGACTATCGGAGCAAGATACCTCTCCAAACAGGGTCTGCTCGACGACATGGAGCACAGCGAGGAGAACAACGCCTGCTCTATCTTCGTTGACGTCGACGTAGACGGCCAGAAAGAGAAATGGCTTCTCCAGTTCAAGAACGAAACCCACAACCATCCTACCGAAATCGAGCCTTTCGGCGGCGCCTCGACCTGTCTCGGCGGCGCTATCCGCGACCCTCTCTCCGGTAGGTCCTATGTATACCAGGCAATGCGTGTAACCGGCGCCGGAGACGTCTGGAAACCCGTTTCCGAGACCCGTGCCGGCAAGCTTCCCCAGAGAATCATCTCCAAGAAGGCCGCCGGCGGATACTCCAGCTACGGCAACCAGATAGGTCTTGCCACTACCCATGTCCGCGAAATCTACCACGAAGGCTATACCGCCAAGAGACTCGAGGTCGGCGCAGTCGTCGGAGCCGTCAAGGCCTCCAACGTCCGCCGCGAGAGCCCCGCTGCCGGTGACGTGATCCTTCTTCTCGGCGGACGCACCGGCCGTGACGGAATCGGCGGCGCGACCGGTTCCTCCAAGGAGCACACAGAAGCCTCCCTCGAATCCTGCGGCAGCGAAGTCCAGAAGGGTAACGCCCCCGAGGAGCGCAAGCTCCAGAGGCTCTTCCGCCGTCCCGAGGTAACAAAGCTCATCAAGAAATCCAACGACTTCGGAGCCGGCGGAGTAAGCGTCGCGATAGGCGAGCTTGCCGACGGCCTCGATATCTATCTCGACCGCGTCCCGACCAAATATGCCGGCCTCAACTCCACTGAGCTCGCAATCTCCGAGTCCCAGGAGCGTATGGCCGTTGTCGTAGAGGCCAAGGACAAGGAAGAATTCATCAAATACTGCCGCCGCGACAACGTCGAGGTGACCTATGTCGCCGACGTTACCGACCTCGGCCGCATGAGGATGTTCAACAAAGGCGAGATCGTTGCCGATATCGCCCGCACCTTCATCGACAGCGCCGGAGCGAAACATTATTCCAAGGCTGCGATCCTTCCCGTAGAGGAGAAGAATCCCTTCGAGCGCAAGCTCGCCGGATCCACCCTCGAGGAGAAGATGGTCGCCAACCTCAAGGACCCGAACGTCGTCTCCCAGAAAGGCCTGATCGAGAACTTCGACTCGACTATCGGCCGCTCCACCGTCCTCATGCCCTTCGGAGGCGTTCTCCAGACCACCGAGACCCAGGTCTCCGTCCAGAAACTCCCCGTTGACGGCTACACCGACACCGCTTCGATAATGGCCTTCGGCTACAATCCCTTCATAGCCTCCTGGAGCCCCTACCATGGCGCCGCCTACTCAGTAGTAGAGGCTTGCGCGAAGGTAGTCGCAGCCGGCGGTGACTGGTCGAAGATGAGGTTCTCCTACCAGGAGTACTTCGAGAGAATGACTGCTGACTCCCACACCTGGGGCAAGCCTCTCTCTGCCCTCCTCGGCGCCCTCAAGATGCAGCTCGAATTCGGTCTTCCCTCCATCGGAGGCAAGGATTCGATGAGCGGAACCTTCGAGGACATCAGCGTACCTCCTACACTTATCGCCTTCGGTATCACGACTGTGGATGCCAACAAGGTAATCTCTCCCGAACTCAAATGGGAGGGCAACAAGCTCTACCTCATAAAGCACAATGCCCTCGCCAACCATATGCCCAACGTCGACGAGCTCAAGGCCAACTGGAACTTCGTCAACGGGAAGATCAATGACGGCACTATAGTCTCCGGTTACGCAATCGGATTCGGCGGCGTCGCCGAGGCTCTCGCCAAGATGTCCTTCGGCAACCTCTTCGGTGTCAAGGTCGAACTTCCCGAGAACGAGCTCTTCGACTACAACTACGGCTCGATCCTCGTCGAGGCCGAATCCGAGCTCGACTTCCCGAATGCAATCCTTCTCGGTGAAGTGACTGACGGTGAGGACGGCAAGCTCCGCATCAACGGTGCGAAGATCTCCGCCGCCAAGCTCTTCGAGGCCAACACGACCCTTTACGACAAGGTTTATCCCTCAACCGCCGAGGCCAAGCACAAATCCCTCCTTCCTTCCCATACCGGCAAGGCAAGGAAGAGCGCTCCCAAGGAGTATCCCGGCGAACCTGTCGAGAATCCTATTGTATACCTTCCCGTATTCCCCGGTACTAACTGCGACTACGATACCGCCAAGGCCTTCCGCACCGCAGGTGCCGAAGTCCGCACGGGTATCTTCTGCAACCTTACCGGTGAGGATGTCCTCGCCTCTATAGCCGAGATGAAGAAGAACATCGACGAGTGCCACGTCCTCGGTCTCTGCGGCGGCTTCTCAGCCGGCGACGAGCCCGACGGCTCCGGCAAGTTCATAGCCGCCGTCCTCAACAACAAGGACATCGCCGAAGCTATCCACGCCCTCCTCGACCGTGGCGGTCTCGTCCTCGGTATCTGCAACGGCTTCCAGGCCCTCGTCAAGAGCGGCCTCCTTCCGTACGGCCGCCTCGGCTGCCTCACCAAGGAAAGCCCCACTCTCTTCCGCAACGACATCAACCGCCATATCTCCCAGATGGTCACGACCCGCGTGGCAACCACCAATTCTCCCTGGCTCAAAGGCTTCGAGAAGGGTGACCTCCACACTATTGCAGTAAGCCATGGCGAGGGCAAGTTCGTCGTCTCCGAGAGCCTCGCCCGCGAGCTCTTCGAGAACGGCCAGGTTGCCTTCCAGTACGTCAGCCCCGTCGACGGAGAGCCCACTATGGAGTCTCCCTACAACCCCAACGGATCCAACTACGCCATCGAGGGCATCATCAGCCCCGACGGCCAGATCCTAGGCAAGATGGGCCACAGCGAGCGTTACGAGAAGAACATCTTCAAGAACATAGAGGAAGAGATGTACCAGCCTCTCTTCGCGAATGCTGTCAAATATTTCAGGAAAAAATAAATGGACAGGACAAACCTCATTTTCGAAGGACGCGAGAAACTCATCTATTCGACCGATGAGCCCGGCGTAGTCCGCATATATTACAAGGATGACGCTACCGCTTTCGGCGGCATAAAGAGAGCCGTCATCAAAGGCAAGGGCGCCTATAACGCCCGCATAGCCGCAATAGTCTTCTCGACCCTTGAAGAGGCCGGCATAAAGACCCACTTCATAAAGTCTGTCTCCGACCGTGAGCACCTCTGCCGCAAGATCAGCATCGTGCCCATCCAGGTCATAGTGCGCAACCGTCTTGCCGGTTCGACCGCCCGCATGCTCGGCGTAGCCAACGGCACGAAGATCCCCAACACCGTCTATGAGCTCCGCTATAATGACGACGAACTCTGCGACCCTATGATCAACGAGCACCATGCCGTTGCCCTCGGTCTTGTCAGCTACGAGGAGATGGAGGAGATGATGGCTGTCGCAGCCCGTGTCAACCAGGTCCTCAAGGCCCTCTTCAGCAAGGCCGGCATCGAGCTTGTCGACTTCAAGATGGAGTTCGGCCGCAGCCTCGAGGGCGAGCTTATCGTCTCCGACGAGATAAGCCCCGACAACGCCCGCCTCTGGGACGAGGAAACCGGTGAAATACTTGATAAGGACCGCTTCCGTCACGACCTCTCCGACGTCTGCGCCTCCTATAAGAACGTAATGGATAGACTCTTGAAAATATGAGCATTTTCGGTGTATTCGGCGTAGAACACGCCGCCAAGACAATTTATTTCGGTCTTCACGGTCTCCAGCACAGAGGCCAGGAAGGCGCCGGAATCGCCGTCTTCGACAAGGACGGCTCCTTCCGCCACCACCGTGGTCTCGGCCTCGCCAGCCAGGTCTTCGACAACAGGACCCTCGATGAAATGGGAGGCTTCCTCGGCATAGGCTCGACCCAGTACGCGAACAAGGCCAAGGGCGGTCTCGACAACGTCCAGCCCCTCTGCTTCCGCCACAAATCCGGCGACCTCGCAGTAGCCGGCGAAGGTGCCCTCGTGAACTACGAGCAGATAGCGGCCTACCTCGAGAGGAAGGGCTGCATCTTCTCTACCTATACTGACGCGGAGCTCCTCGCGAACCTTATCAAGAAAGACGCCGCCGGCGACCGTATCGACCGCCTCATCGACGCCCTCAACATGATGGAAGGCGGTTTCGCCTTCGCCATCATGACCAAGAACCGCATCTATGCCGTCCGCGACAAATACGGAATCAAACCCCTCGCGATAGGCCGCCTCGGCGACGCCTGGGTCGTCTCCAGCGAGACCTGCGCCTTCGAGCTCATCGGCGCCGAGTATGTCCGTGACGTCGAGCCCGGCGAGATTATCTCGCTCGACGCCCACGGCATCCGTTCCAACCGCTACAGCCGCTTCCAGCGCTACAAGATGTGCGCGATGGAGTATATCTACATCGCCCGTCCCGACTCCGACATTGACGGACGCAACGTCCACTCCTACCGTGTCGAGTCCGGCCGTCGCCTCGCCAAGGAATGCCCCGCCGAGGCCGACATCGTCGTCGGTGTTCCCGACTCCGGCCTCTCCGCCGCCATGGGTTACGCCGAGGCCAGCGGCATCCCCTTTGAGATGGGCCTTGTCAAGAACCGCTACATAGCCCGCACCTTCATCCAGCCCGACCAGCAGATGAGGGCCAACAGCGTCAAGATGAAGCTCTCAGCTGTCCGCAGCCTCGTCAAGGGCAAGCGCCTCGTCCTCGTCGACGACTCTATCGTCCGCGGCACGACGAGCCTCAAGATAGTCCACATGCTCCGCGAAGCCGGAGCCAAGGAGGTCCATGTACGTATCTCAAGCCCGATGATGACCCATCCCTGCTACTACGGCGTAGACACCTCCACCGAAGAGGAGCTTCTCTGTTCCCACAGGACTCTTGAGGAGGCCTGCAAGATGATCGAGGCCGATTCCCTCGGCTACATCTCCTGCGAAGGCTCCGTCGCCTCGACGCTCGGCTGCAGCGAGCTCTGCCTCGCCTGCTTCAACGGCGAGTACCCCACATCTCTCTACCAACACGCTAAAAACAACGATTAAGATATGGCAAAGACTTACGAAAACGCAGGTGTAAACCTCGAAGCCGGATACGAAGTTGTCCGCAGGATCAAACAGCATGTAGCCTCCACCTCCCGCCCCGGAACGATGGGTAACATCGGTTCCTTCGGCGGCATGTTCGACCTCAGCTCGCTGGGCGTCAAGGAGCCCATCCTCGTGAGCGGTACCGACGGCGTCGGCACCAAGCTCAAGATTGCCTTTGCCATGGACAAGCACGACACCGTCGGCATCGACGCTGTCGCCATGTGCGTCAATGACGTCCTCGCCCAGGGCGCCGAGCCCCTCATCTTCCTCGACTATGTAGCCGTAGGCCACAACGAGCCCGCCAAGATCGAGGCGATAGTCGCCGGCGTCGCCGAAGGCTGCCGCCAGGCCGGCTGCGCCCTCGTCGGCGGCGAGACCGCCGAGATGCCCGGCATGTATGAGAACGGCGAATACGACATCGCCGGCTATACGACCGGTGTCGTCGAGAAGTCCAAGCTCATCGACGGAACCAAGGTGAAGGTCGGCGACGTCCTCGTAGGTATCGCCTCCACCGGTGTCGACTCCAACGGCTTCAGCCTCGTCAGGAAGATAGTCGCCGACGCCGGCCTCAAGTACACCGACACCTGCGCCGAGTTCGGCGGAAAGACAATAGGGGAGACCCTCCTCACTCCTACCCGCATCTACGTAAAGCAGGTCCTCGACGTAATCCGTAACTGCGACGTCCACGGCATCTGCCACATCACCGGCGGCGGCTTCGACGAGAACATCCCCCGCGTCCTCTCCAAGGGCCAGGCAATCGAGATCAAGGAAGGCTCATGGGAGATCCTCCCCGTCTTCAAGATGCTCGAGAAATGGGGCGGCGTTCCCCATCGCGAGATGTTCAACATCTACAACATGGGTATCGGCATGGTCGTAGTCCTCGACGCCTCCGAGGCCGAAAAGGCGATAGAGATTCTCGCCAAGTGGGGTGAGAAGGCTACCGTCATCGGTAAAGTGACTGAAGGTAATAACGATGTAACCATTATATAATGAAAAAGAAAAGAGCACTCGTAAGCGTTAGCGACAAGAACGGCCTTGTCCCTTTCGTCAAAGGACTTGAATCTCTCGGTTGGGAGATCATCGCCACAGGCGGCACAAAGAAGCTTCTCGATGAGAGCGGCGTAAAGACCATCGGCATCAGCGAGGTCACCGGATTCCCCGAGATCTGCGACGGCCGCGTCAAGACCCTCCATCCCAAGGTCCACGGAGGTATCCTCGCAAGAAGGGACATCCCCGCCCACATGGAGACCCTCAAGGAGAACGGCATCGAGACCATCGAGCTTGTATGCGTCAACCTCTATCCCTTCAAACAGACTATCGCCAAGCCCGGCGTAACCATGGAGGATGCCATCGAGAACATCGACATAGGAGGCCCTTCGATGGTCCGTTCCGCTGCCAAGAACTGGAAGGACGTCACTATCGTCTGCAACCCCGCCGACTATGACCTCGTCCTCTCCGAGATCCGCGAAAACGGCTTCACAAGCGACGAGACCCGTCTCAAACTCAGCGCAAAGGCCTACACCCATACCGCAGAGTACGACATGATGATCGCAACTTACATGAGGAAACAGGCCGGTCTCAACGAGAAACTCTTCCTCGAGTACGACCTCAAGCAGGGTCTCCGCTACGGTGAGAACCCCCACCAGAGCGCGAATTTCTACGCCGCTCTCGAGCCCGCTTCCTACTCCCTTGCCTTCGCAAAACAGATCCAGGGCAAGGAACTCTCCTATAACAATATCCAGGACGCCAACGCAGCTCTCAACGTCGTACGCGACTTCAGCGAGCCTTTCTGCGTAGCCCTGAAGCACATGAACCCCTGCGGCGCAGCTGTAGGCGCAACGATCGAAGAGGCATGGCAGGCCGCCTATGAGGCCGACAAGGTCTCCATCTACGGTGGTATCGTTGCCGTCAACCGTCCCCTCACCAAAGAGGTCGCCCTCGGCATGAAGCCCATCTTCCTCGAGATCGTGATCGCTCCTTCCTTCACTCCCGAGGCCCTCGAAGTCCTCTCGGCCAAGAAGAACCTCCGCGTCCTCGAGGTCGACATGACTCCTACGACCGCTCCCGTTCCCCAGTTCATCTCCGTCAACGGCGGCATGCTCGCCCAGCAGCTCGACACCCAGATCGAGGAGGTCACGATGGATATGTGCGTAACTGAGAAGAAGCCCACCGAGGCCCAGCTCAAGGACCTCGAGTTCGGCTGGAAGATCGTCAAGCACATCAAGTCCAACGCTATCGCAGTTGTCCGTGACAACCATACGATAGGCGTCGGCGCGGGCCAGACCAACCGTGTCGGCTCTGCCGAGATCGCCCTCAAGGAGGCTGTCGCAGCCGGCTTTACCGAAGGCCTCATCCTCGCTTCCGACGGATTCCTTCCCTTCGGCGACACCGTTGCCCTCGCCGCCCAGTACGGCGTAGCCGCCATCGTCCAGCCCGGCGGATCCATCCGTGACGAAGAGTCCATCGCCAAGGCCAACGAGCTCGGCATAACGATGCTCTTCACCGGCGTACGTCATTTCAAGCATTAATTCTTTACCCAAATCTTTTTATGAAAAAAGTCCTCGTAATAGGTTCTGGCGGCCGTGAGCACGCTATCGTAGACGCCCTTTCCCGTTCGTCCAAGGTCGGAAAGATATACGCGGCGCCCGGCAATGCCGGTATCGCCGCCCAGGCGGAACTCGTCCCGATAAAGGACACTGATGTCGAAGCCCTCAAGGCTTTCGCCCTCAAGGAGAAGATAGACCTTACGGTTGTCGGCCCCGAGGCATCGCTGGCGGCCGGCGTCGTTGACGCCTTCCGTGCCGCCGGTCTCGATATCTTCGGCCACACCAAATCCGCAACCCGCATCGAGTCCAGCAAGGAATTCGCCAAGGTGATCATGGAGAAGAGCGGTGTCCCCACCGCAGCGTACAGGAGCTTCGACAAGTATGAGGAAGCTCTCGAGTATGTCGCGGGCCGTCCTTTCCCCGCAGTCCTCAAGTATGACGGTCTTGCTGCAGGTAAGGGTGTTGTAATCGCCGAGAACCTCGCAGAGGCGGATGCCGCTCTCCGCGACATGCTTCTCGACTCCGCCTTCGGAAAGGGCAGGGTAGTGGTCGAGGATTTCCTGACTGGTCCCGAGTTCTCCTTCATGGCTTTCGTGAACGGTTCCGACGTCTATCCCATGATACTCGCCCAGGACCACAAAAGAGCCTATGACGGCGACAAGGGCCCGAATACGGGCGGCATGGGTGCCTACACCGGCCTTCCCTTCATCGATGAGGGCGATGTCGCCTTCGGCCTCAAGGAAGTGCTGAAGAAGACTGCGGACGGCATGGTCGCCGAGGGCTGTCCCCTGAGCGGCGTCCTCTACGGCGGTCTCATGAAGACCCCCGCCGGCGTGAAGGTCATCGAGTTCAATGCCCGTTTCGGCGACCCCGAGACCGAGGTCGTGCTGCCTCTCCTCGAGAGCGACATCTACGACATCTTCGAGGCTGTCGCCAAGGGTGAGAAGCTCTCCGAGCCCCTCAAGTGGGCTCCCAAGGTATCCCTCGGCGTAGTCCTCGCTTCGAAGGGTTATCCCGGTTCGTATGAGAAGGGTTACGAGATCAAAGGCCTCGACGAGGTCGATGCAAGACTCTATCACATGGGAACCAAAAACGACAATGTCACAATAAAGACCAATGGCGGACGCGTCATAATGGCGGTCGTCGTAGGCGACGACCTCGCCGCCGCCCGCGCCAAAGTCTATGAGGAAATAAAGAAGATAAACTGCTCCAACCTGTTCTATAGGAAGGACATAGCCCATATCGCGTTCAATGAGTAACATTATCAGCGGAAAGGAGCTCTCAGCCGAGCTCAGAGCAAAGATGACGGCCGACATCCCCGGCCTTGAGGCCAAGTACGGCCGCGTTCCCCATCTCGTCGTTATCCTCGTCGGTGAAAACCCCGCCTCCCAGTCCTACGTCCGTTCCAAGGGCAAGGCTGCCGTGGCTATCGGCATGAAGAGCACGACTATTCTGAAACCCGAGGACATCTCCGAGGAGGAGCTTCTCTCCCTTATCGACGAGCTCAACAACGACGACACCGTAGACGGTATCCTCGTCCAGCTCCCTCTCCCCAAGCATATTTCCGAGGACAAGGTCATCGACAAGATCTCCTACGAGAAGGACGTCGACGGATTCCATCCCCGCAACGTCGCCTCCCTCTGGCTTGGAGAGGACTGCATCGTTCCCTGCACCCCCAAGGGATGTATCGAGATGATAAAGTCCACAGGCGTATCGATCAAAGGCAAGAATGCTGTTGTCGTCGGCCGCAGCAACATCGTCGGCAAGCCCGTGGCGAAGCTCCTGCTTGACGAGAATGCCACCGTCACGATCGCCCATTCCCGCACAGCCGACCTCGCGTCGGTATGCCGCGGAGCGGACATACTCGTCGCGGCTGTCGGCCGTCCCGAGATGATAAAGGGCGACATGATCAAGCCCGGAGCCATCGTGATCGATGTCGGTATCAACCGTGTCACCAATCCTGACGGAACTTCCAAGCTTGTCGGTGACGTCGATTTCGCCTCCGCCGAGCCCGTTGCCGGCTGGATCTCACCCGTCCCCGGCGGCGTAGGCCCCATGACGATCACTATGCTCATGAGGAACACCATCGAGTGCTTCGAACGCCGCCTTTCCAAATAAGGAAAGTCCGTACTCAGGTATTTTATGCATCTATGCCCCCGCATAGGTGCATTTTTTGTTTTAAAATTCCTAAATTTGTAGGATATCAACCAAAAATACCAAGATAATGAGCCAGTTACACGTAATAGACCATCCCCTGATCCAGCACAAATTGTCAATCATGCGTCAGTCGGATACCTGCTCCAAGGATTTCCGCCAGCTTCTCGACGAGATTGCCCTCCTTATGGGCTACGAGGTAACCCGCGACCTTCCTCTCGAGGACTATCCTATAGAGACTCCTATATGCATGGCTGTCGGCAGGAGGATTGCCGGACCCAAGCTCGCGATAGTTCCTATCCTGAGGGCCGGCATGGGCCTTCTCAGCGGCCTCCAGACCCTTTTCCCCGTCGCCAAGGTAGGCCACATCGGCCTCTATCGTGACGAGGAGACCCACCAGCCCGTCGAGTACTACTGCAAGCTTCCCGTCGATATCGAGAAACGCCTTGTTATCGTAACCGACCCCATGCTCGCGACCGGCGGCAGCGCCACCGACGCGATCACCATGCTCAAGAAACGCGGTGTGACTAATATCCGCCTTATGTGCCTTGTAGGCGTCCCTGAAGGCATAAAGAAGGTCCAGGAAGCCCATCCTGACGTAGACATCTATATCGCAGCAGTCGACGATCACCTTAACGAGAACGCCTATATCGTTCCCGGTCTCGGCGATGCCGGCGACAGAATTTACGGAACTAAATAAATTCATCAGATTCAGACTATGAAACGTTTCCTTAGACTAGCCCTTATCATTCTTGCCCTGGCGATGACCATGCCTCTCCAGGCCCAGCAACTGAAAGCCTTCAGGCTCAATAACGGCATGAACGTCTTCGTGTGGGAGGACCACAACAAGCCCGACGTATTCGGCGAAGTTGTCGTCAGGACCGGCTCGGTGAACGACCCTTCCGAGTATACCGGTCTTGCCCATTATCTCGAGCACGTAA
Source organism: Bacteroidales bacterium (assembly GCA_024398155.1). Lineage (GTDB taxonomy): Bacteria > Bacteroidota > Bacteroidia > Bacteroidales > UBA932 > Cryptobacteroides. The sequence goes on along the minus strand of JAKSJS010000035.1, from coordinate 2,088 downwards.
TGTTCAAGGGAACGACCAAAATCGGCACGACCGACTGGGCCGCCGAGGCCCCGATCTACGCCGAGATCATAGCCAAGTACGACGAGATGGCCGAGGCGGCCGATCCCGCCGCGAAGCAGGCTCTCGCCGACGAGATCAACAACCTTACTGTCGAGGCCTCCGGATACGGCGTTGCTAACGAATACTCCAATCTTATCGAGTCCATAGGAGGTACAGGCCTAAATGCTGCGACGAGTTTCGACGAGACCTTCTTCTTCAACTCCTTCCCGGCCAACCAACTCTCGAGATGGCTCTTCCTCGCCTCCGAACGTTTCATAAACCCCGTCTTCCGCTCCTTCCAGACAGAGCTCGAGACCGTTTATGAGGAGTACAACATGACGAAGGACAACCCCATGACGGGAGAGAGGGAGTTCATGCTCTCGACCCTCTTCCCGGGCCAGCCTTACGGCCGCCCGATAATAGGTCTGGGCGAGCATCTTAAGAACCCCCGCCTCAGTGAACTGATAAAGTTCTACGAGAAGTGGTATGTGCCTTCCAACATGGCGCTTATCCTTGTCGGTGACATCGACGCCAACAAGTCGATAAGGCTCATCAACAGCACATTCGGCCGCATAGCGCCTGGCCCCGCTCCCGAGGCCGAGCCTATCGCCCCCTATGAGATAAAGGGCCGCACCCAGTTCAGCTACAAGGGCTCCCAGTATCCTTCGCTCCTGCTCGCCTATGAGGGCGTCCCCAATAATAATCCTGATGCCGTTGCCCTCGAAATATGCATGGGCCTTCTTTCCAACTCCATGCAGACCGGACTCCTCGACGCGCTGAGCGTCGACGGCGTCGTGATGGCCGCGATGGCCTCCACCGCGAGCTTCGCGCGTGAGGGCCGCTGCATCATCCAGGCTATTCCCCGTTATGACAGCAACCAGATGTCGTATGAGTCCAACCGCAAGCTCGAGAAACGCCTCCTCGCCGAGGTCGACAAACTCGTGACGGGCAACATCAGCCCCTGGATATTCCAGTCCCTCAAGGACGGCCTCTGCCGCGATTTCGACCTCGCTATGGAGAACTCCTCTTCGCGCGCCGACTTCCTCCGCGACATCTTTGTGAGCGGCAAGGACATCAATCAGGCGATGAACTACAAGAACCTCGTCCAGGCTCTTACGATCGACGACATCAAGAATGTCGCCTCGAAGTATCTCTCGAGCGACAACTATGTCGTGATATGCAACGACGAGGGCCGTACGCCCAAGGCCGATAAGATCGCCAAACCCAAGTACAGCCCGATCCAGTCCCGTCCCGGCGTAAGCTCCGACTACGCCAAGTGGTTCAACAGCGTTGCTGCCGCCGAGCCTGTCGAGAAGTTCGTCGACTGGGCTTCGGTGGAGGAGGCTCTTGTCAATGACTATTCCCGTCTCTATTATACACCTTCCGAGGACAGCGACGTCTTCAGCCTCATAGTCCGCTACGGCGCCGGCAGCTCGATCTTCAAGAAGCTCGAGTTCGCCGCCGACCTTATCGACAATGCCGGCATCATGGGCGCCTACAAGCCCCAGGCTTTGAAAGAGCGTCTGGCGCGCATAGGCGTCACACTTAACCTCAGGGCTGACGACGAGTACATGTATGTCACGATGAGGGGATACGACAAGTCGTTGAAGGACGCCTGTCAGATGCTCTTCCAGATGGTCATGATGCCCGAGTTCGAGGAGACCCAGCTCGACAACCTCCGCGGCTCCATCCTTTCGACCCGCTACATGAGGAAGAGGGGACTCAGCACTCTTTCTGACGCCCTCAAGGAGTATCTCTTCTACGGTAAGGACTCCGACTATGTCAATGAAGTCACCGACCGGGAGGTCTACGACATGACGGTCTCCGAGCTGACCTCTACGATCAGCCAGGCTGCCGGATATGCCGCAGACATCTTCTACACCGGCCTTCTGCCGTTTAACGAGGTAAAGGACATCCTCTCCAACAACCTTCCTCTCGTCAAGGGCGAGAAGCCCCAGGCTGCGCCGCGCATCCGCAAGTTGAGGGAGGTTTGCAAGAACACTGTATATTTCCTTCCGAACTCCGATGCCCAGCAGGCCCAGATATACT
>JAKSJS010000034.1 GCA_024398155.1 Bacteroidales bacterium | reverse complement strand
GTTGCAGATATTTCATTTTTGCGCAAGTCGTTGCGCAAAATAAAATGAGGAACGGGTGTGTTTGCATGATCAAACACACCCGTTCAAGGGAATTCCGCTGAAATCGGTGCGAATCACTGACGTTTCACACCGATCCTGCAGATTTATGATTTACCAGACTTTAACGCGGTCCTCGGGAGCCACGTACATCGGGGCATCGGGCTGGATGTCGAAGGCATCGTACCAGTAGTCGCACTGGGCAAGGGCACCGTTAACGCGGAGGAAGTATACCGAGTGAACGTCGATCATCGTCAGATAAGCGAGTATCTGGGGGCTGGCGACGCCGGCCCAGAGGTTGGCGTAGGAGAGGAAGAAGCGCTGTTCGGGAGTGAATCCGTTGTCCTCGGGAAGAGTGCCGTGGTCCTTCTGCCATTTCTGGAAGGCATTGAAGGCGATGTTGAGTCCGCCATGGTCGGCAAGATTCTCACCGAGAGTGAGGGTTCCGTTGGCGCGGACCTCGTCGGGAATGACCCAAAGGGTGTCGAAGAAGGCGGACATCGCGTCGCAAGGCTTCTTGAAGCCCTCAGCGTCGGCGGGAGTCCACCAGTCCTCCATGTTGCCGTCCTTTGTGAAGAGGCGTCCCTGGTCGTCGAAACCGTGGGTCATCTCGTGGCCGATTACGACTCCGATGGAACCGTAGTTGGCGGCAGCGTCGGCGTTGAAGTCATAGAGAGGGGGCTGGAGGAAGCCGGCCGGGAAGCAGATCTCGTTGGTTGTCGGGTTGTAGTAGGCGTTCACCATCTGGGCAGGCATGAGCCACTCGCTGGGATCTACAGGCTTGTTGTAATGCTTGTCATAGTCGAGTTTCCAATAGAACTCGGAGGCATTGCGGACGTTCTCGTAAAGGGAGAGGGAGGGGTCGATATGGAGGCCGCTGAGGTCGTCCCACTTGTCGGGATAGCCGATCTTCACGGTGAAGGCGCTGAGTTTCTCGATTGCCTTGGTCTTTGTCGAGTCGCACATCCACTCCTGGGCCATGATGCGGTCGGCGAGGGAGGACTGGAGGTTGGATACGAGTTCGAGCATATCCTTCTTGGCGGCCTTGGAGAAGTATTTCTTGACGAAAATCTGGCCGACAGCGTCGGACATGAGGTTGTCGACTACGCTCTGGGCGTTCTTCCAGCGGGGAGTCTTCTCGGCAGCGCCGCTTATGACCTGGCTGAGTTCGAACTGGGCGTCAGTGAAGTCGTCGGAAAGGAGGGAGGCGGCACCGGAAATGATGGCCTTCTCGTATACGGTCTTGAGGTCCTCGAGAGGGAGGGTCATGAGAAGTTCGCAGCCCTTTGCGATAGGCTCGGGCTGGCCGAAATCGGCCTCTGTGGTCTTGTCATAGCCGTATGCCGTCATGTAGCCGGCCCAGTCGAAGCCATTGCAGCGACCGCTCATCTCCTCGAGGCTCATCTTGTTGTAGTTGGCCTCTACATCCCTCTGCTGCTCCATCGAATAGTGGACGCCGGCGAGCTCGGTCTCGATCTCCCAGATACGGGCGACCTTGGCGGCAGCCTCCTCCTCGGTGTAGCCGACGAGGTTGAAGAGGGTCCTCAGGTACTTCTTCTCAGCCTCGACGACAGCGACGGACTGGGGATCTTCAGAGAAGTAGTAATCGCGGTTGCGGAGCGAAAGGCCGCTCTGGTATACGCATACTATGTTGTTCTTCGAGTCCTTTTCGTCGGCGGAGACTCCCATGCCGAAGAAGAGGTTGTCATGCTCGCGGTTGAGGAGGGCGATAAGGTCCTCGCGGGTCTCGAGGGCGCGGACCTCGGCGAGGTACTTCTCGAGGGGCTTTGCGCCCTCGGCGTTGAGCCTCGTGGAGTCCATCATCATGTTGTAGAGGTCGCCGATCTTCTGCTCGACCGAGCCCTTGGGGTTCTCCTTGGAGGCTATCTCCTTGAAGAGGTCGGAGAGGACCTTGATGTTATCATCGGCAACCTTGTTAGTGGTGCTCCACATAGGATACTCGGCGGGCTGGGGGTTGTTCACGATCCAGTTTCCGGTCGCATATTTCGCGAAATCGGCGCCGGGAGCTACCGTCGTGTCCATATTTTCATAATAGATGCCGGCTGTCTTAGCCGGGCCTGAGCTGCAGGACAATACCATAAGGGCCGTAACAACGGCTGCAGCAATCAAAAGGAATTTTTTCATATCTTGAAGTGTTGTGTTTTGTTGTTCTTTATTTCTTTAGACGCGGGAATCCCGGATTTGCTACAGAAGATTCTCCCATATTTCAGAAAAACGGGGGAAGGACTTCGAAATGCAGGCTTCATCATCTACGGTTATCGCGGGAGAGGCGCCGAGGGAGGCGACCTTCAGGGCCATCGCCATGCGGTGGTCGCCGAGGCTCGGATAGGCGCCGCCCTTCAGGAGGCGGCCTCCGACGAGGCGGCCGGCGAGGCTCTCGCCCTTTATCGAAAGGACATTGTTCTCAGCCGAGGCCTCGACCCCCATCCTGTCGAGCATCGAGAGTATCGCCTCGCCGCGGTCGGACTCCTTGTGGGCAAGGCGGTCGAGACCGGCGATATGGCTCTCACCGGTGCAGAAGCATGCGAGGACGGAAAGTATGGGGAAGAGGTCGGGGCAATGGGTCGCATCGACATCGAAGGCGTTAAGCGGGGCGCGGCGCGAGAGCACCGGACCCGTATCGCCGTCGAACTGGGAGAGGGTTGCTCCGCAGTTCATGAGGATGTCCATTACCGTAAGGTCCGCCTGGAGGCTTCTGGTGTCAAGTCCTTCGACCTCAAGGCCTCCGAAGACTGCGCCAGCGACCAGCAGGTTCGCAGCGGCGCTCCAGTCGCCTTCGAGGTCTATGTCGGCGGCCTTCAGGGAGAGCCCGCCCTTGACCTTGAAGTCTATCTCTGTGCAGTAGTTCCAGTCGCCCTCGCTCTCGAGGAACTCCCTTCCTCCGAGCATCTCGTTGTTTATCCTGACGCCGAATTTCTTGAGGACATCAAGCGTTATGTACATATAGGGAATGCTCTTGGGGTCCGTAACGGCAACAGTCGTGTTCTTCTCGAGGAAAGGAAGGGCCATAAGCAGTCCCGAGACGAGCTGGGAGCCGTGGCGGCCGGAGATTTCGACCCGGCCGGCCGAAAGCGGACCATTGACCTTGAGAGGCACCCGGCAGTCGTTGTAAATCGACTCGACACGGCCGCCGAAAGCCTTCATTATCTCCTCCACCCCGCTCATCGGACGGCGGGAAAGGGTGTCGCGACCGGTTATGAGGACCTCATGGGTGGAGAGCACTGCGGCAAGGGGTATCAGAAGCCTCGTAAGGAGGCCTGACTCGCCGGCATCGACTACGGCGGGAAAATCCACAGAAGCGGGCCCGTAGGCACCTATACCCTTTATAGTTACGACATTATCCTCAACAGTTACAGAGGCGCCGAGGGCGCGGGCGAAGGCAAGGGCGGCCTCGCTGTCGCCGCAGGGCGTATAGCCACGGAGGTGGCTTTCGCCCGCGGCCAGCGCCGCCGCAACGATCGCCCTCTGGGCAAAGGACTTTGACGAAGGGACCTCTGCCTCGCCGTCGACTATGAAGTGGAAATCCCCGTATATCCTTTCGTGCATCTCTTCGTAAGGGAGCTGGCCGGGAGCCGTCGGCTCTCCGAGGGCCGCATAGGTGAACGGCGCGCCCTTCGCGAGGCACTCAATACGATAGTCCGAGCCGGCTTCGCCCATGGGGAAGGCTATCAGCCGTCCCGGCTCATAGTCCTCATAAAGGGACATCAGGGTCTCGCAGTCCTCTTTGGAAGAGGCCATTGCAGCGACCTTCACGAGGTCTGCCTTATGGTAGAAAGCCTTGTCCACGGCCTCCTTGAGGGCCGCACGGGAAGGCGTCGAATCGTTGTAGTGGTAGGAGCGGATAATCAGTGCGCCGCTCTCGCGGGCAAGCGAGCGCAGACGCAGGACCATGGACTTGGGAGCCTCCATCTCGATGTCAACGTAATTGGCTCCGGCCTCGATCGCGAGGGCGAGCCTTTTCTCGGCCTCGACAAGCGAGCTTTCAGCGATCCTGCAGGTCGCGACAAGGGGCAGGTCGGCGGCAAAGACCTCCTCCATCTCCTCCTTTGAAAGCTTGCAGCGGTCGAGGCGGATTTCCGCCATCTCGACGTCATAAAGGGCGTCCAGGATCTCCTCCCCGGACATATTCTGGATTGAACAGCAGATCATACAAGTTCCTTTGGATCGACAGGTACTATTTCGACCTCACCTATCGAGACAGGCAGTACGAGGTTGAGCCTCTCTCCCTCTACCTTCTTGTCACGCGATATGGCAAAGGCCATTTCGGAAAGTGTGAAAGGACAGTCGGCCGGAAGTCCGCAGTCCTCGAAGTCCATCCTGAGCATCCCGGGGAAGTCCTCCTCGGCAAGTCCCAGGCGCGCGGCGGTTTCAGCAGCTATGACCATCCCCATCGCGACCGCTTCGCCATGGCGTATGTCGAGGCCGCGCTCGAGGGCGAGCGCCTCGACAGCATGGGCGAAGGTATGGCCGAAGTTGAGCTTGCGTCTCTCCCCCGCCTCGCGGAAGTCGCGCGAGACGATATCCTCCTTGATTGCGCGGGCCCTGTCCACGAGAGCCATCAGCTCTTTGGTCAGCGCCTCCGACGAGAGTATCCTCGAAGGAGTATGTCCGCTCAAGAGTTCGACGGCAGCGTCATAAGCCTCCCAGTCACCGATGATGAAGGTCTTCAGCATTTCGGCGGCGCCTGAGCGGAATTCCCGCTCCGGAAGGGTCGCGAGGAATTCGGGCTCCGCCAGTACGAATTCGGGCTTGGAGAAGGTCCCAAGCATGTTTTTGAGTCCTTCGAAATTGACTCCGTTCTTGCCGCCGTAGGCCGCATCAACCATCGCTAGAAGGGTCGTCGGGACAAGGCCGAAACGGATTCCGCGGAGGTAGATCGAGGCGGCGAAACCGACAAGGTCGGTAACGACGCCGCCGCCGACTCCGACGAGCAGGGAATCCCTGTCTGCGCCGAGTCCGAGCAGCCATTTCTCTATCTCGAGAACAGTCTCCAGAGTCTTCCTGCCCTCCCCGGCCTCGACTTTGAAACGGGGGAAATCGGGAAGGAGCGCCTCGTCGAGGGAGGCGTCATAAACGACAAATACGGAAGAGCATTTTATATCGGGGAACCTCATGGGAAAGCTATTTTTCACGGTAGACAAGACAGCTGGCCCATACCTCACAGCCTTCGCCGCGGCCGACGAAACCGAGGCGCTCGGTCGTCGTCGCCTTGACGGCGACTCTCCCGACCTCGACGCCCATAGTCTTCGCAAGTGCCTCCCTCATCAGTTCGATATAGGGCGCGAGCTTGGGCTTCTGGAGAGCGATCGTAATGTCGGCGTTCGAAAGCTCGTAGCCCCCGGCGCGGACAAGTTCCATGACGCGGGCGAGAAGTATCTTGCTGTCAATGCCCTTGTACTCGTCGGAAGTGTCGGGGAAATGGCGTCCTATGTCGCCGAGGGCGAGAGACCCGAGGAGCGCATCGCAGAGCGCGTGGATTGCGACGTCACCGTCAGAGTGGGCGACACATCCTATCGGGCTTCCTTCGATCCTTACACCTCCGAGAAAGAGGGGCAGACCCTCCCTGAGGGCATGGACATCATATCCGTTTCCTGTTCTGAAATCTGTCATACCTGATAAATTTTCCACAAAAATAGATATTTTTGAGTATATTTGCTTGTTTAACAACATCAATTGCTATGGGTTTCAACTTCTCATTCTTCGGAAATACAGAACACAGGGTCTTCAACTACAAGCCGATCTACTACAATCCCGAAAAGGAGGCTCTCAAGGAGAAATTCGGCCATGTAGACGGCTCCGACAAGGAGAAATACGTCCCCGGGTCCTATATCAAGGGCAGTTTCAGGGACGGCAACTACCAGAAGACCAAAGGCGAGCAGAAAATCCAGAAATTCATCGGCATGTTCGCCCTCATCCTTGCCTTCGCGATAATAATCCTCATCGCGAAATACTATCCGATATTGATGGAAGCCCTCCAGAACCAGTAGTTTAGAATGGACATCAGAATACTTCCTGGCAACATAGCCAGCATGATAGCCGCCGGAGAGGTCGTCCAGCGCCCCGCCTCCGTCGTCAAGGAGCTCGTCGAGAACGCCGTCGACGCGGGTGCCGACAGGATATCCGTCATCATCCAGGATGCCGGCCGCACCCTCATCCAGGTGATCGACAACGGATGCGGCATGTCGCCCGACGATGCCGTAGTATGCTTCGAGCGCCATGCGACGAGCAAGCTCGCGACCGCCGAGGACCTCGACAACATCCTCACCTTCGGCTTCAGGGGCGAGGCCCTTGCCTCTATCGCCTCGATCGCCGAAGTCACCCTCCGCACAAAGAGGGAGGGCGACAGCGTCGGCTGCGAGGTGCGCTTCGCCGCCTCGCGCCAGACTGACCTCCGCGAGGTCCAGACCGCCAGGGGCGCGAACTTCGCCGTCCGCAACCTCTTCTACAACGTGCCCGCCCGCCGCAAATTCCTCAAGAGCGACAACGTCGAGTTCAAGCACATAGTCGAAGAGTTCCAGAGAGTCGCCCTGACCCGCCCCGAGATAGGCTTCACCCTCAACCATAACGGCAAGGATATCTATGTCCTGAAGCCCGCCAAATCCCTGAAGTTCCGTATCCAGGACCTCATGGGGTCCTCTGCTGTGGAAGAACTTCTCGACGTCAGCGCCGACACCTCGATCGCAAAGATCTACGGCTTCACAGGCCGTCCCGACACCGCCAGGAAAGGTCTTGGCAACCAGTTCTTCTTCGTCAACGGCCGCTACTTCCGGAGTCCCTACCTCCACAAAGCCGTGATGAACGCCTACACCGACCTGATCCCCCAGGGCGTGACACCGAGCTATTTCCTCTTCTTCGACGTGGCTCCCTATTCCGTAGACGTGAACATCTCCCCGACCAAGACTGAAATCAAGTTCGAGGAGGACTCGATAATATTCCAGACCCTATACGCAGCGATCAAGGAGACCCTCGGCAAACAGTCCCTGAGCGGTGACATAGACTTCGACACCGCCGGCGCGCCGGAGATTCCCGTGTTCGGGAATAATTTCGAGGACTTCCATGTCGCAGAGGCTCCTGTGATAGGCACTGACCCGGATTACAACCCCTTCGACGGCGACGGTTTCCCCGCCGACGAGGACAGCTTCGGGTCCACTCCGACAATAGGCGAATACAAGTCTGAAGGCTCCTGGGGCCATGATTCCTCCTACCCGGTCCATAAGAGCGAGGACTACGGCAAGCTCTTCGAGGAGAAGTCGATGGCCCGTACTACGACCCTCTCCCTCGGAGGACGCTATATCCTCTCCCCCACTCCCGCCGGACTCATGATAGTCAACGTCAGGAGGGCCTGCGAGAGGATTTTCTACGAAAAGTTCCTCTCGGCCCTCTCCGGGGCGGAACACGTGACCCAGACGATGCTGTTCCCCGTCCAGGTCAAGGTAGGCGTTCCCGCATGCCTTCTGATTGCCGACAACATGGACATGCTCTCCAGCCTCGGCTTCGAGATACGTCCCCTCGGGACTGACACAGTCGTCGTCAGCGGCGTCCCCGAAGGCTACAGCGCCCAGGAAGGCAAGGTCAGGACGATGATAGACAACATAGTCGCGATCCTCTCCGACGGAGCCGGCTTCCTCCAGGAGACGATGGCTGCCACTATGGCAGAGAAATTCGCACTTCTTGCGGCCATGGGGACCCCCGCCCCCACCGCTCCGCTCGAGGCGCAGAACTTGATAGACACCCTTTTCGCATGCGACAACCCGCGTCTCACGGCCTCGGGCCGCAAGGTCGCCGTGGTCGTAAGCCTTGAGGACATCGATAAAAAATTCTAGACCATGAGTTACTACTATGATGACGGCAGACGCGGAGGTTTCCTCTCCAACATCCCCGTCGCCACAAGAAACCTTATACTTATAAACGCCTTCATCTGGCTCTTCACCCTCGTTGACAAGAACAACTGGATGATAGCCAATTTCGCGCTCTTCTATCCGGACTCCCCCTTCTTCCACTGGTGGCAGCCCGTGCCCCACATGTTCATGCAGGGAGGCTTCGGGCACCTCGTCTTCGACATGTACACCCTCTTCATCTTCGGGTGTGTGCTCGAGAGGATATGGGGTCCCAAGAAGTTCCTTGTATTCTACTTCGCGACCGGACTTGGCGCCGCCGCACTCCATCTCGGAGTCGAGTGGATCGAGTCCCTGGTCTACACCAGCCAGCTCGCGGCCGGTTCCACAACCGCCGCCGCAGCGCTCCATGCCCTCAACTACACCCCTACCGTCGGAGCTTCCGGAGCCATCTACGGCGTCCTCGTCGGTTACGCCATGCTCTTCCCCGCCAGCCAGATGACGCTTATCTTCCCGCCCATAACCTTCTCCGCGAAATGGTTCGTCATAATCTTCGCGGTGATAGAGCTCATGACGGGAGTGTTCTCCGTAACGGGAGTAAGCTTCGGCAGCGCGATAGCCCATTTCGCCCACCTCGGAGGAATGCTGTTCGGCTGGCTTATCGTCAGATACTGGAAGAAAAAGAATCAGATGTATCAATACCATGACTGAAGAAATCCAAAAGACTGTTGAAGTCCTCCGTAATGGAGGCATCATACTCTACCCGACCGACACGGTATGGGGCATAGGCTGCGACGCGACCAATCCCGACGCAGTGGCGAAGGTCTACGCGATAAAGCACCGCTCCGACTCCAAGTCCCTTGTCCTGCTCGCTTCAGATATGGATATGATCTGCCGCTTCGTGGCCGAGATTCCCGAAATGGCCGTCCAGCTCGTCGAAGTGAACGACAGGCCCATGACGATAATCTATCCAGGCGCGAAGGCCGGTGCAAAGGCCGAAGGCAAGGGCGACATCCACTTCCTTGCGCCCAATGCAGTCGCCGAAGACCTCACAGTCGGCATAAGGATACCGATGAACGACTTCTGCGTCGAGGTATGCCGCCGTCTCGGACGTCCGATAGTCTCGACTTCGGCCAACATATCCGGCGAGCCGACCCCGAAGAACTTCGCCGAAATCACCGATGCGATAAAGGACGCCGTAGACTACACCGTCGATCCCTCCCTCGAGAAGGGCTCGACCGGGCTTGCCTCCCAGATAATCATGGTCGGCCTCGACTCTTCCATAAAGATAATACGCGCGTAACAGATGGAACTTTTCTACAGCGCAGAGATTTCCGGCGGGCTTGCGGTCCTTGACGCGGAGGAGTCCCTCCACTGCGTCAAGGTCCTCCGCCACCGCCCCGGCGACGAGCTCAACATAATCGACGGCGAAGGCACGCTCTACAAGTGTGTGCTCGAGAAAGCTGACCCCAAGGGGTCGCTTGCGAAAGTCGTCGGAAGCGTTCCCGGATGGGGCTCCCACCCCTACCGTCTCACTATGGCCGTATGCCCGACCAAGAACAACGAGCGCTACGAGTGGTTCATCGAGAAGGCCTGCGAAGTCGGCATGGACGTTGTCCAGCCCGTAATCGGAGACCATTCCGAGCGGAAGGTCTACAAGACCGACCGCGCCCGGAAGATCCTCCTTTCCGCGACTAAACAGTCCCTCAAGGCCGCCATCCCGGCTGTTGAAGAGCCCGTCTCAGTAAAGGACTTCATAAAGTCGATGAAGGACTCCGGCGCGCTCAAGATGATAGCCTATTGCTTCGAGGACCCGGGCGTTCCCAGACGCAGCATAAAGGAAGTCCTGGCGTCCGGCGGGGCGGACGAAATCGCGGTCCTGATAGGACCTGAGGGCGATTTCTCGCCCGCCGAGGCCGCCCTTGCCATCGAATGCGGCTTTGTCCCCGTCCACCTCGGCGACTCCCGTCTCCGCACGGAGACCGCCGCCCTGACCGCCGTCGAAGCCGTCTATTTCAACTTCATGCGATAGAAAAACAGACAGGAATGAAAAGCATATTGACTTCAGCCGCAACCGTTTTTGCCCTCATCTTCGGAATAATACCTGTTCATGCGGACAACCGCCCCGTCGCGGACCTCAGCAGGACCGCCCCGAAGGAGCGCACCTACATCAGCACCCTTTCCTCCCCGGTCGAACATAATGGCACCAGCGAGTGGAGGATGCAGCAGATCGGCAAAGTCCAGCTGCCGGGAGAAAAGGTCTCCAGCCCTGAGTGCGACACCCATGACTGGATTGAGGCGACCGTGCCCGGCACCGTTCTCCATTCCCTTGTCAATGCCGGAGTATATCCCGATCCTTACCACGGCGACAACAATAAGATTACAAACAACCTGATTCCGGACATATCCGACACAGGCCGCGATTTCTGGTCCTACTGGTACCGGACAGTCCTCGAATTCCCTTCCGAGCTCCACTCCGGCAAGAGAACCTGGCTCCAGCTTGAAGGAGTCAACTACCACTCGGAAGTCTGGCTCAACGGAAAGCTTGTAACCACCTACACCGGAATGTTCTGGGAGGAGAAGGTCGACATCACAGGCTTCATCCTTCCCGACAGGGAGAACGTGCTCGCCATCAAGGTCCTTCCGGTTGACTCCCCGGGCGTGGCGAAGCCCAAGCCGTGGGGTGCCGGTGACGAATGGCTCAACGGCGGCGACGGCATGATCGGAAGGAATGTCACGATGCTGATGAATATCGGATGGGACTTCACATTCTTCGACGGCATCCGCGACAGGAATACGGGAATATGGAAGAACATCCGCATATACACCACAGGTGACGTAGAACTCGAATATCCATTCGTGAAGACCCAGCTCAGCCATCCCGGTTATGACAGGGCGGCAGCGACGGTCAGCGTCGAGGCAAGGAACACCCAGCACAAGGCACTCAAAATCGAAGTTGACGGAGAGATAGAGGGCACCGATATCTCTTTCTCCAAAGAATGCTGGATCGAGCGTGGAGAGAAAAAAGAGGTCGTCTTCACCCATGAGGAGTTTCCTGAGCTCAACATCGACAACCCCCGTCTGTGGTGGCCCGTGAACAAGGGCGAGCCTAACCTTTATACCATGAAACTGCGGGTAAGCTGCAACGGGGCCGTCTCCGACAGTCTGACCACAAGGTTCGGTATCAGGGAGATACGCGCAGACAGGAACACCCCAGACAAGTCGAAGACCTTCTACGTCAACGGAAAGCAGATTTTCATCGTGGGCTCCAACTGGATTCCTGAGGCCATGTGCATCAATTCCGACGAAAGGACGTACGCGGAGCTGCGCTACACCGCCAGAACCGGCATCAACCTGCTCCGTCTATGGGGCGGCGGAATCACCGAATCCGAATACTTCTACTCGCTCTGTGACGAGCTCGGCATCCTCGTATGGGAGGAATTCTGGATGACGGGAGATACCCAGCATCCCATCGACCAGGGAGTCTATCTCAAGAACGCGGCATCGGCGATAAAGAGGACCAGGTCCCATCCCAGCCTGGCCTTCTACGTCTCCTCTAACGAATCCTCCTTCACCCAGGGCACCCCGGAACTGATCCAGGCCCTTGACGGCACAAGGCCGTACCAGCACCAGTCGGAATGCGACGGCATCCATGACGGCAGCCCGTACGTCCAGGTAAACCCCATGACATACTACGAGAACACCGCTTCCGAAAGAGGAAGCCGCATCGACGGGTTCAACCCCGAATACGGCGCGCCGTGTCTCCCTACGGCTGAATGCCTCCGGGAGATGATGGATGAAAAGGACCTCTGGCCCGTGGGCAACAAGGTATGGCACTATCTGAGCGGCATCGATTTCTACAGGATGCTCTCCACTTACAAGGAGATGATAGACTGCTACGGCGAGACGGCGAGCATTGATGAGTACGCCGAAAAGGCGCAATTTGTCGGCGCGCTCAACTACAAGAGCATTTTCGAGGTCTGGCGCTACAACAAGCTCCACTGCGGCGACCGCTTCACGTCCGGTTTCCTGTTCTGGTACCACAACAGCCCCCAGAGGCAGATTGAGGGCAGGATGTGGGACTGGTCGCTTGAGCCGACGGCGGCCCTCTATGCGGCCATCAACGCCACAGAGCCCCAGCATCCCCAGTTCGACTTCCTGAAGAACACTGTCTCCGTTTCCAACGAGTCCTTCACGGACTTCAAGGATTGCAGACTGAACGTGACCCTGTACGACCTTTCATCAAAGATAATATGGTCCGCAGACAAACGTTTCGACCTTGAAGCGGACAAGACTTCGTGCGACCTTCTCACAATACCCTTCCCTTCGGGCATAAGTTCCGTCCACTTCATAAAGCTCCGTCTGTACGACGGGAACGGCAAGGAGATCGGCAGCAACTTCTACTGGCGCTCGACCGATACCTACCGGGGCCGCAACACGCTTTCCGGCCCCTGCACGGGAGGTTTCAGCGAAATTGACAAGCTGCCGGTAATCAAGGTCGACGCAAAATACAAGGCAGGCATTGATGCCAACAACGAGCATGCAATAACTGTCAGCCTGTGCAACAGGAGCAAGTCTGTTGCATTCTTCACGAGGCTTCAGTGGCTCGGGCCCGACGGCAAGCCGGTCCGGCCTTCGTTCTACAGCGACAATTTCTTCTCAATGACTCCCGGAGAGAAGAAGACCGTCACCATCAACAACCTCCCGGAGACCCTCGGCCACGGCACATACACCCTTGTCGTCGGTGGCTTCCACCAGAAAGAACAACGCTTCCAGATTACTCTGTAAAGAGGTGACCCGTGTCATTCGCGGGGGAGGTTGAACACTTCCATGTCATGGATCTCGCCGTCGTCAATATGGAAGCGGAGGGCTGTGCGGACGAGATGGAAGCCTTGCAGTCCGGCGGCGCCGGGATTGATGACGAGCATATTCCTCTTCTTGTCGGGCATGACCTTGAGAATGTGGCTATGACCGCAGACAAAGATGTCGGGGCGGTATCTTTCTATGAGTTGGAGAGCGTAACGGTCATAACGGCCGGGATAGCCGCCGATGTGGGTCATCAGGACCGTCTTCCCCTCGCATTCGAAATAGCGGTAGAGCGGGTTGTCAAAACGCAGGTCCTGGTTGTCGCAGTTGCCGTATACGCCCATCAGGGGCTTGAAGGCGGCTATTTCCGCGGCAGTCGTCATCCCTCCGCCGAAGTCGCCGGCATGCCATATTACGTCGCAAGGCTCAAGGAAATCCCTGAACTCCTTGCTGAACACTCCGTGCGTATCCGATATGACACCTATGAACATAATCTTCTATGATTTTATCTGAGGAGTTCCCCTAGGACATCGAGTGAATTGACGTTCACTGCCGATTCAAGGTGGAATTCAAGATATTTGAGGAGGCTCCGGGCGATTTGGGTACGCTCGGAGCCCTTCATCTTCACGAGCATCGCCTCCGCGAAAGGCTTCGATACGAGCTGCTCCATCTTATCGAGGTTATCTCCGGCAAAGGGCATCAGGTCCGTCGCCGACGGGGCGAAGCCCAGGGCGACGGCGAGGCCCAGCAGGAAATGGAGATGGAAGTTCGAATAATCGCTCTCAAGGGCTTCCAGAAGGTCTATTTCCCCGCAGCACCACTCGTAGAGGCCCTCCTCGCGGCCCTCTTCCTTGAGGGTCTTGAAGAGCACTTCGCTTAGGAAAAGTGAGATCGTCCCCTTGTAGATATTGCTCCTTATCGAGTTGAGAGGACGGAGGCTGTGGAAGTTCCTGGCTATCCACAGACGGGACTTGTTGCTCTCCACGACATCGCCCTCGAGTATGTTGAGAGGCTGGAAGGAGGCCATGGCGGCGCTCTTCCCTATTCCCTTGACGAGGAAACTCCTCCTCCCGTACTCTTTCGAGAGGGAGTGGACGACAAGGGACGATTCGGAGAACTTTGTCGTATGGAGGACTATGAGTTCCGTCGAGTTGGTCATGCTAAGATTCTTTGAGGAACCGGGCCATCTTTCTCAAGGCCTCCCCTCTATGGGAAATCCTGTTCTTGTCCTCTTCGGCGACCTCTGCGAGGCTCATGTCGGGATAGGCGTCGGGGATGAAGACGGGGTCATATCCGAAACCGCCGTTTCCAGAACGCTCATACGCGATCTTCCCTTCTATCGTACCGTCGAAGAAATGGGGCTCGCCGTCAAGGACGAGGGCGACGGCGCAGCGGAAGCGCGCCGTCCGCTCGGGCGCGGGCGAGCCCGCCATCATCGCCTCGAGCTCCTTTATCGTAAGCTCGTAGAGGAGCTTGTCTATGTTCTTCGAGAAGTCGTGGTTCACTTTTTCGGCCTCCGCGCCCTCAAGCCCGAGGCTCGCGTAGCGGGCGCTGTAGATTCCCGGCGCGCCGCCGAGGGCGTCCACCTCAAGTCCGGAATCGTCCGCCATGCAGTCAACATGGAAACGGTCCCAGATATACATGGCTTTCTGGAGCGCATTCTCGCGGAAGGAGGAGCCGGTCTCGGGTATGTCCTCCGTAATGCCGACTTCCGCGGAAGTCAGGAGTTCGAAGGAGGGGCCGAGTATCTCGCCGGCCTCCCTCATCTTTCCTTTGTTGGACGTTGCGAATATGAGTTTCATTTCTTCTTATAGAATACAAGTTGATATGAGCGGGGCTCGTCGAAGGTGAGGGTCGTCCTTGAGAACTCGCCGCCCTTGACGATGGAGGTTCCGCCTTCGAAACGCTCGACCGTATAGTCTGCGGAGGCGTCTATGCCGCGGAGCCTGAGGTCGAACCCGCTGGCGGGACATTCTGCGCGGCGGAAGACGATATAGAAGCCTTCGCCGGTCTCGGGATTGTCAAGCTGATAGCCGCAGAATATGTCTGAGCCGTCGTAGGAGGTATCGGTCAGCGCATAGAAGTCGCCCTGGAAGAGATGACGTACCCTGTCGGATACTTTGAGCATCCTGGTGAACCATTCGACCTCCTCGTCTGAGGGATCGCGGCCTAGGAGCATGCCGTCGAAGTCGGAGGGGGTGAACACTGTGCCAGCGCCCATGCAGCTGAGCCATGCGTAGGTGTCGAACACCTCGACACGGAAGGTCTCACCGCCGGTGAAGGGTATGTAGCAGGTGGAGTTGAGGGTGATGTTCTGGGTAAGTTCCTCGGGCTGGGGGAACATGTGGGCATCGTCACGGCAGTAGCTGTGGGAGCGCGACATCATCTCGATGTCCATCCTCGTTCCGCCGCCGGCGCAGTTCTCGAACATCATGTCGGGGAAACGGCGGTGGAGCTCGTCCCAATAGGCATAGAGGCCGTTGATATGCCTGATCTCGCTTATTCCCATACGGTCGGGGCTGTCTGCGTCACGCCATATCGGAAGAGGGTCGAGATTGAAGTCCTGGCGGTAGATGTCGACACCGCTCTCGCGTATGTTGCGGGAGACCTCGTCAGTCACCCACTCGCGCGCCTCGTCGTTGCCGAGGTCGAGAAGGAAGATCTCGTCGTGGGGGTTTTCCTTGGTTCGGTGGAACCATTCGGGATGGGCGCTTGTAACCGGCGCATGCTTGGTCGCACGCTCGGGCTCGAACCAGAGGAGGAACTTCATGCCTTTCTTTCTCGCGGCCTTGGCAACCTTCTTCATGTTGCCGTCGGGATGGGCCCAGGTGTTGGGAGTCCAGTACCCGGCCCACTTGTACCAGTAAGGGCCGCAGTTGGACTGCTGTTCGACTTCGTGGGGCGCGCCGTACCATCCGGCATCCACCCAGAGCACGTTGAACGGAATGTCCTTGAACAGTGACGTTCCCTTCTTTATTATAGTGAGGAGGTTCTCGTCAGTCTTGTTGCCGCCGCTGCCGGTAAGGGGGAGGAAAGGCTCCACGAGCCTGCCTTTGGAGTCCCTCGGGCTCTTGTGGGCCATGATGAAGCGGTGGAACTCGACCAGACCCTCCTCTACAGTCTTGTCCTTGCGGTCATAGATTACGGTATATGGCATCATGAAGCGCTCGCCCGGAGCCATGCGGAAATATGTCTTCTCACCTATCCCGACATTCATATAGAAACGGTCGGCATATCTTGTCTCGACGGCCCAGGTTCCAGTCCAGCCGATTGCGAGTTCAATTCCATGATAGGAGTCGAAATCGACGCCCATATACGGCAGCCATGCAATCGAGCGGCCGGTACAGTAACTGGTCTTGAGGTAGTCACACTCGTGGCGGCCCTGAAGGAGCACGTCGTGGTGGGTGAAGTCGGTATATTGGGTCATCGAACCGGTTACTCTCCTGACCTTGATTCCGCGGGAGGATATGTCGCGGGCGAGAGTCAGGGAAACGAAGTCCTCGACTATAGCAGTGCTGTCAG
>JAKSJS010000033.1 GCA_024398155.1 Bacteroidales bacterium | reverse complement strand
GCGACGATACCGATCATGATGATAAGGGAGATACCGTTACCGATACCACGGTCGGTTATGCGCTCGCCAAGCCACATCACGAACATGGTTCCCGCGAGGAGTATGATCGTCGAGACGAAGTTGAAGGCGAAGTTGCTCCAACCGAGTCTGTTTACGGCGATGAAGGCCTCAGAGGGGATCTGGTTGTGAAGGTTGGCAATGTAGGCAGGGCCCTGGATGCAGAGAATCAGGATGGTCAGATATCTGGTCAGCTGATTCATCTTCCTGTGGCCGCTCTCGCCTTCCATCTGGAGTTTCCTGAAGTAAGGGACGAAAACTCCGAGAAGCTGGATGACGATTGATGCCGAGATGTAAGGCATCACTCCAAGAGCGAAGATGGAGGCGTTACCGAAGGCACCACCGGAGAACATGTTGAGAAGGCCTACGAGACCCTCGCTCGATGTGCTCTGAAGCCTGGCAAGCATCGTGGGATCGATACCCGGAAGCACGATGAAGCTGCCGAGACGATACACGAGAAGGAGAAGGATCGTATAAACGATTCTCTTGCGGAGCTCCTCGATCTTGAAGATGTTCTTGATTGTCTGAATGAATTTCTTCATTGTTATTCAATTGTGATTGCTTTACCACCGGCAGCCTCGATCTTTGCGAGTGCTGATTTGGAGAATCCGTCTGCAGTGATCTCGAGGGCGATGTTGATCTCGCCGTTACCGAGAACCTTTACAAGCTCCTTCTTGCCGAGGAAGCCGGCCTGACGGAGAGTCTCGGGATCGATAGCGTTAACTCCGAGTTTCTCAGCGAGAGTCTGGAGAACGGATACGTTGATACCTTTGTATTCAACACGGGTAGGGTTAGTGAAACCCCATTTGGGAAGGATTCGCTGGATAGGCATCTGGCCACCCTCGAAACCGATTTTACGGGAATAACCGGAACGGGCCTGGGCACCTTTGTTACCACGGGTGGAAGTTCCACCGTGACCGGAACCCTCGCCACGACCAATTCTCTTCTCTCTTCCTTTAGAACCTTTAGCAGGTGTCAAATTATTTAATTTCATGTGTCAGTCCTCCTATTATTAGATTTCCTCTACTACTACAAGGTGGCGGACCTTCTCGAGCATGCCTTTGGTGATCGCATTAGCCTCGACCTCTACGGTCTGATGCATTCTGTGGATACCGAGGGATACGAGGTTGGCTTTCTGCCTTTCGGTCGCGCGGTTTGAACTTTTGATCTGAGTGATTTTGTACTTTGCCATAATCTTCTCCTCCTTAACCATTAAATACTCTGCTCATAGGAATACCACGGAGACCGGCAACGGTATAAGCGTCCCTCATTTCGGAGAGAGCGGCGATCGTAGCCTTTACGAGGTTGTGAGGGTTCGAGGAGCCTTTGGATTTAGCAAGAACGTTCTTGATACCTACAGACTCGAAGACGGCACGCATAGCACCACCGGCCTTTACTCCAGTACCAGGAGCGGCGGGTTTCATGAATACGCGGGCGCCACCGAACTTGGTCTCCTGCTCGTGAGGAATGGTTCCGTTGAGAACGGGAACCTTGATAAGGTTCTTCTTGGCGTCTTCAACACCTTTGGAGATGGCGGTAGTAACCTCATTGGCTTTACCAAGACCATAGCCTACAACGCCGTTTTCGTCACCAACTACAACGATGGCTGCAAAGCTGAAGTGACGACCACCCTTGGTAACCTTGGTTACTCTCTGGATGGCTACAAGTCTGTCCTTGAGTTCAAGGTCAGATGTTTTTACTCTTTTAACATTTGTATTTGCCATAGTCTTATTAGAAAATTAAGCCACCTTCGCGGGCAGCGTCTGCCAAACTTTTAACTCTTCCGTGATAGAGATAACCTCCACGGTCGAAGGATACGGTAGTGATACCGGCAGCGATAGCGCGCTCAGCAACCTTCTTACCGACGATTGCGGCGGTCTCGACACCGTTCTTACCCTTGCACTCAGCGGCAAGTTCCTTGTCATTTGAAGCGGCGGCTGCGAGAGTTACGCCCTTCACATCATCAACAACCTGTACGTAAATCTGTTTGTTGCTTCTGAAAACAACCATGCGGGGTCTTTCAGCAGTACCATTGACGACTTTGCGGATACGGTAGTGAATTCTTTGTCTTCTTTCAGTTTTATTCATTGCCATAATACATCCTCCTATTATTTAGCACTTGCTGACTTACCAGCCTTACGACGAAGCTGTTCACCGACGAACTTGATACCTTTACCCTTGTAAGGCTCGGGCTTGCGGAGTGAACGGATCTTTGCGGCAACCTGGCCGACAAGCTGTTTGTCGCAGCTCTTGAGAACAAGAACGGGATTCTGGCCCTTCTTTACAGCCTCAGCCTCAGCTTTTACTTCGGCGGGGAGAAGGAGCTGGATCTCGTGGGAATAACCGAGGGAAAGGATTACAAGCTGACCCTGAACTTCAACCTTGTAACCTACACCGACGAATTCCTGTTTGATAGTAAAGCCCTCGGATACACCTACGACCATGTTGTTTACAAGTGCACGATAGAGACCGTGGAGTGAACGGAATCTGGGAAGGTCGTTGGGACGGGCGAATTTGATTTCATTACCCTCGATGGATACATTGATGTCAGAATCCACTTTCTGACTCATCTCTCCAAGAGGTCCTTTAACCTTTATCACATTACCGGGGAGAAGCTCAGCTTTCACACCGGCAGGAAGGTTTACAGGAAGTTTACCAATTCTTGACATTTTTAAAGCGTTTTGGATTAATATACATAACATATAACCTCACCGCCGACGTTGAGTTCCTTAGCCTCTTTGTCAGTGATGATGCCCTTGGAAGTGGAGAGGATGGCTATTCCGAGTCCGTTGAGGACGCGGGGCATGTTCTCTACATCAGTGTAGGTCCTGAGGCCGGGACGGGAGATGCGCTCAATCTTCTTGATTGCGGGAGTCTTGGTCTGAGGATGATACTTGAGGGCGATTTTGATTGTACCGCAAGGCTCTCCCTCAACGAGTTTGTAGCTGAGGATGTAGCCCTTTTCGCAAAGGATCTTCGTGATGGCTGCCTTCATCTTGGAAGCAGGGATCTCGACGACCTTCTTACCTGCGAGGTAAGCATTGCGAACTCTTGTCAGATAATCTGCAATAGGATCAGTCATTTTTTTGTCTTTTTAGAGGACCGGCGTCTCATTTGACGCCCGATATCCGATTGTTAATAATATTATAATGTATAAGAAATTTTACCAGCTTGCTTTCTTTACGCCAGGGATGAGGCCGTTGCTTGCCATCTCACGGAACTGGATACGGCTGATGCCGAAGGCACGCATATATCCTTTGGGACGTCCGGTAAGAGAACAACGGTTGTGAAGACGGACGGGAGAAGCGTTCTTGGGGAGCTTGTCGAGAGCAGCCCAGTCACCGGCCTCTTTGAGAGCCTGTCTCTTTTCGGCGTACTTAGCAACCAATTTCGCGCGTTTTACTTCGCGGGCTTTCATTGATTCTTTTGCCATACTTCTTTCTCTTATGAATTAGTTGTTGTGTTTCTTGAAGGGAAGTCCGAAAGCCTTGAGGAGAGCGTAGCACTCTTCGTCAGTCTTGGCAGTCGTTACGAAGGTGATCTCCATACCGAGAATCTTCGTGATCTTCTCAATGTCAATCTCAGGGAAGATGATCTGCTCCTTGATACCGAGAGTATAGTTTCCACGGCCATCCATCTTCTCACCGATACCGTTGAAGTCGCGGATACGGGGAAGGGTTATGCGGATAAGTCTCTCGAGGAATTCGTACATCTTGGTGGAACGGAGGGTAACCTTGGCACCGATGGGCATTCCTTTACGGAGTTTGAAGTTGGAGATATCCTTCCTTGAAGAAGTGATGACGGCTTTCTGGCCGGTGATGGTTGTGAGTTCCTCCTGGGCGACCTCGACGAGCTTCTTGTCCTGAGTTGCGTCACCGACACCTTCGTTGATGGTGATCTTGACGAGCTTGGGGCACTGCATTACGGTTGAATAACCGAACTGCTTCATGAGGGCGGGAACGATCTCTTCCTTATAATAAGTCTGAAGGGAAGCTACATAACCTGCAGGGATAACCTGCTCGGCGATTACTTTTTCTTTCTTTGCCATAGTTTAGATCTCCTCTCCTGATTTTTTAGCGTAACGGATCTTCTTGCCATCCTCTACCTTGTAACCTACTCTGGTGGCAGCACCGGACTTGGGGTCAATGAGCTGGAGGTTGGAAATGTGGATACCGGCCTCTTGTTTTACGATACCACCCTGGGGATGGGCTGAATTGGGTTTGGTGTGTTTGCTGACAACGTTGATACCTTCAACGATAGCGCGGTCCTTTGCGGGGATTACCTCGAGGACTTTACCGGTTTTGCCCTTGTCGTTACCGGCATTTACAATAACGGTGTCGCCTTTCTTGATGTGAATCTTTTTCATAACTCTACTTAAATTAAAGGACCTCCGGTGCCAGTGAAACAATTTTCATATAGTTCTCACGAAGCTCGCGGGCTACGGGACCGAAGATACGGGTACCGCGGAGCTCGCCGGCGTTAGAGAGAAGAACGCAAGCGTTGTCATCAAAGCGGATGTAAGAGCCGTCGGGACGACGGATTTCCTTCTTGGTGCGTACTACGACAGCTCTGGAAACTGAACCCTTCTTGGCGTCAGAACCAGGGATAGCACTCTTTATTGCAACGACGATCTGATCGCCTACCTTTGCATAACGATGGCGGGTACCTCCGAGGACGCGGATACAAAGAACTTCCTTTGCTCCGGAGTTGTCGGCCACCTGTAAACGTGATTCCTGCTGTATCATTACTATTTAACTTTTTCTACGATTTCTACTAATCTCCAGTTCTTGTTCTTGCTGAGGGGACGGGTTTCCATGATGCGGACGGTATCGCCTTCGCTACACTCGTTTTTCTCGTCGTGAGCAACGAACTTCGTGGTCTTCTTTACGAACTTGCCGTAAATAGGGTGTTTTTCCTTGGTCTCAACAGCTACAACGATGGATTTGTCCATCTTGTTGCTTACCACGATACCTATTCTTTCTTTGCGAAGATTTCTTTCCATAATGAGAGTCTTGTTTAGTTCTGTTTCTCTTTCTCAGCGAGGATGGTCATCATAAGGGCGATATCCTTTCTCGTCTTCCTGATAGAAGAAGTGTTCTCAATGGGAGAGATAGTGTGATTGATCTTCATGGTGTCGAGATTTGACTTCTCGAGCTCAATGCGGTCGCGAAGGTCTGCGACGGACATTTCTCTTGCTTCAGATGCTTTCATTTGTCTTCTCCTTTAATTATTCTACATAATCTCTGCGAACGACGAACTTCGTGGATACGGGGAGCTTCTGGGCACCGAGGCGGAGAGCTTCCTTAGCGATCTCGAGGGATACGCCGTCGATTTCAATGATGATACGGCCCGGAGTAACAGGGGCAACGAATCCTTCAGGATTACCTTTACCTTTACCCATACGAACCTCAGCCGGCTTCTTGGTGTAAGGTTTGTCAGGGAAAATCCTGATCCAAAGCTGTCCTTCACGTTTCATGTAACGGGAAACAGCCTGACGTGCAGCCTCGATCTGACGACCGGTAAGCCAGCAATTCTCGAGAGTCTTGATACCGAAGGAACCGAAGCTGAGCTGGGAACCTCTCTGGGCAAGACCTTTCATGCGGCCTTTCTGCTGCCTTCTGAATTTGGTTTTCTTTGGTTGTAACATTTCTTTATTACCTTAATAGTTGAATTTTTTCAATTTTTCCCTAAATAATTGACAGTCAATTGGTTGGGTGATTCTGTCGCGAATTTTGGGACTGCAAAGATACTAAAAATTCTTCAAATTCAAACTCTTTTTCATCTTTTTTTGAAATATTTCGACCGAAAAAGTTGAAGGTTAAATCACGCAAAATCACTCACTTACAAACATTGTTAAAAAATAATTCCGCACATTTTCGACCGCGCTCGAAATTCACTTTGGCAAGGCCTTTGGACATACGGGAATTTGTTTAACTTTGTCGCAGAAATCATGAAAGGATTCTTCAAATATTTCCTTGTCACGCTCGTCGGCCTCATGGTCGTCGGGACGACCGGCCTTTCCGCCCAGATCGTGATGAAAGGGAACGCGATGGAGTACCAGATAGACGAAAACGGAGACACTGTCTATGTTGATCTCCTCAAAGCCGCGAAGATATATGCCAAACAGCCCAGGATGAAAGGCAAGGACTGGAGGAAATACTACAAGCTCGTATACAACTTCAACAGATCATACCCGTACGCGCTCGTAGGACGCGACATGATGGCCCAGGTCGACAGCACGATAGCCGCGGACGAGCTCAAACGCGCCAAAAGGGACACCTACATCAAGGAGGTCGAGCGCGAGCTGTTCCGCAAGTTCGAAGGGCCGCTGAGAAAGATGACCGTCTCCCAGGGTGCGCTCATAATGAGGCTTGTGGACCGCGAATGCGGCATGTGTCCGTACGACATCATCAAGGAATACCTCAACGGCTGCGCGGCCGGCTTCTGGCAGGGTGTCGCCAAATGCTTCGGCTCCGACCTCAAGCGCCGCTACGACCCCAAGGGCGAGGACAAAGACATAGAGGAGCTGGTCACCATCTGGGATTCCGGTGACTGGGATGCATTCTATTATTCCATTTTCTGGGAAATGCCCGAGAAGGTCGTTCTCGACGCTCAGCTCAATTCCACTTCTCCGCGCTCCGCGTCAAAGAAGAAGTAAGGCGAAGACTTCATCCAGTCCTTGAGGAGCATGAGGCGCGCTCCGCTAGGAAGGACCAGGTCGACCGGGACATGGTAATGGCCGAAGATGAAGAAATCCACCGGCGTCTTCGAGGAATATTCGACAGCAAATTTGTACAGGGGCTCTTCAGGGCCCCTGAAATTGTATTCCACACCCTTTGCAAGGCGGTTGTGGCGGGACCAGTTGTTCCCGAAACGGAAGGCGATCCAGGGATGGAGGGTGCTGAAGAGCTTCTGGAGGAAGCGGCAGTGGAAGATTGCGCTCAGGACGCGGTAGCCGCGGGGAACCGGGCCGAGGCCGTCGCCGTGGCCGAGGCAGAAGGTCTTCCCGCCAAGGCGCACCAGGGCCGGCTGGGAGAGTTTCTTCATGCCGAGTTCCTCAAAATAGCTATACGTCCAGATGTCGTGGTTCCCCTCGAAGAAGAAGACGCTCACGCCGGCGTCCACAAGGTCCTGAATTGCGGCAAAAACCCTCGTGTAGCCCTTTGGAACGACATCCCTGTACTCATACCAGAAGTCGAAGATATCGCCGAGGAGGAAGAGGTTCTCCGTCCTGTCGGCGGGTATCGACCTGAGGAATGCGACAAAGCGGCGCTCGCGGTCAGCGGGGTCGCTGACATCGAGTCCGAGATGGACATCCGAGGCAAAGTACGAGAGCGTTCTCATAGACTACTTCGCTATTGTGAGAACTATGGTGAGAAGGCCGATCAGAGCGCAGTAAAGAGCGAACCATTTCAGCTTCGCACGCTTTACAAGGGCTATCATGACGCGGCAGGCGAAAAGGCCGGAGACAAAGGCGGCGAGGAAGCCGACGGCGAGGGCCGGAAGGCCCACCGCCGAGGCGGAAAAGCCGCCGTCAAGAAGATCGAGGAAGGCTTCTCCGAGTATGGGGACAAGCACCATGAGGAAGGAGAATTGAGCTACAACCTCCCTCTTGACCCCGCACAGAAGACCGGTCGAAATAGTCGTGCCGGAGCGGGAGAGGCCGGGCAGAACGGCAAGCGCCTGGCCGCAGCCTATGATGAAGGCCTGGATATATCCTATGCCGTTCCTGTGGGCGTTCTCAGCCGCTTTCCTTCCTTCCGAAACCCTGTCGGAGAAGAACAGCAGAAGAGCCGTCAAGAGAAGGCACACGCCGACAACGAGAAGGGAGGAGAAGAGGTCCTCCACATAATCCTTGAAGAAGAGTCCCACGACCAGAACGGGTATCATGGAAACGCATATCTTCAGGATGTAGTCCGTCTCATCGTTGTATTTGAACTTGAAGAGGCCTTTGAGAAGGCTCCATATCTGTTTTCTGAACACGACTATCGTCGCGAGTACAGTCGCGGCATGGACAGTCACCTCGAAGGAGAGGTCGCCGCCGGGCTCGACGCCGAGCAGAGCGCGGCCGAGCGCAAGGTGGCCGCTGGAAGACACGGGAAGGAACTCCGTAAGGCCCTGGACAAGGCCGAGGACAAGGGCTTCTAACCAATCCATACGCTATTTCTCCGCTTTGGCCCTGCGGCCGATACCCATAATCGCTATGACCTCTATCGCTATCCCCGAAATGATCACTATCGGAGCGGCGACAAGGCGCCTGAAGTCGAACATGGCCCAGTTGAACACCTGGGGATCGTCACTTCCGCCTCCCGTCATGAGGATGTATCCGGAAATCATCACGATAAGACCTATGAGGAGGAACTTTATGCCCTGGAGGTCCATGGCCATTGCGGCCGTAATCTGTTTATTGTTGTCTTTTGCCATAATCTATCAGAAATAGAGGTCCTCGCGGCTGCGGGAGACGAGTCTTCCCACAACAAAATACGTGCTCACGACACATAGCGCAACGCCCGAAACGACAATTATCGCAAGGACGGCGACAAGCTGGGGGCAGGTGAATATCTCGAAGAACTGGGCGAACTGCTTCTTCACGAGGAAAAGGAGCCCCAGGAGCACGAGCACAGCCGTCATCGAGGACACAAGGCCCTGGAAGAGGCCCTGGACCATGAAGGGCGCACGTATGAAGCGCTTGGTCGCTCCGACAAGCTTCATCGTATGGACGGTGAAACGGCGGTTGTAGACATTGAGGCGGACCGTATTGCTTATGAGGACGAACGAGATGAAGAGCATGAGGGCGATGAAGGCCGCAAGGACGAGGAAGATCTTCCTCAGGTTGTCGTTCAGGGCGTCCACAAGGGAGCGCTGGTAGACGATCTCGTCAACAAGAGGCGAGGCGGAAATCACGTCGCGTATCACGTCGAGGCTGTCGGAGTTCACATACTCCGCCTTGACGGTAAGGTCTATCGAAACGGGGATCGGCGCAGCGTCGAAGACGGAAAGGAAGTCGTCTCCAAGCATTTCTGTCATCTCGCTTATGCCCCTCTCCTTGGAGATGAACTCGCTCGAGCGGACAAACACTTTCCTGTCCAGGGTCTTCTTGAAGCTCATGGCCTCGTCCTCCGAGACGGACTGGCCCATGATCACCGACACCCTCATGTTTTCCTTGAGATAATCGGCCACCGAACCGGTGTTCACAAGTATCAGGCTCACAACGCCGATAAGGAGCAGGACGAGGGTTATGCTCACCACGGCGGAGACCCACGCATTGGCGATTCTTCTTGAAATTATCTTATTTGACTCTTTACCGGCCATTCCGTTGCAATTGAGGCCTCAAAGATAGTGATTTATCAAATTTTTTCATTATCTTTGCTATGTATTTTGGCCTTTTTTTAGATTAACGCTATGGGAGAAGTTAAACGAGTACTTTTTGTAAACTCCGAAATATTCCCTTACCTTCCGGAAACCCCGATTTCCAGGATCGGACGCTTCCTTCCCCAGGGAATACAGGAAAGGAAGAAGGAAATCCGCTCCTTCATGCCCCGCTATGGCTCCATCAACGAGCGCAAGAACCAGCTCCATGAAGTCATACGCCTCTCCGGCATGAACATCATCATCAGCGACGTGGACCGTCCCCTTGTGATCAAGGTTGCGTCAATCTCCGCCGCAAGGATGCAGGTCTACTTCATCGACAACGAAGACTACTTCCACCGCAAGTTCCTCTACCATGACGCCGAGGGCAACCCGTTCGCCGACAACGGCGAGAGGGCTATCTTCTTTGCGCGCGGCGTCCTGGAGACAGTAAAGAAACTCCGCTGGGCTCCCGACGTGATCCACTGCCAGGGCTGGATCACCCACATCCTCCCCCTCTATCTGAAAAAAGCCTACAAGGACGACCCCATCTTCTCGGGCAGCAAAGTCGTGACCTCCCTCTATAATGATGCGCCGGCCGGACTCTTCCAGGAAGATCTCGCCGACAGGATCCCGATGGCCGGCGTAAGCGCCGAAGACATAGCCGTAATGGAACGTCCCGACGGCATAAATCTTGCGAAACTTGCGATGCGCTATTCCGACGGAGTGATCCTCGGCGGAGACGACGTTCCCGAAGAGGAAATCGCCTTTGCGAAGGCCCAGGGCCTCCCTGTTCTGGAATACGACAAGGCCGCCGCAGAGAACGGCGGATACATTGACAGGTACAACGAATTTTACGACAATCTCTGATGAGAAACGTGTTTAAGGCTTTCGGCCTTGCAGCAATAATAACGGTCCTTGCAGCCGCAGGATGTGTCGAGGTTGACACAAGGCTCGGAGCGAATTTCAACCCCCAGGAGCAGCTTTACGACGAGTACATCGCCTCCTTCGACCTGACGGGGATCTCCCTCCAGAAATCCGACAGCCTCTCGGGCTACAGCTCGACCAGGGTTACGGTCGGAGCCTTCAGGGACGACGTACACGGCCTCACGACCCGCTCCTGCGCCATGACGGTCATCCCTGTCATGGACACCCTCGACTTCGGCGAAGACCCGAAGATCACCGGCTTCCATTTCTCCATGGCGAGCGATACGACATGGACCCTCGACCAGAGCCAGGAAGCCCTTATCCAGCATTTCCGCGTATACGACCTCGGTGACGCCCGGGATAACGAGCTCAAGCCCGTCGCGCTCGACAGCTCCCGCTACTATCTCGGCGACATAAAGCGCGAGTGGTTCGACGGCTGTGGGACAATAACAATAGGTGACCCGACCTTCTCCGGCGGTGACTCGCTCTCCTTCGATTTCAACGAGGCCTATTGCGACAAGGTTCTCAAGGCGTTCCTCGACAACCGCAACGAAGACGGCCTCTTCATTGCCGACACGACCCTCGACGTGAGCAAGCTCATCCCCGGTATCTTCATAACCTGTGAGGAGCCCCTCGGAAACGGCGGACGCATAAACATGTTCGACCTTCCCGTCGACCTCAATGACGACAAGACCTATATAGAAGGAAACTACATCGAGATGAAGTTCACTTCGACTTATGAAGGCGAGAAGAAGGATACGTCCTTCGTGTTCCTGGCCGGAATGGTGAACTTCCCCGAAAACAGCAATGACATACCGTCCCAGTTTGTCTTCAACGTATCCGACACTGAGGACAAACTCCCCGCCGGCCCCGCTACCGACGTAATCTACGTCGAAGGCGGTCCGGGTCTGAAGCCCGTGATTTCCGCCAGGGAGATAAGGGAACTTCTCGAGGCGGAAATAGCTTCGAAAGGGCTCGACCGCAAGGAAGTCATCATCAACAAGGCCATCCTCGAGCTCAAGGTCGTCGACGGCGTAAGCTACGACGAGATTGACCATTTCCCTCCCGAACTCAGCCCGACCTGCAAGCTCCATGGAACTGCCGGAAGCAGCGGTAAGAGCTACGCGATCTTCGCCAATCTTACCGACGCGTCAATCGACGCCGAGGACCAGGGTGAGTTCCATCGCTCGACCCTCGTCTACAGCCCCGATATCGCCTTCCACGCCCAGCAGATACTATTCCTCGACAATCCCGACGAGGAAACGTATGCAAAGTACGACATCTGGCTCCTTACGATGGGAACAGAGATCACCGTCTCCGAAAGCTCCTCAAGCTCCAGCGCCAATGACTACTACAACCAGATGGCCTACTACAGCTACCTCAACAGCCTTTACGGAGGATATGGTTACGGAGGATACGGCGGCTATGGCGGTTACGGCTATGGTGGTTATGGCGGATACGGCGGCTATGGCGGTTACGGTGGTTACGGATACGACAACTACTATAACATGTATTACCTGATGAGCATGATGAACGCCTCGTCGTCCACCGGGTCCTCCTCGTCCTCCTCGATTTCGCTCGACAAGGACAGGGTCTACGACCTCCGCCTCCACGGCCCCGCCGCGGGCTCCGGTCTCGCCCCGAAGCTCAGCATAGTCTACTCGGCGTCCAAGAAACCCGAACTCTAAAAGTCCGAGGGCCCATATAAAAAATGAACCCGCGTCCTTACGGATGCGGGTTTAATGTTGAATAAGGCTGACCTTATTTGAGTTTCTCTTCGATATAGCTGATAGCGTCACCAACGGTCTGGATCTTCTCGCCGGCTTCCTCATCGGGAATGGTGATTTCGAAAGCTTTCTCGAATTCCATGATAAGTTCTACGGTATCAAGGGAATCGGCACCGAGATCATTAGTAAAGTTTGCGGCCTCAGTAACTTCCTGGGCTTCAACACCAAGTTTGTCGATGATGATAGCCTTTACTTTTTCTGCTACTTCTGACATGATTTAATGGTTTTAATTAGTAAATATTAATTTTTATTACACGTTTCAAATACAAATTTCGCGAATAGTCCTACAAAGTAAGTAAAAATTTCCAACATACGGAAATTCGCGGCATTTTTTTATTCCCCGGGCCTTGACAGACGTATCCATATCCTTAGTCCGTTTATGGAATTCAGGAGGTAGAAACTATACTTGATTATATAGATTGCTGCATACGAGTCTGCCGCGCCCTTCATCGAGAATGACCACATGAGGATAGAGGTGATGTTGACTCCTATCCAGAATATCCACTGCTCCATGCAGGCCACGGACATCAGGAACTGGCCGATAATGTTGCACATGAGAGGAAGGACGTCGAGGACTACCGAGACTTTGAGGAAGGTATCGGCCGCAGACTTGTCGAATCTGGCTATGATGAAATAAGCGACAACCGAGCCGGCTATGAAGACAAGCGACAGCAGGAGCCAGTTGCGGGAGGTAAGGCGGCGCGCCTTCACCTTCCCGCCGGCTCCGGCGCCGCGTTTCTTCCACTGGAAGAAGCCCACGAACTGCATCGGGACGAAATAGAGGAAGTGGAGGATGGCGTTGCCAAGGCCGGAATTGCCATGCTGATAGTTGATGTAGCACATGGCGCCGTATATCGAGACGTCGAGCAGGCCGAAGAGGAAGGTCAGGATGTTTCCCGACGCGGAAAGCACGGTTGCGAGTATGCCCATCAGTGAGCCGAAGGCCGAGACTATAAGCAGCCACAGGCCCGAGTCGGTGACACCGGCGCGCCCGGCCTTGATGATGGTAGTAAGTACAAGGGCGGCCGTCATCCCGACGAGGATGAAGGACGAGAATGCCTTGTTGAATCTTTCTTCGTTAAGAGCGTTCATTGCTGAGTTCTTCTTTTATTTTCCTTGCAAGGGCTTCGCCGACGACCTCGGCAACGGCTTCCAGGGGAGCGGCAGCTATCCTGGGGACGCTGCCGAAACGGAGCAGAAGCCTCTGCTCGGTCTTTTCGCCGACTCCTTTTATCTCGCGGAGAGCGGAAGCTACCTGCGCCTTGCTGCGGCGGTCTCTATGGTGGGTTATTCCGAAACGGTGAGCCTCGTCCCTTATATGCTGGAGAACCTTGAGGGCCTGGCTGTTGCGGTCAAGGAAAAGAGGATAGGGGTCGCGTACGCGGATCACCTCCTCCATTCTCTCGGCCAGTCCTATCACCGTCAGCCTGTCATTGATTCCAAGCTCGCACAAGGCCTGC
Source organism: Bacteroidales bacterium (assembly GCA_024398155.1). Lineage (GTDB taxonomy): Bacteria > Bacteroidota > Bacteroidia > Bacteroidales > UBA932 > Cryptobacteroides. The sequence continues at coordinate 3,080 of JAKSJS010000033.1, read as the reverse complement.
CATGCGAAGTTCAGCTGGCCTTTTCCGCCATCTATGACTATCAGCTGGGGAAGGTCTTCGGGATTCTCCTCGAGCATGCGGGAATAGCGGCGGTTGACGATTTCCTTCATCGAGGCGTAGTCATTGGCGCCGACAACGGTCTTCACGAGGAAATGGCGGTAGTCCTTCTTTGAAGGCACTCCGCCCCTGAAGACGACGCATGCCGCAACGGGGTTCGTTCCCTGGATGTTGGAGTTATCGAAGCACTCCATATGTTCGGGCAGGACATCCATTCCAAGGGCATCCCTGAGCTCTTCCAGGACTTTATGATGGAACGAGTCGGGGTCGGTGTGCTCACTCTGGCGAAGGGCGTTCAGCCTCATCTCCTTTGCATTGCGCGAGCTCAGTTCCAGAAGCGAGAGGCGCTCGCCCTTGACGGGAAGAATGAACTCCACCCCATCGATATCCATAGAAGGCATGAACGGTACAATAACCTGCTTGGAGAGGGTCCCGAACTTGGATTCTATCTCGCCGATGAAGGTCGCGAGCACATCCTCGGGCTCCTCTTCGATACGGAGCTTGAAGCCGAGGTTGAGGCTCTGGATGATCGATCCGCCCCTTACCCTCATGAAGTTGCCCCAGGCCTCGTCGGAATCCATCACAATGGCGAACACATCGGCATCCCTTTCAGTCGTGGAGGCTATGATGGACTTGCTGTAGTGGTTCTCGATGGTTTCCATCTTGTCCTTGTAGAGCGCGGCGCTCTCGAAATCGAGCTCGGCCGCAGCCGCCTCCATGAGGCTGCGGTAGTGGGCGATTATCTGGTGGCTGCCGCCCTGGAGAAGCTTTACGACCTCGTCTATGTAGGCGCCGTATTCCTCGACCGAAATACGGCCGACACAACATCCACGGCAGGTTCCTGTATGGAGCTTCAGGCAGGGGCGGTATTTGCCGCGAAGGATTCCTTCAGACGTTATCTTCAGGTTGCAGTCGCGGCCCCTCAGCGGGTAAGTCTTGAAGAAAAAGTCCAACAGCCCATACGCGTGCTTCACCGAGCTGTACGGGCCGAAATAACGCGATCCGTCGCCTTTTGTGACACGCCTCGTCAGGAACACGCGGGGATAGTCCCCGCCAGTCACACATATCCAGGGATAGGTCTTGGAATCCTTGAGCAGGATGTTGTACTTGGGCTTGTACTGCTTTATGAGGTTGTTCTCGAGGAGAAATGCGTCCGCTTCGGAATCCACGACGGAGAACTGGGCATCGGCGATTTTCGAGACAAGCACCGAGGTCTTGAGCGAAAGCCTCGAGGGGTCAACGAAATATTGTGCTACACGGTTGTGGAGGTCTTTTGCCTTGCCCACATAAATGACGTTCCCCTCGGAGTCATAGTATCTGTAGACTCCGGGGGAATGAGGGAATAGCGATATTTTCTCCTTTACGGTCATTATTTGCCGAGAGCCTCGGCAATTGCTTCAGAGATGGCCTCTCCGCGGAGATCCCTCTTGAGGATGGTTCCGTCAGGGGCGAAAAGGATGATCTGGGGTATGCCCTGGATTCCGTAGGCGTCAGTAGGAACAGTCCTGGACTCTTCGGCAAGAACCATCTGGTTCCATACGAGTCCTTCTTCCTCTATAGCCTTGAAGGAGTCCTCGGCGCGGTCCCATACGGCAATCGAAAGGATATCGAAATCCTCGCCGGCAAAGGCCTCGTATGCGGCTTTGATATTGGGAATCTCGCCACGGCAGGGGCCGCACCAGCTTGCCCAGAAGTCAACAAGGATATATTTGCCCTTCCCGACATAGTCCGAGAGCTTTTTCGTGCCGGGAATAACGTTGCCGTCGGCATAGAATCCCTCGACTGTGGAGACCTCGAAGTCAGTGAACATCGCGCCGGCTGAGGTCGCTTTATGACTCTCTATCACCTTTATTATCTCCTGGACTTCCTCGCTGTCCTCCTTGACGGACCTGGAAAGTTTCGCGGCATAGTCCATGACCTCGTCCTCATCCTCGATCAGTCGCGGAAGGACACAGAAGGCCTTTGCTCCAAGCTCGTTCCTGCGGTTTGCAAGAAGGGTCTTTATGTTGAGGTCCTTGACGGAAGCGATTAAGTTCTCATAACCGGCAAGAGCAAGAGAATCGTCGTTCATGAGGGCCGGAAGATTTTCGTCCACATAAGCACGGATAGATGTCGAAAGGGAATCCATGACCTCATTATAGACGGCTGTTCTCTTCTCGACATTGGCACCGCTGCAGGCACAGAGGGCGGCAGCGGCGGAAAGGGTGATGATAATATTCCTGATTTTCATTTCGCTAGGGATTGTTTCGGACACAAAGTTATAAAAAAACGGCCCATTCCAAAGGGAACGGGCCGCATTTCTATAGAAGAGGAGTAACTTACTTGTTCTCTCTGCGCTCTCTTCTTTCACCACCGCGGGCGGGACGACGACGGGCGTTGTCACGGCCACCGCGCTGCTGGTTCTGGGCAGCCTGGGCTGCGGCGATACCGGCATTGGGAGAGAGGTCTTTCTTACCGTAAACCTCACCGTTGCAGATCCAGACCTTGATACCGAGAACACCGACTTTGGTATGAGCCTCAGCAAGTGCATAGTCGATATCGGCACGGAAAGTATGGAGAGGAGTACGACCTTCCTTGATCATCTCGGTACGGGCCATCTCGGCGCCACCAACGCGGCCGGCGATCTGAACCTTGATACCCTCGGCACCAACCCTCATTGCAGAGGCGATGGCCATCTTGATCGCGCGGCGATAGGATACGCGGCCTTCGATCTGACGGGCGATAGAGTCAGCTACGATAGCTGCGTCTACCTCGGGTTTCTTAACTTCGAAGATGTTGATCTGGACGTCCTTCTTCGTAACCTTCTTGAGCTCCTGTTTGAGCTGCTCGACCTGCTCGCCGCCTTTACCGATGATGAAACCGGGCTTTGCAGCGTGGATCGTTACGGTTATGAGTTTGAGGGTTCTCTCGATGACGATCTTGCTGAGGGAAGCCTTTGCAAGACGTGCGGAGAGATATTTGCGGATCTGATAGTCTTCAGCTATCTTCTCTGCATAGTTACCACCACACCAGTTAGAGTCCCA
>JAKSJS010000032.1 GCA_024398155.1 Bacteroidales bacterium | reverse complement strand
TTCTTGCCGTCGGCACCGAAAACGGAAGTCATTCCGATTTTCTTTCCAATTAATCCAGGCATTGGTTTGTTAATTAATTGATTATAAATACATTAAGTACTCCGCGCTATTTTGGCGGGCTGCAAATGTACGAATTATTTTTCAATTTTCAACAATTTTATCAACAATATTCAAATAAGCGCTTTCCGGCTTGCCTTCCTGAAAAATTGACTATCTTTGCATGGATATACACGCGCGCAAAGAATTATGGTACTCTCCTTCCTTGATTTCATGCACATATCTCTGGTGGACGTCATCGACATGCTCCTCGTGGCGGTCATCATCTTCCTCGCGTTCCGATGGATACGCGGCTCGTCCGCCTTCAACATCTTCATCGCCGTCATATCGCTCTGCGTCATAAGCGTCGTCGTATCCGCCCTCAACATGAGGCTCATGACGGCCCTGATGAAGACCCTTCTGGATGTCGGCGTGATAGCCCTGATCGTGATATTCCAGCCCGAGGTGAGGAAGTTCCTCATAAGCCTCGGCTCGAGATACAAGCTGCTCTCGAAGGCCGGCGACGCCTTCGCCAAGTCCTTCGGCAGAGGCCGTGATGCGGTCATCGGAAGCCAGGAGGTGAACGAGATCGTCGAGGCATGCCGCGCAATGTCCCGCGACAAGGTCGGAGCGCTGATCGTATTCCGCGGCAGCAGCAACCTTGAAGACATAATGAACACCGGCGACCGCGTCGACGCGCTGATAAGCAGCCGCCTCATAAGGAACCTCTTCTTCAAGAACTCGCCCCTCCACGACGGGGCCATGGTGATAGGAAGGAACAGGATACTGGCGGCAAGGTGCACCCTCCCCATAACCGAGCGCGACGACATTCCCGCCAACTACGGAATGCGCCATAAAGCCGCTGTCGGAATAAGCGAAAAGACCGATGCGACGGTAATCGTCGTGTCCGAGGAGACGGGAGAGGTAAGCTACATCAAATCCGGCGAGATAAAGACCCTGAGCAGCGCAAGCGAGCTCCATCTCATACTCAACAGATCGCTCGCCGGTGACGAAGACAGAAAAGAAAAGGACAACAGAAATTGACAGAAACGGAAAACATACAGAGGCTTGAGTCCAAGCTCGGGTTCGACCGCGTCCGCGCGGCCATAGAAGCCAAATGCTCGACGGAATATGCCTCTGAAAGGGTCAGGACCGAGAAATTCTCCACCAGCGTCTCAACGATAAAGAGCCGCCTCGTCCTTACCGACGAGATGAGGCTCATCATGATGTTCGAGGAGAACTTCCCCGCCGGCGGCTACATAGACTGCCTCGACTTCCTCAAGCCCCTCGAAAGGGAATCCACGACGATAGACCTCGTCTCCCTCCGCAAGCTCCGCACGATGATGGAGACCCTGCGGAAGGTCACTGGCTTCTTCGACGGGATCAAGGACGGCATCTATCCGGCCCTCAAGAAGATGAGCCGTCCGATAGTTTCCTTCCCGGAAGTCCAAAGAAGGATAGACACGATTCTCGACCGCTACGGAGAGGTAAAGGACACCGCCTCGGACGCCCTGTACGAGATCCGCAAGCAGCTCAAGGAGAAGGAAGGAACCATTTCCAGAAGGATCAGCGCCATACTCAAGAGAGCCCAGGAGGAAGGCCTTGCCGACTCCGAGGCGAGCGTCACGATGAGGGACGGCAAGATGCTCATCCCTGTCGCCGCCGCCAACAAGAAGAAGATCAGCGGATTCATATATGACGAATCCACCTCCGGCAAGACGGCCTTCATAGAGCCCGCCGAGATCGTGGAGCTCGACAACGAGCTCAAGGAGCTCCATTTCGCCGAGCAGAGGGAAATCCTCCGCATCCTCTTCGAATTCACGGAGTTCGTCCGCCCCTATCTTCCCGACCTCGAGAAAGGTGCCGCATACCTCGGAGAGATAGACTTCCTCATGGCCAAGGCGCGTTATGCCCTTGACATAATCGCCGGCATGCCCGTCATCTCCGACAACGGCGAGATGAACCTCCGCAAGGCCCGCCACCCGATACTCGAGCAGAACCTCCACAAGGAGCACAAGGAGATCGTTCCCCTTACAGTAAGCCTCAGCCGCGAAAAGCACATACTTCTTATCTCGGGACCCAATGCCGGCGGAAAATCCGTCTGCCTCAAGACCGTCGGACTCCTCCAGTACATGTTCCAGTGGGGCATGCTGATCCCGACGAGCGAATCCTCCGAGATGACGGTCTTCGACCGCATAATGGTCGATATAGGCGACAACCAGTCGCTTGACAATGACCTTTCGACCTACAGCTCCTTCCTTGTGAACATGAAGGAGATGGTCGAGCATGCCGACGGAAAGACGCTCGTCCTCATAGACGAGCTCGGTTCAGGCACTGAGCCGGCAGCCGGCGGCGCAATCGCCGAGGCGCTCCTTGCCCGCCTCGACAGGAACGGAGTGTATGGAGTCATAACGACCCACTACACTAACCTCAAGCTGTACGCCTCGCGCGGCGAATCGGGCGTCATGAACGGCGCCATGATGTTCGACGCGAAGAATATCGCCCCTATGTTTGTCCTCGAAATGGGACTTCCGGGCAACTCCTTCGCCTTCGAGCTTGCCCGCAAGATGGGCCTTCCCGAGGACATCGTGAAGGATGCCGAAGAGAGGGCGGGCGATGAGTTCGTCGGTATCGAGCGCAACCTCCGCAAGATCGCCCGCAACCGCAAGGCCCTCGACGAGAGGCTGGAGCACATAAGGAACACCGACCGCACCCTCGAAAACATAACCGACCGCTACCACAAGGAGCTCCTCGAGATAAAGGAGGTCCGCCGCCAGATACTCGACGAGGCCCGCAAGGAGGCCGAGGAGATCATCTCCTCCGCCAACAGGCAGGTCGAGAACACCATCCGCACGATAAAGGAGTCCCAGGCCGAGAAGGAAATGACCAAGGAGGCCCGCACTGAGCTTTCCGGCTTCATGGGAGCCCTCGCCGCAAGGAAGGAGAAGGAGCAGAAGGAGAAGGACGACTACATAGAGAAGAAGATAGCCCAGCTGGACGCCCGCAAGGAGCGCCAGAAAGCCCGCCGTCAGGCCCGTGCAAGCGAGCGCGAGGAAGCCCTCAAGCTCGAGCAGGACCGCGAAAGGGCCAAGGAGGCCGCCTTCCGCAGCGCTCCCCTCAAAGTCGGTGAAAAGGTCCGCGTAAAGAGCAACGGCATGGTCGGCGAAGTCACCCAGGTAACCTCCAAGGCCGTCCTTGTAGCAATAGGTACGATAACGACGAAACTCCCTCACGACAAGGTCGAAAGGATTACCGCCAATGAGTTCAAATCGACATTGAAGGAAGCCGACAAACACCGCTCGAGGATCCAGATCGACAGTTCCATCCAGGAGAGAAAGCTTGGCTTCAAGCCCGAACTCGATGTCCGCGGGGCCCGTCTCAATGACGCCATCGACACGGTCAGCCGCTATATCGACGACGCCATCATGCTCGAGCAGCAGAGCGTCCGCATCATCCACGGCAAGGGCACCGGAGTCCTCCGGGAAGAGATCCAGAAGTTCCTCCGGACGGTTCCGGGAGTAGCCTCGGTCTCTGACGAGCACATCCAGTTCGGCGGCACGGGAGTGACGATAGTGAAGTTCGATTAGAAGACACCATGGTTGAAGACAGGCAGAAAAAGCAGACGGGACGGAGGGGAGAGCAGATAGCCTGTGACTTCCTTGTGGGAAAGGGACATACGATACTCGAGAGGAACTGGCGCAGCGGCCACCTCGAAGTGGACATAATAAGCCTTGACCCCAAAGGCATCCATTTTGTCGAGGTGAAGACGCGCCGCCCGCCCTTCCAGGCCCTGCCCCAGGATTGCGTGGACTGGGCCAAGCAGAGGAACATCGCCAAGGCCGCGGCGGCCTATATGCGCTCCGCGAAAGGCCGCAGGGCAGGCGATGCCGAAATATGGTTCGACATTGTCGCCGTGATACTTGACGGAAGCAATGAAACGGTGGAATACATTCCGGGTGCCTACACACCTATTTATATATGATAACACACATAAGAGATAACCGATGAAGAACAATGACCAATACTGCGTAATCCTGGCCGGAGGAGCAGGAAAGAAATTCTGGCCTGTAAGCCGCGCGTCCATGCCGAAACAGTTCATCCCAATCTACGGCACCAAGACTTCGTATCTTCGCCACACCTACGACAAGTTCGCCCGCATAGTCCCGGAAAGGAACATCATCGTCGTGACGACCGTCGAGTATGCGTCCATTGTCCGCTCGATACTGCCCGAGCTGCCCCTCGACAACCTGCTTACCGAGCCCTACATCCGTGATACCGCGCCCGCACTCACGTACGCGACATACAAGATACTCTCACGCAATCCCGAGGCGACCATGGTCGTAACACCGGCCGACCACCGCATATACGACGACAATCTCTTCTGCAGCACGATTGCCGGCGCCCTCGACTATGTCTCGGACAAGGATATGCTATATACTTTCGGAACAAGGCCCACCAACCCTGACACGTCGTTCGGATATCTTCAGGCCGATGGCAACATCGTTCCGGGCACTCCCGTCAAGATCAAGACTTTCACGGAAAAACCCTCTTACGACATCGCAAAGATCTTCTTCGAGAGCGGTGAGTTCTACTGGAACACCGGTATCTTCGTATGGCGCGCAGAGACTATCCGGAAGGAGCTGGAAAAGCTTCTTCCCCTCCTCACGAGCCAGTTCGAAGGATGGCAGGAAAAGCTCGGAACCTCAGGAGAGCAGGACTTCATCAACAAGGCCTATGGCGGATGCGAAAAGGTCTCAATCGCATATGGAGTCATGGAAAAGACCTCGAATGCCTGGATGTTCCCCGCCGAATTCCGCTGGAGGGACATCGGAGAATGGGAGTCCTACTACAACTCCTTCGACAACAAGGACAAGTACGGCAACGCAATCAACGCCACCAACGTTCTTTCCGAAAACAACAGGAACTGCCTCTTCACGACAATGGACCAGGGCAAGCTTATAGCTGTAGAAGGTCTTGAGGACTACATGGTCATAGACGCCAAAGACATCCTCCTCATCTGTCCACGCGATTCAAGGACTTACAAGGACTTCATCTCCAAAGCCACCCTTCCGGAGTTCGACAAGTACAAGTAAGGACTTTTACGCAAGTTTGAGAGTGAGGGCTATGAAGTCCTCGACCGAGAGACGCTCGGGGCGGAGGTCAAAGACAGGGTCGGAGACGAACGCCGCGAGCGTCTCTGCGTCCCATCCCTCCCTTTCGGCTTTCGCCTGGACAAGGGGCTTCACGCTGTTGCGTATCGTTTTCCTCCTCTGGTTGAACGAGGTCTTGACAACGGTCTTGAAAAGGCCCTCGTCACATCCCAGTTCCTTGCGGGAGTTCCTCGTAAAGCGGATTACCGCCGACTTTACCTTGGGAGGGGGATTGAATGCGCCTTCTCCGACAGTGAAGAGATATTCTATGTCATACCAGGCCTGGAGCAGCACGGAAAGGATTCCATAGGTCTTCGTCCCGGGTTTTTCGGCTATCCTTTCGGCAACCTCCTTCTGGATCATACATACGACCTGGGGCACCTTTTCCTTGTAGTCAAGGATCTTGAAGAATATCTGGGAGGATATGTTGTAGGGGAAGTTTCCTATGACGGAGAAGCTGTCGCCGAAGAAGCGCTCGAGAGGCATCTTGAGGAAGTCCGCAGCCACAAGACGGCCGTTTATCTTCGGAAAGTGGACGAGGAGGTAATCAACACTCTCCATGTCAATTTCTACTGCCTTGAGGTCCACATCCGGGCGCTCGAGGAGATACTGGGTCAGGACTCCCATTCCGGGGCCGACCTCAAGGACTTCCCCGACGCCGTCCTCAACGACGAGGGCGTCGGCTATCGCTTTGGCTATCGACAGGTCTGTCAGAAAATGCTGTCCAAGGGACTTTTTAGGTCTTACTTCACTCATTATTGCTTTACGTATATTGTATATTCGGAATTCCACTCGGGATGTTCTTCGGAGCTTATCCTCATGGTTATGCGCCCGTCAGGAACCGACGGAACTCTGAAAGTCATCGATTCCGGGCATGAAGAATTGAGCCTTGGTGCCGTTTCCCCGAACGAAACTTCTTCCGAGAGGACCGTTTCCTCCCCGGCAATTACTTCAACGGAAGCCACGCATCCGGGAAGAATGGCGTCGGAATCGTTGAGCAGGAAGGCATTAAGCTTGACCTCATCACCGACATTCCAGCTCAACTGGCGGAAAGACAGTGAAAGCAGGGTGGGACGTAGAGCCTCCTTCACCTTGTAGTATGAGGGCCTTATGTGGGTCGGGTAATTGACAAGTCCGTTCCCGCCAAGCGTTTTCCATGGCTCGTTGAAGCACCAGTTGATGGCCATTGAGGTCCTGGGCCATTTCTGACGTGCAAGTTCGAAAACCGTGCGGTAGCAGTTGCCCTGAAGCTCGTTGGCGTCATATGTGCCGCGGGCCAGATCTCCGGAGTAGTCGACACCCGTAATCAGCGAGGTTACACCAAGATTGCCCCATAGGTTCGCATGGCGCGCCTGCCAGATGGATGTCCCAAAGGGATGGGCGAGGTCATTTTCGCTGACAATGTCCTTCAGGTAATCCATCTCGGAAATCGAGCCGCATCCGAACTCGGTATAGCCGAAGTAGTCCGTATCATAGAACATCGAGACAAGTTCATAGCCGTTCTCGATTGCAAAGTAGCCGCCATGACGTATGCCGGGCTGTGGAGAGGCGAACCAGAAAGGTGTACCCGGATCGAGGTTATAAGTCTGCGAGTCGAGAAGGCGCAGGGCTTTGGACTGGTAGCTCATGCCGCCCCATTTGCCATCGAACCAGGTGAAGAAAAGCTCGTTTCCGCCGCAGTACATGACGACAGAGGCATGGGTGCGGAGCATTTTTATCATGGTGGCGCTCTCCTGCGAAAGGACGTCGAGATAGGCGTCGTCATCACTGTACTTGGCGCAGGCGAGAGGGAATTCCTGCCAGAGCATTATACCCATCTCGTCACACATGTCGTAGAACCAGTCGGGCTGCAGATACGATCCGCCCCAGAGGCGGAGTATGTTCATGTTGGCCTCCTTCAAATAAGTTAAGAGGGTGCGGACATTGTCCGGATTCACCTCGCTGTAACACATCTCCGAAGGCACCCAGTTGCTGCCCTGGGCGAAGATGCGGCGGCCGTTTATGGTGATGGTCGCCGGCGCTGTCACTTCGGCTCCGTCATGACGCGCGCCTTCGTTGTAAGCCATCTCCGAACGGCGGAAAGATACCTTGCGGATGTATTCGTCAGTCACCCTTCCTTTCTTGTCACAGCATGAAAGCCGGACCTCATAAATGGGCTGGGTGCCGTAATTATGCGGCCACCAGAGCTCCGGGGAGGCGACTTTCATGGATATGGATCCCTCGCCGGAGGTTTCGCAGAAGCCGGTGGCTGCAATTGCTCCTTCGGGCGATATGAGGTCCGCCTTGACAATGGATCTTGCAGACGCGTCAAAGCCTACGGTAAGAACCGCAGAGGAAAGGTCTTCCGCAAGACGGTATGAGAGTTCGACATCCTCCAGCCTTACAGCAGGACGATAGTCTATACGGGCTCCTCCGGAGATGCCGAGGGTAATGTATCGGGGACACCAGTCCCATCCATAGGAAAAGGCCGGCTTGCAGCTCGCAGAGGACTCGAGTCCAAGGCCTCTGAAAATGTCCATGCCCTCGCGCTTTGGTGCCGGATAGACTACGACTTCTATATCGGTTTCCTTTCCAGCATAAGCACTCAGGTCGGCCTTCACGGGGGTGAACATCCCTTCATGATGGAAAAGGAAAGTGCCGTTGACAATAAGGTCATATTCGTAGTCAACCCCCTCGAGGACAAGGAACGGTACGCCCTTGCCCTTTTCGATCCTGACAGATGAAGTGTAGTGCCAGTACTTATCCTCAAGCCCCGAGTACAGGGCTTCATTGTCGCCTTCGTGATAGGACGGAAGTCCTTTGGCCCTAGCCCAGTCGAACTGGATACAGCCGGGAACCACCGCCTCTATTTCTTCACTCCTTACGCCGTCTTTGGAATCCGAACAGCTCAATTGCCAGTCAAGTTCGACGGAAGCCCCCGCAGAAGCAAGGATGGCAACCGCCCAAAAACAGCACGTAACAAAGAATCTTCTCATAAAAATGATTTTGTACAAAGTTAGAAAAAATGGTTTTTACAGGAAAGTTTATTAAATTTGTAGAAACCAAAACCTCATAATTATGACTGAAAAGACTGACGTATTCGTGCGTGAAGTCCAGGAAGCAATGGGAAACATCATCGCTTTCTGGACCGGAAATATGGCCGACCCCAAGGGCGGCTTCTTCGGAAAAATGGCCGCTGACGGCTCTGTAGACACAACAGCCCCCAAGGGAACCGTTCTCAACGCCCGCCTTCTGTGGGCTCTTTCGGCCGCCTACCGTATGACAAAGAAACAGGACTGGCTCCTTGCCGCGACAAAGGCGAAGGACTACTTCCTCCAGCAGTTCTTCGACCATAAACATGGCGGAGTCTACTGGTCCCTCGACTCCGAGGGCGAGCGTCTCGAGACAAAGAAGGAGACCTACGCCCAGGCTTTCGCCATCTATGCGATAAGCGAATATGTCCGCGCCACGAAAGACCAGAGCGCACTGCGCTTCGCCCAGAACCTCTTCCTCACCATCGAGAAGAACCTCGCAGACAAAGTCTCAGGCGGCTACCTCGAATCTACCGCCCGCGACTTCTCGCCCCTTGCTGAGAAGGAAAACGACTGGGACAAGAGCCTCAACACCCAGATCCACATGCTCGAGGCCTACGCCAATCTCTACCGCATATGGCCCGACCCCCGCGTCAGAACATCAATAATAAACCTTCTCAACCTCTTTGCCGACAGGATCTACAACCCCCCCACGGGCCACATGAACCTCTATTTCGACCATGAGCGGCACGCCCTTGACTACGGCTGCTCCTACGGCCACGAAGTCGAGTCCTCCTGGCTCCTTCTCGAAGCCGCCTTCAAGGTCGGCGACATAGACCTCATCAACAAGATACGTCCTATCGCGAAAGCCTCCCTCGAGGGCGGCCTCGCCGGCCTCCAGCCCGACGGCTCCCTTATCAGCAAGTGCAGCGCCGAAGGCATACTCGACACCGACCGCTACTGGTGGTGCCAGGCCGAGAACGTAATCGCCAATCTCTGGTCATGGAAATACAATGACGAGCCCAAGGCCGCCCATAAAGCCCTCCGCCAGTGGGACTACATCAAGACCCACATGATAGACAAATCGGGAGAATGGCGCCGCCGCTGCAACGCCAAGGGTGAACCTTACATGGAAGATGACCTGATAGGCTTCCAGAAGAGCGCCTACCACAATACAAGGATGTGCGTCGAAGTACTCCACATCCTCCAGCACAAAGCACTGTAACACAAAAAAAGAGCGTCAGGTGATTGATGAGCACACCCCAATGCTATGGGGTGGCTTTTTACATCATCTCCAGTTTCGCGGCCCAACCGCCTCCGGGAGCAAGATGGACAGGAAGAACGTCTCCCGAAGAAAGCGTCGAACTTGATTTGGTAAAATCCTCAGCATTCATATCAGCATCGGGACCGTCAGCATAGGAAACCATCCTGTATGTTCCTTCAGGGAGAAAACCGAAATCAATATCAATGTCACGGGCGCTCCAATCTGTGATGGCACCCACATACCAGGTAGTACCACGTCTGCGTGCAATTACGGCATAGTCGGAAATCACGCCGTCCACACCAATCGTCTCGTCCCATACGGTTGGGATACCGGCCATATATTCAAAGCATTCAAGCTCCTCCATATAGTTTGTTGGGGAATCACAGCACATTAGAAGGGGGGCTTCGAATATCGGGTAAAGCGCAAGCTGGTGACAGCGTGTGCCCTGGCTCATGGGCTCATGGGAAACAGGACGGAAACTCTCATAAGTCGAGTTCCTCATAGCACCCGGGGTATAATCAAGAGAACCGGCAACCATCCTCGCAAAAGGTATTGTACAGTCATTGTCCATCTGGTCCCGGCTGATGTCATAGAACTTCTGCATCTCCTCTCCATAAACGCCCTCGAAGTTGAGAACGTTGGGATAGGTACGCTGCAGACCGCAAGGTTTGAACGCGCCATGGAAATCAAGGATGAGATGGTATTTGGCAGCAACCTCAGCGGCATCGCAATAAAAATTGACCATGGGCTGGTCATCACGGTTCATGAAATCGATCTTGAAGCCCTTGATGCCCATATCGGCATAGTGCTTCATAAGACCGTCCATGTCGTTCTGGAAAGCCCAGTAACCGCCCCACAGGATAAGTCCGACACCCTTCGAATCCGCATGACGGATGAGCTCGGGAAGATCGATTTCCGGAATGATGTCATAAAGGTCAGCCGTGCCGACAGTAGACCACCCCTCGTCAAGGATTACATACTCAAGGCCATGTTCGGCGGCAAAATCAATGTAAAATTTGTAAGTCTCGGTGTTTATGCCGGCTTCAAAGTCAACTCCCTTAAGATTCCAATCGTTCCACCAGTCCCAGGCGACCTTACCGGGTTTGACCCAGCTCCAGTCGACACTCTTGTCAGCAGGTGTGGCCAGTTTGTAGACAATGTCGCTGCCAATAAGGCCGGCAGGATTGTCAGCGACCGCGACTATGCGCCAGGGGAACTGCTCCTTGCCGCCACACTCGGCTATGTACGGCTTACGGTCCGTCACCTTACCCTCAATGTTATTGTGGCCACCCTGTTTGACTGCGGCTGGATACGTCGCATGGATTGACTCCAAAGTGGTATTCCCATCGACATTGCTGAACATAAGGCCCGGGAAATTGAGAAGGTCCGACTCTGTGAGACAAACGGTATACCCTTCACTCTCAACTGTTATCGGTAGAAAAGCAAGCCTCGCGGAGTCCCACTCACAGAGAGGGATATGAACATACTGGTTTTCAAAAGAATTATTGAATTGCCGTTCAAAAGAGCCTCTTGCAAGCACATATGGAATATGGCCTAAGGCTCCTTCATGGAATGCGAAGTCGGCTTTCTCGGAAATAACTTTGAACGGTTTTCTGGACTTGGAAACGAAGCGATACGCAACGGCTTCATCATATGCCCGGAGTATCAGGTCAAAATCTTCATAAACGAGTTTTGTCTCGTTATAGCAGTCCTCTATTTGAGAGGCGTGATACATTATGGGTCTAAGGGTTGTCTTCTTTTTTGTATGACGCACTTTAAGAGGATCTGGAGAAGGAATATAATCCCCGCAATCTGTGGCCATCGATATTTCGGTATCAGCTATTACGACGGCTGAATTCTTTTCAACCCTTATTTTGCTGTTGTCGAGGATTATGGCAAGACTGCCGTCTGGAGAAACCGTCACAAAAGGATTTTGCTGACATGCAGCTGCGCACAAAAGAACTAAGACCAGGAGATTATTTTTCATCGCTTACTCATTTATTTAAAATTCAAGAGCCTTGTCTCCGGCCCTCAGAACAAATATGCCTCCTTTAAAGAACATCTCACCTGTCGAATCCACGTAACCGAGGAATCGAACAAGTGGAGTGGGCGCTCTTTTTTTTACTTTTTGAAGACGTTTCTTACTGCCTCGAGATAACCGTAACCGTTGAGCTTGTCCGGAAGCAGATAACTGCCTTCAACCCATTCGTTCCATGCATTTATGAAAACGAATTTGGGTTGGGTGTCCGCATGGGCGTCCGCATAGGCTTTCGCGTCACGGAGATAGGATTCGAATACCGTCGGGGTATTGTGGAAGCATGTGACGTCAGCAGCACCTTTAGCGGGGAATCTGGGACTGTCATCCCATCCTATGGAAACCGTGGGGAAGAGGGGGAAATCAAGTTCTCCTTCCCATGACTCACGATAGCTCTTTGCTGTTTCGCAGTGTCTCAGATAGTCCGGGTCGAAGCCTCCCATATTGTACCAGGACCAGCTGTCCGGACCTAATACGGAGTTGTCCGCCACCCATTTGCGGCTCCAGTCCTCAAGTCCGAACCCGCCTCCGCACATCATCATGTAGTGGAGACCGGGATAGCCGGCTTTGACGACTTCCGCACGGAAATAGTCCATCGCTTCCCTTGCCTTTTCGTCGCTTCCGAAACTCTCGCGGAAGAGCTGGACATCGAACATGGCGAATACGGGGCATCCGTCGATCTTGACATAGTTGGGACGCCAGAAATATTGGCTTATTACGCGTTCGACGATTACAGGCCAGTCGGCGGGGTCAATAACGCCTGTCCAGAGGAGGGACTCGTCGTCTCCCCATTTATGATAGTTCCAGTAGTTGTGCTTGACGTTGTGGTTCGCCCACATGATGAAGAAGTCCATCTTTTCGTTGGACGGAGCACCAAGGAAACCGTCGTCAAGAGCGCTCTCGAGGTAGGGATAATGGTCGAACCAGTACCAGTCGTAGACAAAGGTGTTGACTCCGTGGGAAAGGGCTGTCTCAATCCATTTCTCGACGACGGCGGGGTCGTTGTCCATCTCGTATCCCCAAAGGGGTATACGGGGCTGGTAATGGCCTTCGAAGCGGGGATTGCCCTTCTTTATGACCTCCCACTCTCCGATACCCTGTTCCCAGTTGGCTCTTCCAAGCGAATCATCATGACAAGAAGGCCATACAAAGGCGCATACGTGATACTCGTCCCGCGGGTTTTTCGTCGCGCAGGAGGCTATTGCCAGAAGGGACAACAGCAGGTAAAATATCCTTTTCATCGGCTTTATTTCTGGGCAAGGGCCCACTGGTCGCGGAGGAGGGCGACGGCGGCGGGGACGGCCTCGGCCTTGTTGCCGATGCATCCGCACTCGAAGCTTACGTACTTGTCGTAGCCGAGCTCGTTAAGGGCTCTGAAGCCTTCTACATAGTTGTCTTCCTCGCCGTCTTCACCGGGCATCGCGCGGCATCCGCGGCTTGCGATGTGGACATGCTGGAGGTATTCCTTGCCGGCCGCCATGAAGGCTGCATAGTCGGAAGTCTCTTCCTGCATGTGCCAGAAGTCACCCATGCACTTCACTCCCTTGCAGTTGGTGTCGCGGCATATCGCGGCGGCATCGGCAACAAGGCGGAGATAGAAGCATTCCCTGCGGTTGAGGGGCTCGAGGATGATACTTGTGTTGTTCTCAAGGGCGAACTCACCGAGCTTTGCGAGTTCCTCGCAGAGGTAGTCGCGGGTCGCCTGGGTATGGGGCAGACAGGGCTGCTGGCCGTTGAAGGCGGGCACCATGATGACGCCGGTGGAGCCGATGGCTCCTGCGGCGGCAACGATCTCCCTCATGGTCGTGTCGAAGAGCTCTTTCTGGGAGTCTTCGGCAAGGATGAAGCCCTTGAAGCCGGCGCATATCGCCGACACCTTTATATTACGTCCCTGAAGGGCGTTCTGGATCTTGTCGAAGTCGTTCACAAGACGCTGTCCGCCCGGCTCGAAGCCGACGATGCCGAGGGACTCCATATAGTCGAACTTCTCCTCGAGGGTCTCACCGATTGCTGTCCCTTCCTGGAAGGAAAGCTTGAGTTCAGTATTGTAGCGGGGCTTTT
The DNA here is from genome assembly GCA_024398155.1 of Bacteroidales bacterium. Lineage (GTDB taxonomy): Bacteria > Bacteroidota > Bacteroidia > Bacteroidales > UBA932 > Cryptobacteroides. The sequence goes on along the minus strand of JAKSJS010000032.1, from coordinate 3,111 downwards.
TCGTGCATGACGAAAGAGCGGCGAGCGGAGCCGACGCGAGGGCAAGGCCCGCGGCGCCAAGGACTCCACTCTTGAAGAAATCTCGTCTTTCCATATCGGTCTTTTACTTTCCTGTTCCGGGAACTTCTACGACATACTTGGACATGTCCATCTTGCCAAGCTCGAGCTTTTCGGGCATGTAGTCAAGCTCGGAAGCGCTTATCTCGTCCCATGTAACGGTATTTCCGGAGTATGCGGACTCGCGGCCCATAACGCCGGCGAGGGAGGAGATGGCCGTTCCGGTAGCCTCGTCGTGTGCCTCACCCTTGCGGATGTGGTTTACCCAGTCAACGTGCTCGAGGACATAGGGGTTATGCTGGGTGAATTCGGCTTTTGCAGCCTCCTCGTCGTATTTCCAGATTACGTTGCCGTCAAGGTCCTTGATCTCGTTGGTCTCGCTGTTCCAGGAGCCTTTGGTTCCCTGGACAAATTCACTGACCTTGGTGGAGGTGCCATCTATCTGGCGGCACATGGAGTGGAGGTGGATGCCGTTTTCGAACTCGAAGTCGACGCTGAACATATCGTACTGGTCGCCGGTGATCCTTCTGTGGCGTGCGCCGAAGGCGGTAGCCTTGACGGGCTTGAGGCCGCTCATCCAGAGGAATACGTCGATATTATGGACGTGCTGCTCTACAATATGGTCTCCGGAAAGCCATTTCCAGTTGACCCAGTCGCGGATCATCCATTCCATGTCGCTCCAGCCTTTCTCGCGCTCACGGTACCAGAGCATACCCTGGTTCCAGTATACGTTACCTCCGGTGATCTCACCGATATAACCCTGCTGGATCTTCTTGTAGGCCTCTACGTAGCAGCGCTGGTGGTGGCGCTGGGTTCCGGTGACGACGCAGAGTCCCTTGGCGACGGCCTGTTTTGCGGTGGCCATGATCGTGCGATAGCCTTTTGCATCTACAGCGATAGGTTTCTCAAGGAAGGAGTGGACACCCTTCTCGGTTGCATATTTGAAGTGCTCGGCACGGAATACGGGAGGAGTGGCGACTATTACCATATCGACGCCGGAGTCGATGACTTTCTTATAGGCGTCGAATCCTATGAAACAGTTCTCGTCGGCTACATGCTGGTCCCAATTCGTTGCAAGCATGTTCTTGGCTGAGTTGAGACGGTCTTCGAAGACATCTCCGAGAGCCCATACTACGATTCCGTCGGCGGCATTGAGGAGGTCCTGGATGGCTCCGTTGCCACGTCCGCCGCAACCGATGAGGCCGACTTTCAGTTCACGGCCTTCGATGGCCTTGTCGGGAAGTTCGGGAACATAGTACTCGCCTTCCTTCTGAAGGGGAACAAGTTTCCTGGAGTTGCAGGATGTGAGGACTGCAGGAGCTGCAAGGGTTGCTGCTCCAAGGAGGGCGGAAGTTGACAGGAACTTTCTCCTGTTGATTTTTTCGTTGCTCATAGTGATATAATTATGGTTGTTTATTTCAAATTTTCCGGGACTTCGCATACTACGCGGAATCCTATTGATTTTACGTCTGAATACCACCAGATGCTCTTGGGGTTCTGGGGGTCGGTGCGGAGCCATGCATCATGGCGGGTGTGGGAGCGGGCGGCGCTCCTGAGGAGGGCAGCGTCGTCGGCGTACGTTCCGCCGCGGACGACATGCTCGGTTCCTTCGGAGGGACCTTTCGGGTCTTTTTCTCCGTCGGTAATAAGGCTGTAGGCCGTCTCGCTGTACCAGTCGGAACAGTATTCCATGACGTTGCCGTACATATTCTTGAGGCCGAAGGGATTGGCCTTTACACTGCCCGGCTCACCGGTCCTGTTACGGCTGTTCTCCTTATAGACCGCATACGAGGATATGGTAGAGGTGTCGGCCGGGAAAATGGACCTCAGGAAGCCTTCGGAAGAGTATTTCTTGGGGTCTCCGCCGAAGAAATAGGGCTCCTGGGAGCCTCCGCGTGCGGCATATTCCCACTCCGCCTCGGTAGGGAGACGGTAGGTCTTTCCCGTCTTCAGGGACAGCCACTTGCAGAATATCTCGGCGGCATAATGGGTCATCGTTATTGCAGGACGGGAGCCCATGCCCCATCCCTGGTCGGGATTGCCGAACGGAGGAGTCGGGCCGGATACGGCGTCAAGGTCCTTGCGGGAATTATTGGCATATATCTTCGACGGGGGAGTCCTTCCTTCGGACATGGTCTCGCCGTAGAAGGCCCAGTACTGATCCCACGTAACCTCTATCTCACTCATGAAGAAAGGGGATATCTCGACGAGTTTCGTCGGTCCCTCGTCGGAGTTCCTCATCGGCTCGTCCTCCGGACTGCCGATTACGAAACTGCCTCCCGGGACAGCAACCATATCGATGGAAACCGCAGTCATCGGTATCGTCTCCTTGAAGTTCGCAAAGGATTCAATCTTCGCGGGTTCGAGGAACATATCCTTTGCGCCAGACTTCGAAACGGGAAGGCCCGCCATCTTGGAATGGCTGTAATTGGGATTATAGTGGCCGGCATCGAGATGGCAGCTGATACATTGGAGGTCCAGCTTGCTTTCGTTCTCCTCGTAATAGAGGTGGGCGGTTATCGCGTCGTCGGAGACGCCTTCGGGATAGAGGTTGGTATGACACTCCTTGCAGGACTCGTTGTACACTATCTTCGAAGCATACTCGAGCTCCTTCTTCATGTTCCAGTCTATGTCTTCCTTATCCTTCCATATATAGGACCAGAGGTCCTTTATTCCGACCTTTGTCTTCGCCCAGAAATGGGCGGGCGTGCCCTTCGGAGGAAGATGGCACGCGGCACAGTCCGTTGAGACACCGCTTCCGTTAAGATAGTGGTAGGACTGCTTCCAGGCATTGTCCGCGTCAGTATGGTAATGACAGGACATGCAGGCCTCGTTGGTCGAGGTCTTTTCGTAAAGAGTACCCACGCCGACGGCCGTCCCGAGTCCGAGAAGGACGCCGGCGAGGATAATGAGGATATATGTTCTTGCCTTACCTTTCATTACTCGGCCTTGGGGGCTTTGCTTTCAAGGAAAAGCTCGTCCATCTGCTCCTGGTCGATGGCGCTCGGGGAGTCTATCATGACGTCGCGGCCCCGGTTGCTCTTGGGGCAGGCG
>JAKSJS010000031.1 GCA_024398155.1 Bacteroidales bacterium | reverse complement strand
CCGTATGGCTCGAGGTCAGCGTCCCCGCCGGGACTCCCAAAGGCCTCTACAAGGGCCGCGTGAGCGTCAAGTATGACGGAACGGTAAAGACCCTCCCCCTCGAGATAATGGTCTCGGACCATGTCCTGCCCGCCCCCTCGGAGTGGAGCTTCCATCTCGACCTCTGGCAGAACCCTTATGCCGTTGCGCGCTATTATGACGTCCCTCTCTGGAGCAAGGAGCATTTCGATGCAATGCGCCCCACGATGGAGATGTATGCCGCCGCTGGCGGAAAGGTCATAACGGCTTCCATAATCCAGCAGCCCTGGAACTGCCAGACCTACGCCCCCTTCGAGAGCATGATAGCCAAGATGAAACGCATCGACGGCTCCTGGAGCTATGATTATGAGGTATTCGACCGCTGGATCGAGTTCATGATGAGCTGTGGCGTGAAGGAACAGATCGACTGCTACACCCTCGTCCCCTGGACCTACCGTTTCGACTATTATGATTGCGCTACTAACAGCGTCAAGTACGTTCAGTGCGAGCCCAAGGAGGCTCCCTACCGCGAGCTGATACTTCCTTTCCTCAAGGATTTCGCAGCCCATCTCAAGGCTAAGGGATGGTTCGACATAACCTGCATTGCGATGGACGAGCGTCCCGTCGACCAGATGAAGGCCGCCCTTGCAGTGCTCAAGGAAGCCGACCCGGGCTTCCGTATCGCCGGGGCCGCCAACTACTCGATAGCCTCCTCCGAGGCTTCGATGGTCTACGACATGAGTGTCGGCTACAATTACGACCTCATCGCCGGTGCTCCCCTCGAGGCTCGCCGTGCCGCAGGTCAGAAACTGACCTTCTACACCTGCTGCGCCCCCGAGCGTCCCAACACCTTCACCTTCTCGCCTGCTGCCGAGTCCGCCATGATAGGCTGGCATGCCGCCGCCGTCGGATATGACGGCTACCTCCGCTGGGCATGGTGCAGCTGGCCCGAGGACCCGATGAATGACAGCCGCTTCGGCCCCTGGGCCGCCGGCGACACCTACATCGTCTACCCCGGCGCCCCCAGCATCCGCTACGAGCGCCTCGTCGAAGGCATCCAGGCCTTCGAGAAGGTGAGGATACTCCGCGAGACTCTGCCGGCCTCGGAACTCAAGGACCTCGAAGCCGTCCTCAAGGACTGCTTCTCGGCCAACTTCCTCGACCCCGCGATTCCCGCCGCCCTCCTCGTCTCCAAGGCCAACGCCGTTCTCCGCACCAAATAACGGCGTTTCGAAGTTAAATAGCTGATTAACAGAGTGTTAGTTTATACCGTCGCGGCAAAAAACCGCGACGGTATCGGTTAACTCACTATGATTCAAAGATTTAGCCGGGCTGTAAACATTAACCGCTTCATCAAGGAGGAGCCGGCTGAAAAAAGCGGAAAATCAGCCAGAAATTGCGCTTTTCTTGAAATTTGTCTGAAAAACGCAAAGAATCAGCCGGAATACTGCTCCCCGACAGAAACAGAAGCCTTTTTGGGGGGACCAAACGTTTTGTCGGTAAGGAAATTATGCTAACTTTGACGAATGGATGAATTAATAGACCACATATCTCTAAAATTATGAATAAGAAGTTATTTGCGATATGTTTTGCTGTCGCGGCAATTATGCTGTCCTCCTGTGACTGGCTTGGGTTTGACAATATTGATGAAGGAGAAATTCCGGATTCCTGTTTCACTGATTTTACATCCTCGGAAGGAATCCCCTGGATTTTTCCGTCGGAAGGAAAAATCGATTACAGAATATACGACTTTAGCAAGAAACTCATTTCGGGGCGTATCTCTGTCACTGACCCGGAGGTCCGCGGCGGCTATAATACCGTTGTCAGAATTATTATGGACGAGATCCCCTTTGCGGCGTATGACGAGGATAAATATGATTTTTCATACACCTCGTCAACGCCGGATGTGACAGTAAGTTTTGATTATGTAACAGCTCCAGGTCCTGATGTCACAGATGGACTAGTTCTTGAACACCCGCAAAAGGCAAAAATAAAAATCTTCGGAACTATGACTGCGACAAAAGACGCACTTGAAGGGGAGGCTAACATTTACCTGATACTTGAGGACGGGACAAAAATCAGGTTGAGGTTCGACCGCCTGGTCAAAGCTAAGTAGAGGTCAGAAGAGTCTTACGATACGGCGGCGGAGGCCGAGGATTATATGGCGGAAGGGCTTCAGGAATTTCTATGTGTCTGGAAAGTATCCTGAAGCCTTCTTTTTGGTGCCCTTGACAAATTGACCGGGCGTGTGTTCCTGTATTCGGGAAAATGTTTCTATCTTTGTATGATTGTGCAATCGATAGGACATTTACGACATGATAACTGAAGTACAGATTGAGGAAACGCTCAAGGAGCTGTTCGAGAAGATAGAGTTCACTGTGGAGCCTGCGGGGCTCTATGACCCTTTGAGATATACTATCGCCATCGGCGGAAAGAGGGTGCGCCCGCGTCTTTGCCTGCTTGTCTATTCGCTCTTCAAGGACTCTTTCGATGAGTCGATATTGAGTCCGGCGGAGGCGCTTGAGGTGTTCCATACCTTCACGCTTCTCCATGACGACATAATGGACAAGTCCGCCCTTCGCCGCGGCATGCCGACGGTGCATGTCAGATGGAGCGACAACACCGCCATCCTTTCCGGTGACGTGATGTCGATAGACAGCTACCGCCGTATCGCCAAGGCGCCGGTCCCAGTGCTCCCCCAGGTGCTTGAGCTGTTCTCGAAAACGGCCGCAGAAGTGTGTGAGGGCCAGCAGTACGACATGGAGTTCGAGAGCCTCGAGGAGGTTCCGATGGACGACTACATGAAGATGATAGGCCTCAAGACGGCCGTCCTGATCGCCTGCTCGGCGAAGATGGGCGCACTGATTGCCGGCTGCGACGAAAAGACTTGTGAGGCTTTCTACGACTTCGGCTACAACCTCGGCCTCGCCTTCCAGATTGCCGACGACTACCTTGACAACTACGCCGATGAGAAAGTTTTCGGAAAGCCTATCGGTGGCGACATCCTGAACGGGAAGAAGACCTGGCTGCTGACCAAGGCCCTTGAGAAGGCCGGCGGGCGGCGCGGCGAGCTTCTCGCAGCGATGGCCGCCCCGGCCGTGAGCGGAGAGGAGAAGGCCGCGAAGATTGCCGTTGTAAAGGGCATCTACGAGGACCTCGGTGTCGACGAGGATGCCAAATATGAAATAATAAGGCTTCATGCACGCGCCGAAGAGTGCGTCGCCGGACTCGGACTCACTAAAGTGCGTCTCGAGATGCTCCACCGCTATGCCGACCGTCTTGTCGGAAGGACGAAATAATGGTGGGGAAGCTTGAAATAATGGCCCCCGCGGGGTCGTTCGAATGCCTCTACGCCGCGCTCCAGGGCGGTGCGGACTCGGTATCTTTCGGAGTGGAGAAGCTCAACATGAGGTCCCACTCCGCCAACAACTTCAAGCTCAGCGACCTTCCGGAGGTCTGCCGGATATGCCGCGAGGCCGGGGTGAAGTCCTACCTTACCCTCAACATAATCCTTTACGAGGACGACCTTGAGGACGCGCGGAAGACGCTTGACGCGGCCAAAGAGGCCGGCATCACGGCAGTGATCGCCTCCGACATGGCGGCTATCATGTACGCCCGCCGGATAGGCCTCGAAGTCCATATCTCTACCCAGCTTTCGATATCCAACGCCGAGGCCTTGAAGTTCTATGCGCAGTGGGCGGACGTCATAGTCCTCGCCCGCGAGCTCACCCTCGGCCAGGTCCGCAGGATCAAGGATATCATCGAAGAGGAGAACATCTGCGGCCCCTCCGGGAGGAGGGTCGAGATTGAGATGTTCGCCCATGGCGCCTTATGCATGGCGATAAGCGGGAAATGCTACCTGAGCCTCCACGAATACGGAGCCTCGGCGAACCGCGGATCCTGCTTCCAGATATGCCGTCGCGGGTATGAAGTCACAGATGTCGAGACCGGTAACCAGCTTCTCGTTGACAACAAATACATTATGTCCCCCAAGGATCTCTGCACTATAGAATTCCTTGACAGGATCATTGACGCCGGAGTCACCGTGTTCAAGATCGAGGGGCGCGCGAGGAGCGCGGAGTACGTCCGCAGGACGGCCTCCTGCTACCGCCGCGCCGCCGACGCCGTGCTCGCCGGTAGCTACACCCCCGAGCTCGCCGCCGCGCTGAAGAAAGAGCTCGCGGAAGTCTTCAACCGCGGCTTCTGGGACGGCTACTACCAGGGCGCACGCCTTGGCGAATGGTCCGAAGTCTACGGCAGCAAGGCCACCAGGACTAAGGTCTATTCCGGAAAGATAACCAACTGGTTCGCAAAGCTCGGAGTTGCGGAGATAACCGTCGAGTCCGAGCCCTTGAGAGTCGGTGACAGGATACTTGTAATAGGTCCCTCGACCGGATGCGTCGAGCTCGACATAACGGAAATAAGGGTCGACCTCAAGCCCGTCCCGGAAGTCGGGAAGGGCGTACCCTGCTCGGTTCCGGTTCCCCCGGAGGCGCTCCGGAGCGCCCTCGACGGCGCCGGCTCCGCCGCGCCGACCGAAAAGCTCCGCCGCGCCGACCGCGTCTATGTATGGCGTGAACAGTAAGTAACAGAAATGAAAGCAACGGTCGTAAAACATACTGGAAGCCACTACATCCTCTCCGCCCTCCCGGAGTGGGATCTTTTCCCCGCTGTCCTTCGCGGAAAGATACGGCTTAAAGGCTCCACTGCGACGAACCCGATAGCCGTAGGAGACATTGTCGACTACGAGGCGGAGGGAGAGATAACGCCCGAGAATCCGGCCGTCATAACCTCCGTCATGGAGCGTTCGAACTACATAATCCGCAAGTCCACGAACCTCTCCCGCCAAAGCCACATAATCGCCGCGAACGTCGACCAGGCAGTAATCATCGTATCCCTCTACTTCCCCGAGATAAAGCTTCCCTTCCTCGACAGGATACTCGTAACCTGCGAAGTCTACGGCGTTAAGCCCCTCATAGTCCTTAACAAGACCGACCTCTACAGAAGCGAAGCCCCTGAGGAAATAGCCCGTTTCAAGGCAATCTACGAGGGTGCCGGCTACCGCGTCATAGAAACCTCCAACAGGACAGGCGAAGGAATAGCCGAGCTCCGCGAGGCCTGCGCCGGCAAGCTCTCGCTCTTCTCCGGCGAGTCCGGCGTCGGCAAGTCCTCGACCATCAAATCCCTCAACCCGGCCCTCGACCCGAAGGTCGGAGAGATATCCGTGGCCCATCTCCAGGGCAAGCATACAACGACTTTCTACGAGATGTATCCCCTCGACGGAGGCGGCTACATAATAGACACCCCCGGCATCCGCGGCTTCGGCCTTGTCGACCTCGCCCGCGAGGAGATCGGCCTCTACTTCCCCGAGATGCTCCGCGCCTCGGAAGGCTGCCGCTTCACGCCCTGCACCCACACCCACGAGCCCGGCTGCGCCGTCAAGGCCGCCGTAGACGAGGGCCTTATCAGCGCCGAGCGCTACTCCTCCTACCTCGGCATGCTCGACGACGCCTCCGAGGGCAAGTACCGATAGTTCATCAAACATAATGCTATATACATCAAATCATGAAAATGCGTAAATACGTTCTTGCCGCTGTCGCCGGCATCGCAGCGCTGGTTTCCTGCGCTCCCCGTACCGTGGAGATCTCCAAGGAGGAGCTCCTCGACAAGATCAAGGGCGGTTGGGCCGCCCAGACTATCGGCGTGTCCTATGGCCAGCCCACCGAATTCCGGTATCTCGGAAGAGTAATTCCCGACTCTGTAGCCCTTGAATGGGCCCCCGACCAGGTAGCGAAATTCTTCAACAATGACGACATTTACATGGACCTGACCTTCGTCGGCGTCATGGACCGTCTCGGTGTCGATGCTCCCGCAGATTCGTTCGCCGTTGCCTTCGCCAACGCCGGATACCCCCTCTGGCATGCGAACCAGTCCGCAAGATACAATATCCTTAACGGCATCATGCCTCCCGAGTCCGGCCATTGGAAGTACAATCCCCATGCGAACGACATCGACTTCCAGATCGAGGCCGATTTCGCGGGCCTGATGTGCCCCGGCATGCCCCTCAGCTCGGCTGAGATAGCCGACAGGGTCGGTCACCTCATGAACTACGGTGACGGATGGTACGGCGGAGTCTTCGTCGCCGCCATGTACGCCAACGCCTTCTTCTCGAACGATATTGTGAAGGTCGCGACCGACGCTTTGAAGATGATACCCGAGGAGACACATTTCCACCAGGCTATGTCTGACGTCCTCGCATGCTATAGGAACGATCCCGCTGACTGGAAGGCCGCATGGCAGGTCTGTGAGGACAAGTGGTCCCATGAGACCGGATGTCCCGAGGGCATGTTCGCCGACTTCAATATCGATGCGCTCGTCAACAGCGCCTACCTCCTCATCGGCCTCCTTTATGGCGAGGGAGACTTCGGCAAGACCATGGAGATAGCGACCCGCTGCGGCCAGGATTCCGACTGCAACCCCGCTTCCGCTGCCGGTATCCTTGGTACCATGGTCGGCTATGACGCTATCCCTGAGGAATACCTTTCCTATCTCAAGCCCATCGAGGACAGCTGCCTCAACTTCACGCCCTACAGCCTCAACGAGGTCTATGCCGAAAGCTTCGAGCAGGCTCTCGAGATGGTCGCGAAAGGTGGCGGAAAGGTTGACGGCGAGAACGTCGTGATCCGTCTCCAGAAACCCGCTCCTGTCCGCCTCGAGGTCTCCTTCGAGGGACTCAAGGTCGACAAGAGGGACTGGTTCAACTGCTACTATGGCAACTTCCAGGGCGCAAGCTTCACCGGCCGCGGCCTAGTCCTCCGCGGATGGCTCACAGGCGGCGCACCCGACTATGTCGCCAAGGTCAGATTCCTCGTCGACGGTGAGCAGGCCGCTGTGATGGACTTCCCCGCAGACTACCATTCAAGAAGCAACGACCTCTTCTGGAACTTCGACCTTGAGGAGAAGGAACATACGGTAGCGATGGAGTGGCTCAACCCCGTCGAGGGCGCTGACCTCTGGGTGTCCGACATTGTCACCTACATTTCCGAATAAAGCTACTCCCCTGACATTCAGCGATTTACCCAATACCGTCGCGGCTTTTTGCCGCGACGGTATTGGGTAATGCGCTGTGAGTCAGGGATTTGGGTTTTCCGGGGCGGGCGGGATTGTCCTTAACCAAATATATGAAATATTTGGCAAACCCCGACTTCCACGAAAAACGCTCTGCTTGGTGCGATAATACCTTCCTTTACACCATTTTTACTGAAAATCCCTAAAAATGGTGCGTTACGGTGCCGGATTGCACCGGTTTGCTTTTGACAGCGGTCTTTGGGGGCGGTGGGGGCTGTCCGGGAAGGCTCTATTCCGGGAGCACGGGGAATTTCTTTTTGCCGAGAGGGATTTTTTCGGGGTGTTTACTGTTCTCTCCAGACATATACGCGGTTGGCGCGGCGGAGCTTCCCGGTCGGCGCGGCGGAGCCGGCGCCGTCGAGGGCGCCCGCAAGCGCCTCCGCGGGGACCGCAACCGAGCAGGGAACGCCTCTGGGGGCCTCCTGGACGGGTTTGAGGTCAACCCTGATTTCCTTGACGTCGACTTCAACGCAGCCCGTCGAAGGGCCGATCACGAGTATCTTGTCGCCCACTCTCAAAGGCTCGGACTCGACCGTTATCTCAGCTATGCCGATCTTTGCGAACCAGTTGGTTATCTTGCCGGAATAGACCTTAGTCCTAGTGGCCTTGCTGCCGTAGACCTCGGACCACTCGCCGAGGCGGGCGCCCTGGTAGTAACCGTCCCAGAAGCCGCGGTTGAAGACCTCGGCAAGCTCGGACTTGAGGGCGACGGCGAGCTCGGGAGTGTAGCTCCCGGCGAGCACGGCGTCGGCGGCGCGGCGGTAGCAGGAGGCTGTCCTGCGGACGTACTCCGCGCTCCTCGCGCGCCCCTCGATCTTGAAGACCGTAACCCCCGCGGCGATGATCTTGTCCATAAATTCTATCGTGCAGAGATCCTTGGGCGACATTATGTACTTGTTGTCGACAAGGAGCTGATTGCCCGTCTCGACGTCGGTAACCTCATATCCGCGGCGGCATATCTGGAAGCAGGAGCCGCGGTTTGCTGAGGCTCCGTATTCATGAAGGCTCAGGTAGCACTTCCCGCTTATCGCCATACACAGCGCGCCGTGGGCTAACATCTCTATCTCGACGGGTCTTCCGGACGGGCCGCAGATATGGTCCCGCTCGATAATGTCCTTTGTCCTGCGGACCTGGCCGAGATATGGACCTCAAGCCCTATCTTGCGGGCATTCTGGCTGTCAACTCAATTATCGTTCGTCGCTCGCGGCTCTCCCTTTTTGCTGTAAAATTCCGGGCATTTCTCTCTTACTGTCAGATAAGAATTGCTCTGCTCGATGCCGAGCAGAGCAATTCTTGTTACTGAAGTATGTTAATATCGCATTATACTTTTGTTTACTGTTGCCTATGCTGGAGGATACAACAACAATCCTCGTGATAGGGGTTCTTTACCCAAAATTTAATGATCCTATCTTCAGAAGTTTTATTTTCTTTGACTGTAACCAAAGCTTCATGCCCTTTTCTATGTGGGACATAAACTTCTATCCAGTCATTGCTTATTCGTATTTCAGAATCCTCCGCAACGGGTTTCATTTCGTATGAGAACAATCCGAATATCCCATCTTCATCAGTATCGCTACTATTTTCTACAGAAATCATGAAAGTTTGTTCTTGACAGTCAAGTTCGTAATAGTCTTTGGTTAATTGAATTCCCGGAAGCCGGGCATCACAGGATGACAACAAGCACAAACCGGCTATTATTGAGAGTATGAATTTACAATAACCACTCATAAGTTTTTGTTTCTAAAAGTTTACTTCCTTGACATAGGTAGCCGAAGGCACTCCGTATGTAATTACTCTAAAATGATGGTCGTACACATCATCATCAACCACTCCGTAGTCATCGTCATCGAGTTCAACTGGAGAGGATGGCTTCAAACAGTTAATAGAAAAATACCCATTTCCATACCTCTCCCAGCCAAAGTTGAAATGATATAGATAATTGTTTGACGTATCCGACTCATACTTGCCTCCGTCGATTACCCAGGAATGAGAGCTACTAAGTCCAGTGTTTGGTATCGCTGAAATAAATACTGGCAGATTAAGTTGGAGCATATCATTTATTTCGTGCCTCATGTCGAAGTCAAGTTCGCTACTGCTAAGTTTTGTGGGATTAGAATAACACATTTCCTCCATCCAATCCTTTATCTGTTCTGGAGTAATCATTGTATATGGCTCTCCATCCCACAACGCAGTCCACTTATCGACATTATTAAAAATGCTGCCCATTAGGAGAGCAACATACTCTTGGCCCAATTCAGAAAGAGAATCTGCGGTCATATGGGTTTTCATCTCTGGCCAATCTATCAAATAATGATTTACAATCAACATAGGAAACTCATTATAAGCCATAATCATTGCTAACGCGGTTGTAGAACAACCAGTTGCAGCATGAGCATTCTGGTTCACATTTCTAAAACAATACTTATTGTATGGTGCTGTCTGGCCCCATGAATAGGTTAAGAAAGGGCTCCTCTCAACATATAAACGCGACGGAGGAGTCGAACCACCGCCATGTGATACTGTGTCCCCAATAAGGCGTATAGTTGTATCAAGACCATCGCGAATAAAGGCAGATGATAATGTGTCTATCTTATGGGCTAACGAATAATAATCACCATCTTCAGGGCAATATGGGTCAATGGAATTCAATAAAGGTTCAGTGCCATCCTCGACATCTCCTTCCCAAAGATATTGGCAAGGTCTGTCTTTATAAACGACGGACAAATCATCTAAGATTTTTCCGCAATCAGAGATCGCTATTATGCCAGGAAGTTTTGGGTGAGCTCCTAAAACAGCAAAGCCACATTCATTTTCAAAATTAACAAGATAAGCTATCGGAACTGTTTCATTAGACATAGCCGCCTTTGTCTTGACGCCATAATAAACAGTTACATTAGAAATAGACCTCGGTGCAACGGCTTTAGTCGGCGCATCGTTGGAAGTCAAAAAATCATTCAGTATCGATAACGCCGCATCTACTGAACGGTAGTTGCGAGTTACATGCTGAGGGAGTTGAACTGTTGATTTTTGCTCAAGTCCATCTTTGTCACAAGATTGAAAAAAACAGGCTGTAATAAATAGCGCTACAGCCGTCAGAAATAATAAACGATTTTTCATGATAGTTATGTTTAGTTGTTGGTGTATACAGGGACAAAGGACAAGTTACCAAATGGACTTTAACAAAGGTAAGGTTTTTTTCTTAGTTTCATAATAAATATCGCGAAGTCTGCAAACTTGCTGACAAAACTTGATATGCTTTCCTTGCAGACGGACAACCATTTTATCTTCAATAGTTTCAGCACAGCTGTCAGCCTTGTAAGACATGACCCGGAAGCGGCAGTGATGGGTCTCCCCGCAGACTACCATTCAAGAAGCAACGACCTCTTCTGGAACTTCGATCTTGAGGAGAAGGAACATTCGATAACGATGGAGTGGCTCAACCCCGTCGAGGGCGCTGACCTCTGGGTCTCCGATATCGTCACCTACATTTCCGAATAAAGCTACTCCCCTGACATTCAGCGATTTACCCAATACCGTCGCGGCAAAAAGCCGCGACGGTATTGCTTAATGCGCTGTGACTCAGGGATTTGGGCTTTCCGGGGCGGGCGGGATTGTCCTTAACCAAATATTTTATATATTTGCAAGTTATTATGACTACGAATATGCGCAAATCGAACCTCATACTTGCGGCTGCTCTCGTACTGACGGCTTTTGCGGCCCCGTCCTGCCAGTTCCTTGCCGACATCTTCCATGACGACGATGTCGTTGCGAGGGTGGGGGAGCACAAGCTCTACAGGAGCGAGGTGCTCGCCGTCCTTCCCGGAGGCATCTCCTCCGAGGACAGCACCAACCTCTCCCTCCAGTACATCAACTCCTGGGCTGCCGACTACGTCTACATGGACATAGCCGAGAAACAGCTTTCCAAGAGGGAGAAGAACGTCACAGACGAGCTCGAGGACTACCGCCGTGCGCTCCTCAAGTACCGCTATGAACAGCTCTACATCCGTGAGAGGCTCGACACCGAGGTCTCCGACGAGGAGATAAAGGCCTACTATGACAAGAGTGTCCCTGTCCTCCAGGTTCCCGTCGTCAAGGCCCGTTTCCTCCGCATGTCCGCCGACTCCCCGAACCTCGACGAGATGAAGAAGCTGATCTCCTCGAAGGACACTCTTGACCTCGTCCTTGCCGACAGCCTCGCCTATACGATGGCCGACAAATACACCGACTACGGCGGGAAATGGGTCGACATGCTGACCCTCTCCCACGACTTCGGAACCGACTACGGCAGCCTCCTCTCCCAGAAGAACGGCTCCTGGATCGAAGTCTCCGACGACTACGGCAAGGTGGACATCGCCTACATAGTCGACTTTGCCAGGGCCGGCACCCCCGCTCCCCTCGAATACAGCGCGGATGAAATCCGTGAAATGATAATAGGCTCCAGAAAAAACGCTCTTGTATCCACATTGGAACAGTCCTTGCTTCAGGATGCCGCCGAGTCAAAACGTTTCGTGATATATGAATAGAACGATCTTATCAGCAGTCCTTCTGCTTGCCCTCCCGATAGCCGCTTCGGCCCAGAAATACCCCGACGGCATAATAGACAAGTCCATTGCCGTCGTCGGCAACGAGATGATCCGCATCTCCAACATTGAGGAGGAGGTCCAGATGAGAAGGACCCAGGGCATGTCCTCCGACGCCAACGCGCGTTGCGAGATCCTCGAGAACATGCTTGTCCAGAAGCTCTTCCTCATGCAGGCCCGCATAGACTCCCTCGAGGTCAACAAGGACCAGGTCGAGAGCGCCCTCTCGGGCCGTCTCGACGAGGTCAAGACCGCCCTCGGCGGAGACGAGCAGATAGAGGCCTACTTCGGCAAGTCGCTCTACAAGCTCCGCAAGGAGTGGCGCCAGGCCTTCGAGGACCAGACCCTGACCCAGCAGATGCAGCAGAAGGTCGCCGGCACGATTGACGACCTGACCCCCTATGACGTCCAGAAATACGTCGAGGGTATCGCGACGGAGGACCTTTCCGTGGTGCCTATCAAGTACCAGCTCCGCCAGATATGCCTCTATCCCGACCGCGAGGCCGCGGCGCTCGCCGCCAAGGAACGCCTCCTCTCTATCCGTGAGCGCATCATAAACGGCGAGAAGTTCTCGACCCTTGCCCGCATCTACTCCCAGGATCCCGGCTCCTCCCGCAAGGGCGGCGAGCTCGGCATGGCCTCGAAGAGCATCTTCTGGCCTGCCTTCTCCGATGCCGCGATGTCCCTCAAGCCCGGCGTCGTCTCCCAGATAGTCGAGACCCCAGACGGGTTCCACATCATAGAAGTCCTCGAGAAGAAGGGCGACATGTTCAATGCACGCCATATCCTCATAACGCCCGAATATACCTCCGAAGACCGTGACAAGGCCTTCAAGACCCTCGACAGCCTCAAGACCGAGATAAACAACGGCGCCGTCTCCTTTGACCTCGCCGCCCGTTTCTACTCCGAGGATGCCCCGACGAAGACCAATGGCGGCCAGATGGCCGACCCCAATACTGGCTCCTCATATTTCGAGATCGACCAGCTCCGTCCCCAGGACTACGCCGCGATCCGGAATCTCGCCGAGGGCGAAATCTCCGAGCCTGTCGAGTCCCTTGACAACGAGGGCCGCGGCGGCAATATCTTCTACAAGATAATCAAGGTCGACAAGATCCTTCCCGCCCACCCCGCAGCCTTCTCCACCGACTATGACCTCCTTCTCAACGAGGCGAAGAACGCCAAGGCAATCGAGGCGATAGACAAGTTCATAGCAGAGAAGATAGAGTCCACCCACATCACTATCGACAAGCTGTTCAAGGACTGCGAATTCGAAAAGGAAGGCTGGGCTAAGAAATTCAAGGAATAGTTGAAAGCATCAGGCTACATACGGATACTCTTTTCTGCAGCGCTCCTTTTCGCGCTGCAGGCTGTCGTTTCCGCCCAGGAGAAGGAGGATACTGACAGCCTCGTGAGGCTTGTCAGCGCCAACCGTCTCCAGCAGGTCGAGATAAACGGTGTCAGCTACCGAAAGGCCTTCGGCGGCAATCCCGGCGGCCCCGCCACTTTCCTCCACAACAACACCTACCTCATCTGCGACACTGCTTTCTGGAACATGTCGACCAATGTGATCGACGCATGGGGCAACGTAAAGCTCCTCCAGGAGGAGACCGTCCTTACGAGCGACAAACTGACATACATCGTGGACCAGGACCTCGCGGAGTTCCGCGGCACGCTTGTCCAGCTTGTCGACAAGTACCGCAACACCTTGAGCATAAAGAACCTCGACTCCAACACGAGGGACTCCCTCGCCATCTTCCGTAACGGAGGAGCCCTCCGCGACAAGGACGGCCAGACGATAGAGAGTATCGAGGGAACCTATGACTCGAAGAAGAAGGTCTTCACTTTCGACCGCGACGTCAATATGTTCTCCGACACGATGTTCGTAAAGACGACCCATCTCGAGTACGAGAGTCCCCGCGACGAGGCGCGTTTCTACGAGAACACCAACGTCTGGAAAGATGACAACATGCTTTCGGCGGACGCGGGATGGTATCACCGTTCCGATGAGATGTTCTGCTTCCGCAGGAATGTCCACGTCATGTCCGAGAACCAGGAAGGATGGTGCGACACCCTGTGGTTCAACCGCCTGAGCTCCGACGTCACGATGGACGGCCACGCCCAGGTCACCGATACGACCCGCAGCGTCTCCGCTGTGGCCGGCCACATATTCTATGAGGATTCGACCTCCACGGTGACGATGGTCCGCGAACCTGCGATAATCGCCTGGTCCCAGAACGGAACGAAAGTCGATTCGACCTTCATCGGCGCCGACCTCTTCATCTACAAGACCGTGATGAGGTTCGAGGTCGACAGTACCGAGGTCCTTAACTCCCAGAAGAGACTGGAGGACAGCCAGCTCGATCCCGTGACGAACTTCCGCCGCCAGGCCGCGGAGGCTGCGGCGAAGGCCGCCGAAGAGGCCGCAGAGGCCCTCGCCGGTACGACTCCCGACAATCCTCCCCAGACCAGGAAACAGGAGGAAAGCGATTCCAAGTCCAAGGCCAAGGCCGAGCCCGAGAAGAAGCAGAAGGAAAAGAAGGAGAAGAAGTCTAAGAAATCCAAGAAAGGTGAGACTGAAGCTCCTGTA
Organism: Bacteroidales bacterium; assembly: GCA_024398155.1. Taxonomy (GTDB): domain Bacteria; phylum Bacteroidota; class Bacteroidia; order Bacteroidales; family UBA932; genus Cryptobacteroides. Next base: position 2,422 of record JAKSJS010000031.1, on the reverse strand, counting down.
TCCATAGACACCCTGCGTGATCTTGAGGACTCAATACTTGCTGCCGGGGACTCGCTCCGCGCTCTCGCCGGGATCCGTGATTCCCTCGACTCTATAGCGCCCGCCCTCGATTCCCTCGCGGCCGGTGATTCGACGGCTTTCGTCCCTGACTCCCTCAAGGCCCTCGAGGACTCTATCCTTAATGCCGGCCAGATTCCGGACGACGGGCTGGACACCCTTGGAATGACGGGCTTGGATAGCCTCTCCATGGAGGAGAAGGCCCGTGCCGATTCAATCGCCATTGCCGATTCGATAGCGAGGATCCCCAAGGATTCGACCAAGATAGGCTTCCTTACGGCCCTCCACAATGTCAAGATATGGCGCGAGACGATGCAGGTCGTCTGCGACTCCCTCCTTTATACCGACCTTGATTCGCTCGGCCGCATGTACGAGAACCCTTCTGTCTTCAACGAGGGCAACCACCAGTACAATGCCGACAGTATCTTCGTCGTCATCGAGAACAGCGCCCTGAAGAAGGCCAACCTAATGTCCAATTCCTTCATCCATATCAATGAGGATGACGTCCATTTCGACCAGATACGAGGCGCTGAGATCGTCGCATACTTCGATTCCCAGGGCGACCTCGAGCGTCTCGACGCCCTCGGTGGCGCCAACGCCCTGTTCTTCATCGAGGAGAACGACGCCCTCGCGACCGTAAACAAGAAGGACTCCAAGATGCTCTCGGCCCTTTTCAAGGAGGGCTCCATCGACCGTGTCTACTACTTCGAGGCTCCGAAGAGCGACGCCTATCCGGTCGTCCAGCTCGCCGAGGAGGAGCAGCGCTTCAAGGGCTTCCTGTGGACGCCCGAGCGCCGCCCCGACTCGCCCAAGGCTATAACTACGATAGTCCCGCGTCCCGGAGAAAGGACGCGCTACTCTAAGATGCCGAAGGCGACCTTCAAGTACACCGACATCTATTTCCCCGGATACATCAGGGGCATATACAAACAGATAGCCGCCCGCGATTCCCTCAACCGCGTCCTCGCGATCGAGGGTGCTCGCCGCAAGGACTCTCTCGAGCTCCGTCACAGGCTCGATTCCATCGCCATGGCCGATTCCATAGCGCGTTTCAAGGCCGACTCTACGGCTCTCGCTGATTCGCTTGCGAAGTTCCGGGCCGATTCCCTCGCCGCCGTCTCGGATTCCATTGCCAGGGCGGCCGCCGACAGCCTTGCTGCCGCGGCCCCCGCGGACAGCCTCAAGGCTCCCGTCCAGAAGACTCCGGAGGAGATAAAGGCCGAGAAGAAGGCTCTCGCCGAGGCAGAGAAGGCCCGCAAGGCCGAGGAGCGCGTTGCGAAGAAGAAGGCGCGCGACGAGGCAAGGGAAAAGAAATGGGCGGAGCTTGACCAGCGCGACGAACTCAAGGCCAAGGCTAAGGAAGAAAAGAAGGCTGCGGCTTTGAGGAAGAACAAGAAGAAGGCTCTCGAGGCCCAGGCCAAGCAGGAGGCCAAGGAGGCCCGCCTCATACGCAAGGCAAGTAAATTACAGTAAACAATATGGACAACGAAGTGAAGAAACTGCCGGAGAACGCTCACCGCGAGCTCGCTCCCGGCGAGGAGTACAAGCCCCTCCTCTCTCCCGAAAAGAAATACCGCGAGGTCAACCTCTGGAGCATCTCGATAGGTATAGTGATGACAGTATTGTTCTCGGCGGCCGCCGCCTACCTCGGCCTCAAGGTCGGACAGGTATTCGAGGCGGCGATCCCCATCGCCATTATCGCCGTGGGCCTCTCGAGCGCCCTCGGCCGCAAGGGAGCCCTCGGTGAGAACGTCATAATCCAGTCCGTAGGTGCCTGCTCCGGCGCCGTAGTGGCCGGAGCCATCTTCACCCTTCCCGCAATATACATCCTCGGACTTGAGGTGAACTTCACCCAGATGGTCTTCTCATCCCTCCTCGGAGGCGTCCTCGGAATCCTCTTCCTGATACCTTTCCGCAAGTATTTCGTAAAGGAAATGCACGGCAAGTATCCCTTCCCCGAGGCCACTGCCACTACCCAGGTCCTCGTCAGCGGCGAGGGCGGCGGGTCAGGCGCCAAGACTCTCGTCATCAGCGGCCTTATCGGCGGCCTCTATGACTTCGTCGTGTCGACGGTCGGCGCCTGGGGCGAGACCGTCTCGACGGCCTTCACCCGCTGGGGCGCCGTCGTCGCTGACAAGGCGAAACTCGTCCTGAAGCTCAATACCGGCGCCGCCGTGATGGGCCTTGGCTACATCATCGGACTCAAGTATGCATTCATCATCTGCTGCGGAAGCTTCCTGGTATGGATAGTCATCATCCCCCTGATGAACCTTATCTGGGGAGGTAACGTCATCGACCTCATGGGCACAGGAATCGCCCAGACAATAAGCGAGATGTCTCCTGAACAGATATTCAAGGAATATGC
>JAKSJS010000030.1 GCA_024398155.1 Bacteroidales bacterium | reverse complement strand
GCCGAAAAATCCGGAGACGGTTTGGTGTAAACGATTGGGAGATAATTACTTAATGCAGGTGGCTATGCCCTGTGGATTATGGGGGGCAGCTAGGCGTTCTGCTTCTTGGGATCCTTGAAGAGGATCATGAAGAGGACGGCTACTACGAGGGCGTAGGCGGCGAAGATGTACCAGGCATGAGGCCAGTTGGCGGGATTATGGAAGCAGTCGCAGGCTTCTACAACCATGCCGGCACATATCGTTCCTATTGTCGCTCCGAGGCCGTTGGTCATGAGCATGAAGAGACCCTGGGCGCTTGAGCGGATATCTGTCGTCGTGTTCTCATTGACATAGAGGGAGCCGGAGATGTTGAAGAAATCGAAGGCGACACCGTAGACAATGCAGGAGAGGACGTAGAGAAGTACGCCCGGCATATCGGGACGTCCGGCTCCGAAGAAGCCGAAGCGGAATACCCATGCGAACATCGCGATGAGCATCACTTTCTTGATACCGAACCTCTTCATGAAGAAGGGTATGAGAAGGATGCAGAGGGTCTCGGAGAGCTGGGAGATTGAAATCAGCGCGTTGGAGTTCTTGACTGCGAAGGTGTCTGCGAAAGCGGGATTGAACTTGAAGGACCCGAGGAACATGTTCGCATACCCGTTGGTTATCTGGAGCGAGGCGCCAAGGAGCATCGAGAAGATGAAGAATATCGCGAACTGGCGGTTCTTGAAAAGGCTGAAGGCCTTGAGGCCGAGGGACTCGGAAAGGGAGGCTCCGCTGTTCTTGTTAACCGGGCAGGAGGGCATCGTGAAGGCATATCCGCATAGGAGGACCGAGAGGATGCCCGAGGAAATAAGCTGGGTGTAGGAATCCTGGAGGGCGACTCCGTCGATCTTCAGGAAGTTAGTGACAAGCATGCTGATTATGAAGCCTATCGTTCCGAAGACCCTTATCGGAGGGAAGGAGGTGACGGGATCCTTGCCAGCACCCTCGAGGGCTATGTACGCTACGGAATTGGAGAGGGCTATCGTCGGCATGAAGAAAGCGACGCTCACTCCATAGAGGGCGAAGAGCGGGCCGAAGGCGACCGCATCTCCAGCGGAGATGCAATAGGCGCCGGCGCCCAGCATGAACAATCCCGCGAGGCCGTGGCAGAGGCCGAGCACTTTCTGGGCCTGGAGGTATCTGTCAGCTATAATACCCATGAGGGCGGGCATGAAGATGCATACGATTCCCTGCATCGCGTAGAACCACTTGATCTGGGGACCGAGACCCATGTTGGCAAGGTAGCGGCCCAGAGAGGTAAGGTAGGCGCCCCATACGGCGAACTCGAGGAAGTTCATTATGATAAGGCGCAGCGAAATGTTCTTGCTGTTCATATTCTGTATGTCATTAGTTTTAACTGTTCGAATTCTGCAAAGTTAAGAAATTCGCTTAACTTTTGCTATCTTTGAGGTTTCAAAAACATGTAGAGATGAAATTTACGAAGATAGCCGGTGATCCTTGCTGCTCCGCGCGATGCGGACGTATCGAGACGGATCACGGCGTAATAGAAACCCCGATATTCATGCCCGTCGGAACGGTAGGTTCCGTAAAGGGTGTGTACCACCGCGACCTCAAGGAGGACATCAAGGCTGAAATAATCCTCGGCAATACCTACCATCTCTATCTCCGTCCCGGTCTCGATATCCTCAAGGCCGCCGGCGGACTCCATAACTTCGAGTCCTGGGACCGTCCTATCCTTACTGACAGCGGCGGATTCCAGATATTCTCCCTTACGGGGATCCGCAAGCTTACCGAGGAGGGCTGTACCTTCCAGTCCCATATCGACGGCTCCCGCCATACCTTCACTCCCGAGAACAATGTCGACACTCAAAGGATAATCGGCGCGGACATAATGATGGTCCTCGACGAGTGCTGTCCCGGCGATGCCGACAAGGCCTACGCGAAGAAATCCCTCCAGCTCACCAAACGCTGGCTGGAAAGATACTCGAAGAAATTCCATGAAACCGAGCCTCTCTACGGCTATGACCAGGCTTGCTTCCCGATAATCCAGGGCTGCGTCTATCCCGACCTCCGTATCGAGGCCGCCGAGCATGCCCTCGGCTTTGCCGATGCGGGCATAGCGATAGGAGGCCTTGCAGTGGGCGAGCCCGCCGAGAAGATGTACGAGATGATAGAGGTCCTCGACCTCGTCATCCCCCAGGACAAGGCCCGCTACCTCATGGGCGTCGGCACTCCCGCCAACATCCTCGAGGCGATCTCCCGCGGAATCGACATGTTCGACTGCGTCATGCCGACCCGCAACGGCCGCAACGGCATGCTGTTTACATGGAACGGCATAATGAACATGCGCAACGCCAAGTGGGCTGACGACTTCAGCGAACTCGACCCCTCCGGCGCCTCGTTCGTCGACCACGTCTATACCAAGGCCTATCTCCGCCATCTTTTCGTCGCCGGTGAGATGTTCGCCGCCCAGATAGCCTCGGAGCACAACCTCGCCTTCTATCTCGACCTTGTCCGCGAAGCGCGCCGCCATATTATGGCCGGCGATTTCCTCTCCTGGAAGAATGAGACCGTCAAGCGCATCTCCCAAAGGATGTAACGAAATAAGTTGCTATATTTGCGGATTGTATGATAGACCTGACGCCAAAGAAGATAGACGCGTATATAGTGAAGAAGTTCATAACGACCTTCTTCGTCGCTCTCGTCCTCATAATCGGCATCGTCATAATCTTCGACATCAGCGAGAAGATCGAGAAGTTCGTGAAGAATGAAGCCCCTCTCTACGACATCATCTTCAAGTACTATCTCAACTTCATCCCCTACTTCATGAATATGTTCAGCCCGCTGTTCGTATTCATAACGGTAATATTCTTCACCTCGAAGCTCGCCGCCAATTCCGAGATCATAGCTATCCTTTCCGGAGGAGTGAGCTTCCACAGGATGATGGTCCCGTACATCTTCTCGGCGGCCCTGATCGCCGCCCTGTCCCTGTGCCTGAGCCTTTTTGTCATCCCGCATGCGAATGAGACGAGGCTGGAGTTCGAGGGGAAATACGTAAAGCAGAACCGTGTGATCACGGGACGTGACGTCCACTACCAGATAGCCCCCGGCGAGTTCGTCTTCGTCGAGTCCTTCTCCACATGGAACAATACAGCCTACAAGTTCACTCTCGAGTCTGTCGAAGGCAACCAGCTCAAGAGGAAGATCTCGGCCGAGACCGCTGTCTGGGACAGCACCTTCGGCGGCTGGACCTTGAAGAAATACTTTATCCGCGACTACATGGACGGAGTCGAGGACCGCGTAACCAGCGGCGCGAAGATGGATACTGTGATCAACCTTACCGTCAGCGACTTCTACATGAACAAGAAGACTGTCGAGCGCCTCGACAGGAAACATCTCGCCCAGCTCATCGAGACCCAGAAGATGAGGGGCGATGCGAACGTCATGTACGCGCTGATCGAGAAGCACACCCGTCTCGCCCTTCCGTTCTCCGCCTTCATCCTTACGATCATGGGAGTCGCTCTCTCCTCCAAGAAGAAGAGGGGAGGAATAGGATGGAACCTCGGCATCGGCATCGGCCTTGCCTTCACCTACATCCTCTTCCTGCGCTTCAGCCAGATGTTCGTCTACACCGGCGCCCTGCCGCCCGGAATTGCCTTGTGGCTGCCGAACATCGTCTTCGCGATAATCGCAGCCTTCCTCTATAAGATCGCACCCAAATAAAAATCAGCCCCTTGCGAGGGCTGATTTTTTATTTTGTGCAGGGACTGCCGGCTACTCCTCTTCGGAGATGATCCCGAGTTTTACGAGGAGGGCTTTGGCCTGGGGGTCATGGCCGCGGAAGTTGCGGTAGAGGACGGCCTCGTCATCGCTCGAACCCTTGGAGAGGATGTTCTCGCGGAAGGAACCGGACACTTCGGTATTGAAGATGCCTTTCTCCTTGAAGAGGCTGAAGGCATCGGCCTCGAGCACTTCGGCCCACTTGTAGGAGTAGTAGCCGGCAGAGTATCCGCCGTTGAAGATATGGCCGAAGGCCGTCGAGATGCAGGCCTCGGGGCAGGAGTAGATCACTGCGGAGGAAGCAAGGGCCTCCTTCTCGAAAGCTTTGGTGTCGAGGTCCTCGGGGACGGCTGTCATCGTGTGCCATGCCATGTCGAGGATGCCGAACTGGAGCTGGCGGACCTGGGAATAGGCTGCGAGATAGTTCTTGGCGGCGACGATCTTGTCGATAAGCTCGGTGGGGATCACTTCACCGGTCTCGTAATGCTTGGCGAAAGTGTTGAGATACTCGGGTTCGTAGGCCCAGTTCTCCATGATCTGGGAGGGAAGCTCGACGAAGTCGCGGGCGACGTTCGTGCCGCTCTGGGAGCCGTAGCGGCCCTCGGCGAGCATGCCGTGGAGGGCGTGGCCGAACTCATGGAGGAAGGTCGTGAGCTCATCGTGCGTGATGAGCGAAGGAGCCGTTTCGGTAGGCTTTGTGAAGTTCGTGACGATGGAGATGAAGGGACGGAACTCTTCGCCGTCAATTATCTTCTGGCCGCGGAATTCGGTCATCCATGCGCCGCCCCTCTTGCTCGCGCGGGGGAAGAAGTCGGCATAGAAGAGGGCCATGTGGCGGCCGGTAGCGTCAGTTACATCGAAGACCTTTCCATCCTTGTTGTAACCGGGGATGTCGGGGCGCTCGGTGAACTGGAGGCCGTAGAGGCGGCCTGCGAGGCCGAGGACGGCGTCGATGCAGTTCTCGAGCTTGAAGTAGGGCTTGAGCTGCTCGTCATTGACGGAATATTTCGCGTCTTTGTATTTCTCGGACCAGAAGCTGAAGTCCCAGGGCATGAGCTCGCTCTCCTCGAAACCGTTCTCACGGGCGTAGGCCGTTATTTCGGCGACATCGCGGCGTGCGGCGGGGAGTGAGGGGTTCAGAAGGTCGGAGAGGAAGTCGTCGACAGTCTCCTGGGTCTTCGCCATCCTGTCCTCGACATCATACGCGGCATAAGTCTCATATCCGAGGATTTTAGCGATCTTGACCCTCTGGGCGGCAATCTTGCGGCAGAGCTCGAGGTTGTCATATTCGCCGCCGACGGCTTTTGTGTTGTACGCAAGGTACATTTCCTTGCGGAGGTCGCGGCGGGTGCTGTATTTTACGAAGGGACCGTAGGAAGGGTAGGAGAGGTCGAAGGCCCATCCTTCGACACCTTTCTCCTTCGCGAGGGCGGCGGCGCCGTCGACGACGAAGTCGGGAAGACCGGCAAGGTCGGCCTCGTCAGTGACGACGAGCTTGTAGGCGTTGGTCGCGGCAAGGACGTTCTTTCCGTACTGGAGGTTCATGAGGGAGAGCTCCTCGGAGAGCTTCGCGTAGACGGCCTTGTCCTCGGGGCAGAGGTTGGCTCCATTGCGTGAGAAGGATTTGTAGGTGTCCTCCACGAGCTTCATCTGGTCGGGCTCGAGTCCGAGCTCGTTCCTCTTTTCATAGACGGTCTTGACCTTCTCGAAGAGTTTCTCATTGAGTGAGGAGTACATCGAGACCTCGGTCATCATGGGGGAGACCTTTTCAGCAATCTTCTCGAGTCCTTCGGTCGAATCGGCCTCGAGGAGGTTGTAGAATATCGAGGCGACCTTGTCGAGAGTCTGTCCGGAGTTCTCGAGGGCTTCGATCGTATTCTTGAAGTCGGGTTCGTCGGCACACTCGACGATTGCGTCGATGTCGGCCTTGGCCTCCTTCACGGCCTGCTTGAAGGCGGGAAGGTAGTGGGCCTCCTTGATCTTGTCAAATTCGGGGGCACCATAGGGGAGGGTGCTTTCCGTAAGAAGGGGATTGTTCATGTTGCAGGAAGATAGCAGCGCAAGAGCGAGTCCTGCGGCGATAAGGATTGGTTTATTCATAACAGCATTTACGGTTTTTTGCATATCGTATGGCAAAGATACTCCAATGTGCGCTATTTCCAATCACTTTTTTCGCGGGCGCGCCTGAACCTTATATATATCCCGCATGCGTGTACGTGTGAGGCGGTAGGAGATGTCGTAGCAGTAATGGACCATCACTCCTCCGCATTGGGCGAAGGAGGTTACGTAGGAGATGTTGAATCCCATGGCCACCACATCGGCCAGGGGCAGGTCGCGGACACCCTGGCGGAGGAGCAGCGAGAGAATCTCGTAGTTCCTCGACAGGGAGGTGTCCGCGCGCCTGACCGCCGCCTGGGAGGCCTTCGTTATGCGGTTGTGATAGCGGTTCTTGCACTCCGGCGAGCAGAATTTCTTGTCGTGGCGGCCGTAACGTATCGGGTCGCCGCATTCGAGGCAGCTTTCCCTGCGCCCCTCGTCCTCTTCCTGATTGAGTTTCGTGTATCCCATACATTCAAAGTTCGCGAGTGCATCCTTTATCTGCAAGAGGCCGGAAAAGATTTACACTTTTCCTTGACAGGTTTTTCCTTTTTCCCGAAAGGTCCAAAAAAGACAAAAAGTGACATCGCCGGAAAGAGAAAAATCTTTTTTGCATGGGACGGATACCTTGCATAAAAATTCCATCGCCCTTTCCTTTGCCGCTGTTCCGGAGGTAATGAGCGCTCACTTCCCGGGACGGGATAATAATTATTAAACAGAAAATATTATGGAATGCATCAACAAAGTGGAGATCCGGGGAGTCGTCGGCAATGTCAGGACCTTTCCGGGAAATGACGGGACAGCACGCTCGTATGTCTTTTCAGTGGTTACCAACTATGCCTATCATTCGAAGGCCAACGGCGGCGTCATCGAGGCGACCTGGTTCAATGTGACGGCCTGGCCCTCGCGGTCCATCAAGGAGACGGAGCTCGCGAAACTCGAGCGCGGGGCCAAGGTCCAGGTGACGGGCCGTCTGCGCGAGGACAACTATACGGACCGCGACGGAGTCCCCCATTACTCCTACGGCCTTGTCGCTTATACCCTCTTGGTCCTCGAAGGGGAAGAACCGATTTCCCCGGAGATGAACATGTAGTCATAGGATGAAGCCGGCAGAATGATTATTTATTAAAATATTTAAATAATTTTTCATCTATTAGACCGTAACTAAAATCGGCGTCCCTCTTACAAAATGTAAGAAAGGGACGCTTGTTTGCTTTCATAAGGGAACATAAATCCTTTTATAGTCGCGGAATGTATGATTTTTCATCACTTTTTGCATTTGGAATAATGATTTATTATTACCAAATTTGCAAGTCCGGCGTAGTACCCAATTGCGTGTAAGGTCTTGCTAACCTTATGGATTGTAACCGCGAAATGGTCCTATAAGCCGACAGTTGGAATAAAAATACAACTCAATATTTATGTTTAATTAAAAGTTTCAACACATGAAGAAAATCAGAATTTTTCTTACAATGATGCTTTTGACCGTTGCCTCCGCAGCTTTTGCGCAGGACATTACGGTAAAGGGAGTCGTTACAGACGCGACTAACGACGAACCGATTCCCTTCGCATCACTCCAGTTGAAAGGTCAGATGTTAGGCACAAACACCGACGCTGACGGTAATTACACTATGACCGTCCCCGCCGATGGTGTCATCATCTTCTCCTCAATCGGTTATCAGACCGTTGAAGTGGCTGTCGAAGGCAAAGCCATCCAGAACGTCAGCCTCTCTCCCGACTCCGAGCAGCTCGCCGAGACTATCGTCGTAGCTTTCGGTACAACTACAAAAGAGGCCTTCACCGGTTCTGCCGCAGTCCTCAAATCGGATGAACTCCAGAAACGTGCGACCACCAACGTCACCAACGCACTCGTCGGTTCCGTTGCCGGTCTCCAGATGCATGGAGCCTCCGGAGCCCCCGGCGCCGGCAGCGGTTCCATCAACATCCGCGGTATAGCTTCAATGTACGCTTCCACCGATCCCCTCATCATCGTTGATGGCGCTCCTTATTCTGCAAGCCTTTCCAACATCCCCCAGGATGATATCGAGTCCATCTCAGTCCTCAAGGATGCAGCTTCCGCAGCCCTCTACGGTGCCCGTGGTGCCGCCGGTGTCATCATCGTAACGACCAAGAAGTCCAAGAACTCCAACGCTGTCGTAAACGTCGATATGAAATGGGGCGCAAGCACCCGCGCTATCCAGGAATACGACCGCATCACCAACCCCGCCGAGTTCTACGAGGCTTATTATACTCAGCTTTACAACTACGCCCAGAACAAGGGTAAATATGATGCTGCTGCTGCGAACCTCTACGCAAACAACCAGCTCATGACCCAGCTCGGTTACAACGTCTATGACGTTCCCGCCGGCCAGCTCCTTATCGGTACCAACGGCAAGCTCAACCCCAACGCCACCCTCGGCCGCCGCTACACCGGCGCTGACGGTCAGGAGTACTACATGACTCCCGACAACTGGACTGACGAGGCCTACAAGACCGCTTTCCGTCACGAATACACTGTAAGTGTCAACGGTGGCAACGACAAGGGCTCCTACTATGCAAGTGTCGGTTACCTCAACGAGGACGGTATCATCGAGTACTCGGGTTACGAGCGCTTCTCCGCCCGCGCAAAGGCTGACTACCAGATCAAGAAGTGGCTCAAGCTCGGAACCAACGTAGGCTTTGTCAACAGCAAGACCACTTCCAACCCTAACCTTTCCGGTGAGTATGGTTCCACGAACCTCTTCTACTACACCTCTATGATCGCCCCTATCTACCCTGTATTCGTACGTACGGTAGACGCTAACGGCAATCCTATCATCAAGACTGACGCCAACGGTAACCCCGCATACGACTACGGTGTTCCCGCGACCAACTACTCCGGCGCTTCCCGTGCTTTCCTCGCAACCGGTAACCCTCTCGGATCCAACCGTTATAACAAGGTCTACTCCGCAGGCAACCAGTTCAACGGAAGCATCTACGGCGACATCGACATCTGCCGCTTCCTCAAGGCCAACTTCACGAGCACTGTAATCTGGGGCCAGACCAACTCCTCCGACTATGAGAACGGTCTCTACGGACCCAAGGTCGGTGTCAACGGTGAAATCTCCAAGGCCTCTTCCACCGCCCTCCGTCAGAACCACGTACAGTCCCTCACTTACTTCCAGACTATCGGCAAACACGATATCAACGTAATGCTTGGTCACGAGTACTACAAGACCGAGAGCAAGTACCTCTCCGCACTCGCAAACGGTATGTTCACCCCCGACGTCCAGGAAATCAACGCAGCAGCCACCAAGACTGACGCTTCGTCCTACACTTCCAACTACAACGTCGAGGGTTACTTCCTCAGCGCCCAGTACAACTACGACTACAAGTACTACGTTTCCGCTTCCTACCGTCGTGACGCTTCCTCCTACTTCCATCCCGATCACCGTTGGGGTAACTTCTGGTCCGTAGGCGCAGCATGGATCATCTCCCATGAGAACTTCATGGCCGGTGCATCAAATTGGTGCGACATGCTCAAGCTCAAGCTCTCTGCAGGTCAGCAGGGTAACGACTCGACTGCAGCTTATGGCTACACCGACACCTATGACCTTACCAAGTCCTCCGCGACTACGATGTCTCCCAGCCTCCGCCTCATGGGTAATGAGAGCCTTACCTGGGAAACTACTACCAACTACAACGCCGGTCTTGAGTTCAGCTTCTTCAAGGGCCGCTTGAACGGTAGCATCGACGGTTACTACAAGTATACCAAGGACCTCCTCTTCTGGCTCTCAGTTCCCGAGTCCCTCGGTGCCCGCGGATACTACGGCAACGTCGGTGACATCAGCAACGCCGGTGTCGAGCTCGTCCTCAACGCAGTTCCCGTCAAGACAAGGAACTTCCAGTGGGACATCACCCTCAACACTGCCCATAACAAAGCAAAGGTCGTCAAGCTTCCCGAGTCCAAGAAGGCTGACAACGGTGGTTTCACCGAGGACAGCATCTGGTATCAGGAAGGCGGTGATTTCTACAACTACTTCACCTATTCTTACGCAGGTGTGGACGAGACCGGTCAGGCTCTCTACTACCAGGATCTTAGCCTTATCAAAGAAGATGAGGACGGCAACAAGACCGCTATCATCTCCAAGCCCGGTACGAAGAAGGATGGTACCACAACCCTCATCGGTGAGGCAACGAAATATGCCACCGGTTCCACTCTTCCTATCCTCTTCGGAGGTTTCGGAACTTCCTTCCGCATCTACGACTTCGACATCTCCTTCACCTTCGACTATCAGCTCGGTGGTAAGATCATGGATTCCCGCTACCGGAGCCTTATGAGCCCCGCTGCCAGCACCCAGAATGCCGGTCAGACCTATCATAAGGATTGGGTCAACTCCTGGAGCGCCGACAACGCTTCCAGCGACATTCCCCGCTGGCAGTTCGGTGACCAGTACTCAGCCTACACCTCAGACCGCTTCCTCACAAGCGCAAGCTATCTGAACTTCCAGTCCTTCTCCGTAGGTTACAACCTCCCCGCCAAACTCTTCAAGAACAAGTTCTCTGCAAGAATCTATGCAGTAGGTGAAAACCTCTGCTTCTGGTCATGCCGCAAGGGTCTCGACCCTCGCTATTCCTTCTCCTCTTCCAGCTCCCTCAACGTATATTCTCCTGTAAGGACTATATCCGGTGGTGTTAAGTTCACATTCTAACAATAGGAGGTACAGTAATGAAAAATATATTCAAAGTCTCTATCGCACTCCTTGGTCTTGCTGCCATATCGACCGGATGTATCAAGGAATTCCAGCCTCAGACTAGCTATGTGACGGCCGCTCAGGCTGCTGCGGCTCCCGGCTCGTTCGATAATTTCGTGGCAGCGATTACTTCCACGATGAACGGCCAGTTCCTCGTATGGGGAAACGATGATACCCGCCCCGATGACCTCGGCTACCCCAGCCTTATGATTACAAGGGACAACCTCGGTTCTGACCTTACCCGCGACTACCTCAACTGGTACTCGAACTGGTATCAGGTCCAGTATCTTGAGCCCAACTATGCATACTGCCAGTTCCCCTGGTCGTACTACTATCAGTGGATCAAAGCCTGCAACACCGTAATCTCCCTTGCCGGTGAGAATCCCGCTCCCGAACAGTGCAGCGGTGTAGCCCAGGCCTATACCATGAGGGCTATGTTCTACCTCGACCTTGCCCGCTGGTACTCACAGAAGACCTATACTGCCGACAAGGAGGCTCTCACAGTTCCCAAGATCACTGAGAAGACTCTCGCTGCCGACGCCGCCCACAATCCCCGCATGACAAATGAGCAGGCTTTCGAATTCATCCTCTCCGATGTTGACATGGCTGAGAAGTATTTCGAAGGCGTACCCGCAGGTGATGTCTATACTCCCAACCTTTCCCTCGCCTATGGCGTGAAAGCCCGCGCTTACCTCACAATGGGTGAGTGGGAGAAAGCCAAGGAGTATGCAGAGAAGGCAATCGAAGGCCATGCCTTTACGTCTGCCGAGCAGTACATTGACTGGGAGACCGGTTTCAACACTCCCACGAGCTCCTGGATCTTCGCTCTCAAGACCAACAAGGATGATCCCCAGATCCTCTACAACGACGCCGACTCCAGCTGGGGTTCGATGTGGTGTCTCGAGATCAATCCCGAAGTCAGCGGTTGCGGTTATGCCGCCAACTACGGCCAGCACTTCATCATCGACCGTCACCTCTATGAGAGCATCCCTGATTCCGATATCCGCAAGAAATGCTGGATCGGATTCCTGGATGACGCTTCCGAGGATGAGTGGATTGATTTCCTTGGAGCATATTCCAAACATCCCGATTGGCTCTGGATCTCCAGCCAGACCAACTACAGCGAGGATCCCAGCGGTTTCTGCTGCAAGTTCCGCACTGCCGGTGGCGACGAAGGACGTGACAACCAGTATGTCGGATTCCTCGTATCCATTCCTCTCATGAGGTCTGAGGAGATGCTCCTTATCCAGGCTGAGGCTGCCGAGATGCTCGCCGCAGGCGAGGGCCAGGCTATCCTTACCAACTTCATGAAGTCCTACCGTGATCCTTCCTACGTATATGGAACCCACAGCAACGAGACTTTCTTCAACGACGAGACCACTGCCTTCCAGAACGAGATCTACTGGCAGAAGCGCGTCGAGCTCTGGGGTGAAGGACTCTCCATGTTCGATACGAAACGTCTCGAGAAAGGTATCATCAGAAGCTATGCCGGTACCAACCATCCCGAGGGTGAGCGTTTCAATGTTGACCATACTCCTGAATGGTATACTCCTACCATCGTCCAGACTGAGACCAATTACAACTACGATTGCGTCCAGAATCCTACTCCTATCAGACCTTCCAACGACTCTGAGGAATACGTTTGGTAATAAGCTTCACTTAATACACATTTAGAATATGAAAACATTCAAACATATTGCATATTTCGTTCTGGCTGCAGCAACCCTCGGGTTCGCTGCCTGCCAGGAGATTGACGATTATGTGAAGGGCGAGTTGCCTGACGGCGCTCAGGTTTATTTCTCCAAGGACAACGCTACTTCCATCAATCTTTCTGTTCTTGAGGACAACTTCACGATCAAGGTATGCCGTGCTACGACCGATGAGGCTCTCGACGTCAATATCGTGACGACGATGGCTGACGGCCAGGACGCTGCCGAAAAGGCCGACACCCTTGTCTTCCCCACTTCCGTCAGCTTTGCTGCCGGCGAGGCTTCTGCCGACTTCGTAGTCGCTTACGACGCAGACCTCATGGGCTTTGACAATGCCTACTCCTTCACTCTCTCCATTGCTGATGATATCGCTACTCCTTACGGTCTTTCTTCGATGACCTTCAAGGTAGTCATTCCCGCCCCTTGGAAATCCCTCGGAACCGGTAAGTACTGTGATAATTACTACTTCGGAGATTATACAGATGTAGAGATTCAGCAGAATGAGGTATTCCCCACTCAGTTCCGCATCGTAAAGCCTTATTACATCGCTTGGACAATGATGGAGGAATGGGGTGAGTCCGCCTACATGGATGCGACTGCCAAATACGGAGATGAGTATCTCTATTTCCGTATCCTTGATCCTTCCCAGACAGGTGACCGTGAGGACCTCGTCTATTTCGAGGAGTGTCTTACCTCTTTCTATAACACGAATTACAGTGCGATGATCTACATCGACCATCCTTCTGAATTCAGTTCTATGGCTGATCCCTCCAACTGGGAACACAGTTACGTCCTGTATTATCAGGAGAACGGTCTTCCGGGAGAAATCCAGCTCGCTCCTATGTACTACATGTATGGTGTCGGTGGATTTAACTATTCCCAGAAGGACGGTATGATCTCCATCATATTCCCCGGCGTGGTACTTCTTGACCTCAGCGTAGAGCTTGAGAAGACCGGTTCCTTCATCGACAACGAGGGCAATGAATCTGCTGTCGCTGAAATCACCCTCGGCGAGGATGTTGCGGAAGCCCGTCTTGTTCTCGTTCCCGGTGACGTGGAGGCCGATGATGACGCTTACTATGGCGCTCTCGACCTTCTCCTCAGCGAAGACGAGGCTGACTATATCTCCGTTCCCGAGAGCGGCAGCTACAAGGCTCCCTTCCCCGAGGACGCTGAAGGCGGTGTATATTCCCTTGTAGTCGTTTCCTTCGATTCCGAAGGCGAGCCTCAAGAGATGGATTACGAGGTATTCGAGTGGTATCCTGCCGGAAGCAGCAACCCTTGGGTTTCTGCAGGTACAGCAACCTTCATCTACACAACCATGTTCGCTGACCCTGACGGCCCTTACTATGACGAAGGTCTTACTATCGAATACAACGAGGAGGAGTCCAAGTACAGATTGCTCCACGCCCTTTACGACGTTACTTTTGAATTCTCTGTAAATGACAAGAACGAAGTCGATTTCGATACTCAGTACGCAGGCTACACCGATAGTGCTGGAGTGGGTGCATATATCGCAAATGTCGGTGGCAGTTTCTTCGACCCTGAGGCTGGCGTCTTTGCCCTCAATACTCAGTATCTGGCCATACGTGACGGCGAAGTTATCGGAGCATATTCTCCTGCAGCTACCGAGTACATCGTGTTCGACGACAAGCTTGACGGCTTCGAGGATTGGCTCGAGTCTCAGGGTGGCGAGGATCCCGAGCCCGAAAACGTAGCGGCCGGCCTCTCTATCGCTGACTGGGAAGTCGATACTGCTGCTTCAATCGGTATCGATGATTGGACCGTTGATATGGCCAGCAAGGGCCACGTCAACAGGAATTCCTCAAGAATCTTCTCTGCGAGGAGAAGATCTTTCGATGCTACCATTGAATAATGATGGTTTGGCACGGAATTAGCTATAATCTAAGTCAATAAGCAAAAATATTGAGTTAGAAAACATATTGCTGCGGGCCGGTCGTGAGATCGGCCCGCAGCTTTTTTGATTTTTGCTAAGTGATGGTCTTTGGTTTGGACTAGCCGAGGATGATGAGGACGGGGGCGGGGTGGGAGAGCGTAAGGCTTACGCGGTCCTCGGAGGCGCGGTTGAGGCTGGCCTTCCACCAGTTGTCGAAGACAACCTTGTCGGTGGGGTACTCCAGCCCTTTGGCGACTATGTTTACTGTCGGGTCGCAGCTGAAGATGGAGACGGGTCTTCCGGCGCCGCAGTCGAAGCTCGCCGAGTCGCCTATGGCGAAGGCGGTTGTGTAGTCGGAGACCATGTCCACGGCAATATCCTTCGCGGAAAGGCCGTAGAGCTTCTCGTATTCCATGAGAAGGGACAGATTGGCTATCGTATGGTCCTCTCTCTTTCCTCCGGCTCCGACAATATGGATTGTGTCGGGAGAATACTTGGAGAGGGCGTAACGGAAAGCTTTTGTAAGGTCGTTGGTCTCCTGGTCGCTGTCGTGGATTATTATGGAGGAATACTTCTCCCTCATTTCCGGGGAAATCGAGTCAAGGTCACCTATGACTGCTGACGGCTCCCGGCCGATTTCGCGGACGAAAGCCTCTACGGCTTCGTCGCAGCATACCGTTATGTCGGCGGACGAGACAAGATACCTCGGATATTCGCTCCGGGGGAACTCTCCGTTACATATGATCGTTACGGTCATTATCAGGCTTTTGTGGAGTCAAGCACAGCGCGGGAGGTACCGGCCGTCGTAGACCAGCCCATAGGCTCGCGGAAACCGAGGAGGAAGGCCTTTGTCTCCATCCTCTTCTTGCCGGAGAGCTGGAGGTCGGTTATTGAGAGGGCTCCGTCGAGGGTCGTAATCGCGAGGAAGTTCTTTCCGTCGGAGAGTATTGTTCCGGGAGCGGGAAGGGCGTCGAGGCCGGCGGAGGCGAGGGCGGCCGCAAGGCCTTCGCCCTCAAGCGCCTCGCCGAAGAAGATCTTGAGCTGGACGGGCGCGGATCCGTCCTTTACAAGCTCTGTAAAGGCTGTAGGATAGGGACTGAGACCTCTTATGAGGTTGTATATCGAACGGGTGGTGTCGTTCCAGTCTATGTGGCAGAGCTCGCGGGTGAGTTTCGGGGCAGGGCGGAGTACCTCAGAGCCCTGGATGAAGCTCTTCTGGGGACGGAGCTCGATGGTCCCGTCTATTATTGCCTGAACCGTCATCGTGACAAGGTCGGAGCCGAGGTACATGAGCTTGTCATGGACGTCTCCGGCTGTGTCTGTCTTTGCGATACGGCTCTGCTCGCGGTAGATGATATGGCCGAGGTCTATGCCTTCATTGATCATGAAGGTAGTGACTCCCGTCATGTTGTCTCCGTTGATTACGGCCCAGTTGATAGGAGCTGCGCCCCTGTACTGGGGAAGAAGCGCGGCGTGGAGGTTGAACGTTCCGAGACGGGGAATCTCCCATACGACTTTAGGCAGCATGCGGAAGGCCACGACGACGAAGAGGTCGGGGTTCCAGGCCTTCAGGGCCTCGAGGAATTCGGGATCCTTGAGCTTTTCGGGCTGGAGCACGGGCAGACCGCGTTCGACGGCGAATTTCTTGACGGCGCTTTCGCTTACCTTGAGGCCGCGTCCGCTCTGCTTGTCGGCGACGGTTACGACTCCGACGACGTTATATCCCTTGTCGAGAAGGGCCCTGAGGGGTTCTACGGCAAAGTCGGGAGTACCCATATATACGATCCTCGTCTTCTTGACAGTTCCGAGTATCCTCTGCTTGAGTTTCTTTATGGTAGTCTTTATCGTTTCCATGTTGAAGAGAGATGAGTCATTGATGGACTTCCAAGTCAGGAGGCCGCCGAGTATAGCCAATACGAACGAGGCTATGAAGGCTCCGAACGTGGCGGGAAGGGTTCCCGTATTGGAGAGACGTTCACCGGTAATGTTGATGACCCAATACAGTACGAAGAGAAGTACGGATATGATGGCCGGGGTTCCGAGGCCACCCTTGCGGGTCATCGCGCCGATAGGGGCGCCGAGGAAGAACATGATGAAGCAGGCGAGGGCGGTGGCGAACTTCGACAGGATACCGTAGTCCGTACGCCTTGAGACATATTGGTAGCGGTAGATGTCCCTCGAGTAGGACGTCAGCGTCGAGATGTAGTCGTTGATCGAGCCCTGGGCCTTCTTTATCGCCTCCAGCTCATCGTCGAGGCTCTTCCACTTACCGTTGTTTTCGGCAAAGAAGAGGGAGGTGCGGCGGCTGGCGACATTGGCCGTGTCGAGCTGGTTGTTGTACCGGAACTGATGGCCCCTCACGAGACCTTTGAGATGCTCGACGCTGGAGGAATCCTGGATCCAGTCCAGAGAATCCTTCTGGGTGATGAGGAGCGAGAGCTTCATCGACTTGACCTCGTCTGCGAAACGGTTGGTGTCGGATTTCTCGAAGGCGTAGTTCTCTAGAGGGATCAGCAGCTCCTGCCGGTCGAAGGCGATCTTCTGGATCTTGAGTGTCGTGTCGCGGTATTTGCGGGTGTTGGTCTCCTCGTAGTTGTTGCCATGGAAGAGAAGGAAGGTAAGGTAGCTCTTGTCCTCGGACATCT
>JAKSJS010000003.1 GCA_024398155.1 Bacteroidales bacterium | reverse complement strand
TGATGGCCTCTGCAGCCCTTTTTGCCGGCTGTCAGGACCCCAACGAAGTAACAGGTGAGGCCAAGGTCACCCTCGATCCCGAGACCCTTATCTTCCCCGAAGAAGAGTCAACCCTTACCTTCTCCGTGACCGCTACCCGCGACTGGTCAGTAAAGAATACTGCTGACTGGATCACTGCCATCGAGCCCTCCGAGGGTGTTGCTTCCAACAAGCCCCAGACAGTGCCCATCAAGGTTGCCGCCAACGAAGGAAGGGACAGACATGCAGAGATCAAGGTAAGGGCCGGTGTTGCTTCCGCGACCCTCAAAATCATCCAGAACGGCCAACTGGGCGAAATCAAGCCCATCGAAGCAGGTGACGGTACCAAGGAACATCCCTACAGCGCCTCCCAGGCCCACCAGATTGCAGTGGAACTCGGCTCCGGCAACACAGCCACATCTCCCGTCTTCATCAAGGGTATGATCCACAAACTCGCCGCAAAGCATACTGATGACCAGATTAAAGAGTTTGGAAACGGTTCGTTCTACATTTCCGACAATGGTGAGTCCAGCGAAACGGACTTCTACTGCTACCAGGTAAACTATCTCGGAAATACTGCTTTCACTTCCGCAGACCAGGTAAAGGTCGGTGACGAGGTTATGGTCTATGGTACCATCACCAACTACAACGGAACTTGCGAGACTACCGGCAAGGGCGCCGCTTACATCGTAGAGCTCAACGGAGAATTCAATGACGGCCAGTCCGGCATCATGAATGCCCAGGCCAAGACGATAGCCGACTTCATTGCCGCCGCTGACAAGAATACCTACTACAAGCTCAGCGGCTCCGTATCCTCTTACAAGTACGGTGACTACATGACCTTCGACCTTACTGACGCAACAGGCAAGATCTACATCTACAAGATCACCAACCAGACCGAATGGAAGGACAAGATCAAAGACGGTGACAATGTCACCCTCGTCGGCAAGTATGACTATTACGAGGAGGACAAGAAACATGAAGTTGTAGCCGCCCAGATCCTCTCAGTCGATACTTATGAGGGACAGGATGTCTCCACGGAGAAGGTCGCTGACGTCCTCGCAGCCAAGGACGGTGACAACATCACCCTCAACAACGCTCTCGTAGTAGCGGTCTCCCCCGTTGGCTATCTCGTAACTGACGCCGAGGGTAAGGATTACGTCCTAGCATTCTTCAAGGATGCCAAGGCTGATACCGCTCCCGCCGCCGCAGTGGGCGACAAGGTAAAGATCAAGGCTTCCAAGAGCACTTATGCCGAGATGGCCCAACTTGTCGATCCCGAGACTACCGTAATCTCCAGCGGCAACGAGGTTGTCCGTCCCGCAGCCGAGGACATCACTGCCTGCTTCGACAGCTTCTCCTCCACCAAGGTCAAATACGTATCCTTCACCGGATCCCTCAAGATCGACTGTTCCTACTTCAACGTAAACGTGAATGGCGCCAGCACCAATGTGGGTGCCTTCGTCGCTCCTTCCTTCGATGTCGCAAGCCTCTCTGGTGTAGCAGGTGTTGTCTATACGGGCTACTATATCTACAAGACCGGTGGCAAGTACATCTACCTCATGCTCACTTCCGCCGGCATGCCTGACGGTCCTTACTTCATTGTAAGCCCCACTACCGCCAAGGTCGCTGCCGCCGGTGGCGAGGTCGAGATCAACGTAACCGCCAACGTCGCATGGACCGCTTCCTCCGACAATGCTGCCTTTACGGTTGACAACGCTTCAGGCGAAGGCAACGGCAAGGTCAAGGTTACCGTTGCTGAGAACACAGCCTTCGAAGGCCGCTCTGCGACTATCACCATCGCTACCACCGAGGACGTCACAACCAAGTCCTACGCTGTAGCTATCAGTCAGGACGCCGCTGTAGACCCTGATGCGACGGTCATTACATTGACCAAGGATGAGATCATTGCCGCACTTACTGCAAAGATCAATGAAAGCGGCTTTGCCAGCAAGTATCAGGAATTCTCCTTCACGACGGGTGGATATGCCTGGAGCGGAAAGTCGAACATTTCTAAAGATAAGAGCGGGAATCTCAGTACTCCTTACCTCCAGATAAGGAATACGGACAACTCCCATATACTTACTCCCGAGTTCGCTTCCGAGATTTCCAAGATTGAAATAACGGGTTATGCTGCAGTTTCAGGTTCTTCTTCTCCGAGCAGAAAACTTTATGCAGTTCCTGTCAATACTGATCTTTCCACTGCCAACAGTGATGAAAAATACGGCGATGCCGTTGTCGCGAATGCGTATGGTTTCGCTACATTCACCGGTGGTGCCAATGTAGAACTTACGGAAACCATCGATGTCAGCGCTGCTAATGTCAAGCAGGTCAAGATTGTTTCGAAGGATGGTGCCCTTTACCTGATTGGAATCAAGGTCTACCTCAAATAAATGACATTCCACGCCGCATACAGGACGCTAAAGGCGGTGGCTGCTTTCGCAGTCGCCGCCGTGGCGGTTCTTGCCTGCGGCGAATCCAAGGACAATGACGGCCAGTTCGCCGACCTCAGCGTGCCCTACACGACAGTCGAAGCGAGCGGCGCGAAGTCAATGAAGGTAAGTGTCCAGGCCTCCGGGGCCTGGACTCTCGACCTTCAGTACAAAGGCGCCGCCGAAGACTGGGCCGGGATCTCCGGAACTTCCGGCAAAGGCTCGTCAAGGTCCATAACCTTCTCTGCTGCGGAGAACACTTCCTCCTCCCAGAGATCCTGCCTCCTTCTCCTCACATGCGGGAACAATGAGGCTTCGGTAGAGATTGTCCAGAGGCCGAAGAACTCCTACAATCTCGAAGGCGAGGCCCAGCCGCGCTGGATGGAACTTCCGGTGATGACTGACGGCTCGAACTATTTCTTCCACCACGACATGAAGGTCGGTTCCAAGGAAACGAGGAACTTCTCCTTCTATCTCAACCCCTCCGCAAAGATATCGGAGTGGGTCGCCTATCCCCTCAACAGGGGCCTCATAGGCCAGAATTCGGGCCGAAGCAACACCTGGGACGTAGACCCCAAGGTGCCCGAGGCCTACCAGCCCATAATCTATTCTCCTTTCAAGGGCGGCTACGAAAGAGGTCACCAGATCCCTTCCGCGGACCGCTATGCGGACGGCGCCAATGAGGCCACCTATTACGGCACCAACATGACGCCCCAGAACGGAACCCTCAACGGCGAAGCCTGGGCTACCCTTGAAGGATATGTCCGCGACTGGTCCTACGTAATGGATACGCTTTATGTCGTGACAGGTGCGGACCTTAACGGCAGCACCAAATACGCGACAGACAATGCCGGCAAGAAGATATCTGTCCCTGCCGGCTACTACAAAGCCCTTCTGGGCTACAAGAAATCAAAGAATGTCGGCATCACAGGAGTTACCGGCGGCTATACGGCTGTCGGCTTCTATTTCCGCAATTCCGCGGCATACGATGACGACATCCCCGCCGCAGCGATGACCATCGATGAGCTTGAGAAAAAACTCGGCATGGACTTCTTCCCGCTCCTTGCGACTCCGGCAGCCGCAGGCAAGGGCGGAGTCGGCCCGCGCCTTTCCGCCAAGGTCGAGTCCACGATGGATCAATGGTGGCTCAATTACCTGAAAATCAACTAATACAGATATTAAGATGAAACGTCTTGCAACAGTAATCATAGCACTGCTTCTTCTCGTCTCCAATATGGGCCTTGCCCAGACAAAGGGCGGAAGCCGCAACTATATCGTAGGTTTCTACAACCTCGAGAACCTGTTCGACACCTACAATGACCCCGCCAAGAACGACGAGGAATTCCTCCCCGAAGGCAAGAACAAGTGGACTCCCGCCAAATACGAGAAGAAGATCCACAATATGGCCCGCGTGATCGCCGCAATGGCCAAGGACAACGGACGCTACCATACGATCCTTGCGATCAGCGAGATCGAGAACAGGATGGTGGTCGAAGACCTTGTCGCCGATCCCCAGATTGCCGATGCCAACTTCCAGATCATCCATTATGACGGTCCCGACCGCCGTGGTGTCGATGTCGCCCTTCTCTACAATCCCAAGCAGTTCGAACTTCTCGAGAGCGTCTCCATTCCCTACACCTTCGAGGGCAGCCAGATCGAGTTCACCCTCACCAAGGAGGAGCAGGACTACTTCCGCACCCGTGACATCCTCATGGTCCGCGGCCTTATCGACGGCGAGATGTTCGCATTCTTCGTAACCCACACACCTTCCCGCGTCGGCGGCAAGGGATGTGACCTCCGCTCCCGCTGCGGCGAGATAATCTACAACTACGCCCAGGAGCTCGAAGCCAAATATCCCGGCATCAAGATCGCAGCCATGGGCGATATGAACGACAACCCCTTCGACGACTCGATGGCGGTATGGCTCCATGGCCGCGAGAAGATGGAGGAGATGACAGAGAAAGACTGGTTCAACCCCTTCTGGTCCATGCTCAAGGCCGGTTACGGCTCTCTCTGCTACCAGTATGAGTGGAACATCTACGACCAGGTTCTCGTCAACTACAACCTCACTTTCGCTCCCGAAGGCGGCCTCAAGATCCAGCCCATAATCAAGAATACCTACTACGGCCGTATCTTCAAGAAGCCCTTCATGATCCAGCAGAAAGGCCAGTTCAAGGGCCAGCCCTGGCGCACCTTCTCCAACGGCGCGTTCATCGGTGGCTACAGCGACCACTTCCCTTCATACATCCTGATAAGCAAATAATTACGATATGAAAAAAACACTGACTTTCCTCTCCGCCATCCTCATCTCGGCAACCATGTTCGCCCAGATGTTCACCGGCGGTGTCAAGGGTACGGTCGTCAACCGCGCGGGACGCGTCCCCGTCGCCGGCGCTTCGCTCGTTCTCTCCAAGAACGGTGAGGTGGTCGCCGAGACCAAGTCCGCCTCTGACGGAAGCTTCCTCATTGAAAATCTTGAAGACGGCATGTACGACATGGTGGTCTCCGCTCCCGGCTTTGCCGACGCGGTAGTCAACGCCACCGTCGACCAGGGCTTTGTCAAGGATATGGTATTCGTTTCCCTCGTCGCCAGCCAGGCGATTTCAGACCTTGACGACTCGAGTTTCGCCGAGTTCGACATGGACGACAGCGGTTACACCGACACCCCCTCCATCCTCTTCGGCCAGAATGACGTCTACACTAATGCCGTAGGCTACGGCTTCAGCTCCATCCGCTTCAAGAACCGCGGATACAACAGCGAATCCCAGGACGTATATCTCGCCGGCGTCAAGATGAACGACGCGATTACCGGATACTCTCCCTTCTCGCTCTGGAGCGGCCTCAACGAGGCCATGCGCTCCAAGGAGACGACTATGGGCAACGAGGTCTCCGACTACGGCCTCGGCGGATACAACGGCGTTACGAATATCGCCGCCGTTCCCTCCAGCGTACGTCCCGGATGGCGCTTCAGCCTCCTGTCCAACTCTGCGCTCTATCGTCTCAGACTGATGGCCAACTACGCAAGCGGCGAGCTTGACAACGGCTGGTCCTACGCCTTCAACGTCTCTGCCCGTCTCGGCGGAAACGACTGGGTGGAAGGTGTTTACTACCGTTCCTTCGCTTATTATGCCGGTGTTGAGAAGAAGTTCGGCGACATGCACAAACTCAGCCTCGTGACCTTCGCCGCTCCCGGTTCGAGAGGTGCCCAGAACGCATCGACCCAGGAAGTCTACGACCTCATGGGAGACAACATGTACAACTCCAACTGGGGCTACCAGAACGGCAAGGTCCGCAACTCCCGCGTCCGCAAGACCTTCGAGCCTGTGACCGTCCTCAAGTATACTGCCAACCCCCTCGACAACCTCGAGGCTACCGCAACTCTCGTCTGGAGGACCGGTAAGAACGGTTATACCGCTCTCGACTGGTACGACGCGATGGATCCCCGTCCCGACTACTACCGCAACCTCCCCTCGTATTCCTACATCGAGGATGCCGACTACAACCGCTCCAACGACGAGAAGGCCGCCTGGGCCACGGAGATGTGGAACCCCAGATTCCCCGAATACGTCAACTACCAGCATCTCAACTGGGACCGTCTCTACAACGTGAACTACAACAACCCCGACGGCCGCAGCAAATATGCCCTCGAGGAGCGCCATGTCGACCAGAACGACGTCCAGTTCGCCGCCTCCACGAAGTGGCGCCAGAGCGACCTCTTCACCCTCACCGGCGGCCTCAACCTCCGTTTCAACAGGACCGAGAACTACAAGAAGATCAACGACCTGCTCGGCGGCCAGTATTACCTCAACGTCGACCAGTTCGCAGAGAGGGACTTCGCTTCGAACGAAGCTCTTATCCAGAACGACCTCGACTATTTCCTCGTAAACGGCAGCGCCGAGAAGATCAGCCGTAACGGCAAGTACGGCTATGACTACATAGCCCATGTCCGCAACTACGGTCTCTGGGCCAACGGCCGCTTCACCAAAGGAGGCTTCGAGGGCAATATCGGTGGAACGATAGGCTACGAGAGCTTCTGGCGCGAAGGCCTCATGAGAAAGGGCCTCTTCGCCGGTCTCGGCGATGACGGCCAGGAGATCGAATACATGGGCAAAGTCCTCACAAGCTATGACGAAAAGGGCCGTGTGATAAGCTCCAAGGGCTATTCTGACGTGGCCCGCTTCCTCACTGGCTCGGCCAAGCTCGGTCTCTCCTACACCCTTACAGGAGGCCACAGGTTCTCCCTCAACGCCGGCTACTTCAGCGATGCCCCGACCTTCAACAACAGCTTCATCTCTCCCCGTACACGCAACACTCTCGTAGATAACCTCACGACCCAGAAGACCATCTCGACGGATGTCAACTACCAGCTTTCGACAAGCTGGATCAACCTCCGCCTTACCGGTTTCTTCACCAAGATCATGGATCAGACCGACGTCATGAGCTTCTATGATGACTCCCAGAACTCCTTCACCAACTTCGCCATGACCGGAATAGCCCAGCGCCATATGGGTCTCGAACTCGGTGTCAAGGTTCCCCTTCCCGTAAGCGGCCTTTCTGTATCCGGAGTCCTCAGTGTAGGTGAGTACATCTATACGAAGAACCATGGCAAGGATCCCTACATGGTCCAGACCGTAGATAACAGCGCTGAAGTAGTCCGCTCCGAATATGTTCCCTACTGGGTTTCCACCCCCGCCTTCGAGACCGACAAGGTCGACGGAGTCGAGGTATATGTATACCCCGCCGAGGCATACGACGACAATGACAATCTCCTTCCCGGCTATCTTCCCAAGGTCGTAGGCCAGAAGAAACACTACGTTCCTTCCTCGCCCCAGATCGCCGGCCAGCTTGCCGTCAACTACCGTACGAAGGACTACTGGTTCTTCGAGCTCAACGGCCAGCTCTTCGCAAAGTCCTATCTCGACATGAACCCTCTCTACCGCACCTCCTTCGCCTGCGGCGGCGGTGACGGCATCCAGAGCCTCGACGAGATCCTCTACATGACTACCCAGGAACTCCTCAACGAGAAGCCTGTATTCCTGCTCAACCTTTCGATAGGCAAGAGCTGGTACATCCACAGGAAATACAATATCGGTTTCTCCTGCGAGGGCAAGAACCTCCTCAACAACAAGGGCGTCAAGACCGGCGGTTACGAGCAGACCCGTCTCATCAAGAGCGAGAACAAGGACCGTTACTACCGCTTCGATCCCAAGTACTTCTATATGCAGGGCGCAAGCTACATGGTTAACATCTACTTCAGATTCTAAGGCATATGAAAAAGACGATATTTTTTGCAGCACTTTTGCTTTCAGTCGCCTCCTGCGGCCTGAAAGAGGAATTCCAGCCTGTAGGAACACTCAAATATGAGGACCCGAAGCCGTATGCCTATGTCGATGACGATTTCTTCCTCGACCAGGACAAGACTATTATTACTATAGGTGAACTCGCCTCCAAGTATACTCCCCAGAAACCTTTCGTGATGGATGACGACTACGTCATCAAGGGACGTGTGACGACGACTGACAAGCCCGGCAACTTCTACAAGAGCTTCTATATCCAGGACTATACCGGCGGCATGGAGATCAAGATAGGCAAGAACGGACTCTACAACGACTATCTCGAGGGTCAGACAGTATATGTCGACTGCAACGACCTCACCCTCGGCATGTACGGATGGAAGGACGGCAACTACGGCGGCATGGGCATGGTCCAGGTCGGCTTCTCCGATCCCTCCGGCGAGTACGAGACCTCGTACCTCGAGGTTCCCTACCTCATCGAAAGCCACATCTATCGCGGCAACCCCGCCGACATTGAGAAGGTCGAACCCCGCGTGATCGAGGAGTTCGAACTCCCCGACGGAGCCTCCGACACCCAGCTCACGAACGAGAATGTCGGCGCTCTTGTAACCCTCAGGGGCCTGACTTATGCCGACGAGATCTTCGTTCTCCTCTACCTCGACTCCAACAAGGACAAGAAATCCTTCAAGAACCGCGTATTCCTCTCCGATACCAACGGAATAGAGGAGCACGGGAAGACCCACGGCGTCACTACCTGGGCCATGTCGAAGTCCAAGATGAAGGAGTATCTCTATGCCGGCCTTTGGGACAAATGCCAGGTAGGAAGCGGCAAGGACTTCCTCAAGGATGACAAGGGCAACGTAGTGACCCTCGAAAGCCTCAAGGGTGAAGACGGAACCTATCCTACCGTAGAGAAGGCAGCCTACTCGGTAAGCCAGTACTTCCGCATGGGAGGTACCGAAATCCAGATAAGGACCAGCGGCTACTCCAAGTTCTGCGACCGTGAGATCCCCGAGGAAGTTCTCAGCGGAGACGCGACCCTCGACGTTACCGGTATCCTTACGATCTATCAGGGCAGCCTCCAGCTCGTAGTCAACGACATCTCCGATTTCGTCGTGAACGGCGAGCCCCTCAAATAGTAGAAAGACATTATGAAAAAGACCTTACTTATCGCCGCTCTGACGGCTATCGCAATGACGACTTCCTGCATCAGCAACAATCCCTTCATGGAAGAATGGGACACTCCCTACGGCATCCCTCCCTTCGAAAAGTTCGAGGCGTCCGACTTCATGCCCGCCCTCAAGGCCGGCATAAAGGCCCACAACGAGGAGATTCAGGCTATTATCTCCAATCCCGAGGCTCCCACTTTCGAGAATACGATTGCGGCCTTTGACCGCTCCGGAGCCGTCCTCGGCCGTGTCTCAAACGTGCTTTTCAACCTCGTCGAGAGCGACGGAACCCCCGAGCTCAACGCGATAGTCGAGAAGGCAATGCCGATGGTGTCCGAGCATTACGACATGATAATGATGAACCCTTCTCTCTTCGAGAAGGTGAAGGCTGTCCATGACGCCGACCAGTCAGGTCTTACCCGCGAGGAGCAGATGCTTCTCAAGGACCTCTACGACGGTTTCATCAACAACGGTATCGGTCTTTCTGAAGAGGACCAGGTGAAGCTCCGTGCAATCAACAGCGAGCTTTCCTCCCTTGCCCTCTCCTTCGCGAACAACATACTCGCCGAGTCCAACGCCTTCAAGGCTGAACTCGGTTTCCCGGTGAGTGCCTACTACGACAGGATGGCCTCGACCTCCGACCGTGAACTGAGGAAGAAGATCTTCGACATGTACTCCCTCCGCGGCAACAACAATAACGCAAACGACAACAAGGCCAATGTCCTCCGCATCATGCAGCTGAGGATAGAGAAGGCGAACCTTCTCGGCTTCGACTCTCCCGCCGCCCAGATCCTTTCGACCAAGATGGCCGGCTCTCCCGAGGCTGTCGATCCCTTCCTCGCCGAGATAATGGATGCGGCGATGGCCCGCGCCAAGGAGGAGATAGCCGACATGCAGGCCGTCATGGACGGTGAGATCGCCGCCGGAGTGCTTCCCAAAGGCTCGAAGATAGAGCCCTGGGACTATATGTACTATGCAGAGAAAGTACGCAGGGCACGCTATGCCCTCGATGAGGCTGAAGTCATGAAGTACTTCAAGATGGAGAATGTACGCGCCGGCGTATTCGGCAACGCGAGCCGCCTCTACGGCGTCCAGTTCGAGAAACTCGACTCGGTTGCCCTCTACAATCCCGAGTGCGAGGCCTTCAAGGTCTCTGACGCGGACGGCTCCCTCATCGGCATCATCATCACCGACTACTATCCCCGCGACTCCAAGAGAGGAGGTGCGTGGATGACCAACTTCGTCGAGCAGTGGAAGGATGCCGAGGGCGTAGACCACCGTCCCGTCATCGTCAATGTCGGCAACTTCAACGCACCGACCGAAGACTCTCCTTCGCTCCTTACAATAGACCAGGTCGAGCCCATGTGCCACGAGCTCGGACATGCTCTCCGCGGCCGTCTCGCCCAGTGCAGCTACCAAGGAGTGAGCGGTACTGCCGTAAAGAGGGACTTCGTCGAGCTCCCTTCCCAGATCAACGAGAACTGGGCCTTCGAGCCCGAGGTCCTCGCTACCTATGCCTTCCATTACGAGACCGGTGAGGTCATCCCCGAGGACCTCGTAGCGAAGGTCCAGGCTGCCGCCAACTTCAACCAGGGCTTCACCACCGGCGAACTTGCAGCCGCCTCGATCCTTGACATGAAGTGGCACGAGCTCACCTCGACCGAAGGAATCGATGTCGAGGAGTTCGAGAAGAAAGTATGTGAGGAGATGGGCCTTGTCGGCGAAATCATCCCCCGCTACCGTTCGACCTACTTCAACCATGTATTCGGCTCGAGCGGATACAGCGCCGGCTACTACAGCTACCTTTGGGCCGAGGTCCTTGACAAGGACGCCTTCGAGCTCTTCAAGCAGAAAGGCATCTTCGATCCCGAGACTGCCATGTCGTTCCGTCACAACGTCCTCGAGGCCGGTGGTTCCGAGGAGCCTATGGTCCTCTACCGCCGCTTCCGCGGCGCGGACCCCGACTCCGGAGCCCTTCTCCGTGCCCGTGGCCTCAAATAGAACCGCTTTATGCAGATCATCCAGGAAATAACCCCTCTGTCCCCCGACCGTCTGTACATGTCGATGTACTACTATCGGAACCAGCTTGATTTCCCCCTCCATTTCCACGAGGACTTCGAACTCAACCTGACCTCCGGCGCCCGGGGACAAAGGATAGTCGGATCGCTCTCCGAGAATATCGAGGACTACGACCTGGCCCTTCTTTTCCCGAATGTGATTCACTGTTACAAAAGGGCGGAAGGGGAGACTTGCGATAACTGCGAAGTGACTGTCGTCCAGTTCAGCAAGGACATGCCCTCGTGGCGCCTTCTGAACACCGTCCAGATGGACAAGATACGCGAGATGATAAGCCAGCCGGTCTCCGGCATCAAGTTCTCTCCCCGCGTCGCAAAGCTCCTGAAGTCGAAGATAGAGTCCATCGCCGGACGTTCGGACTTCGACTCCGGGCTCCGTTTCCTCAGCATCCTCCAGTTCCTCGCGACCCTTGGGCCAGAGGATACTGAAATCCTCGGCAGCAAGAACGAGGAGGTCCTCTTCAGCCGCAGCCAGAGGATACGCCGCATAATAAAGTATACCGAGGACAACTACGACAAGAAGATAACGCTTGAGGAAATAGGAAATCTGGTAGGCATGTCCTCCAGCGCCGTGAGCCGCTTCTTCAAGAAGCGCACAGGACACAACTACTGGACATTCCTTGTCAATTACCGTCTTGAATGCGCCCAGCGCCTTCTCACCGGCAGCGACAAGAATATTTCAGAAATCGCATATTGCTGCGGATTCAATTCCCTGTCAAACTTCAACAAGGTTTTCCGCGACCAGAATTCCCTTACGCCCAAGGAATACAGGGTCAAGTTCAAGAAATCACTTCATTGAACGTTACAATATTTAATAAAAGAAAGTCAATATTCAGTCAGTTTTGCGTCGTGCAGTAGACTAACTTTGCATACGTTAAACTGACTGAAATAGTTTTTGTTCATGAAAAGATTCCTGACATTTGCCCTGAGCCTCGGACTTCTTCTCCTTGTGGGATCCGGAAATGCAGCATCAGCCCAGTCGCTTGTCGAATACTCGGGTTCAATCACAGAACAGGACAGCGGCCTCACCGTTCCGGCCGCCTCTGTCTTCATAAAGGGTACGACAACCGGTGTGACCTCGGACGATGACGGCCACTTTACGATCAAGGCCGAGCCCGGTTCTACGCTCGTGTTCTCCTGCATAGGATACAAGGATGTAGAGGTGGTCGCCGGCAGCAACAAGACAATAAGTGTCGTGCTGCCGACGGATTCATTCATGCTTGAGGAGGCGATAGCCGTCGGTTACGGTACCGTCAAGAAACGCGACCTTACCGGTTCTGTGGCTTCTGTAAAGGCAGCTGACGTAGTCAAGTCTCCCGGCTCTTCCATCGAAAAGATGCTCCAGGGCCGCGTCGCCGGCCTTACGGTCATAGACGCGAGCAACGACTCTCCCGAATCCTCTGTCACGATGCGTGTCCGCGGTATGAGCTCCATCAACGGCTCCAATGCCCCGCTCGTTGTCATTGACGGCGTGCCTTTCGGCGACGCCGGCAACCTGAGCGCTGTCAACCCCAATATCATAGAATCCATCGAAGTCCTCAAGGATGCTTCGGCTACTGCGATATATGGCTCCCGCGGAGCCAACGGCGTCATCCTCATAACGACCAAGTCCGGCCAGAAATCCCATGTCAGCGTATGGTTCTCCGGCAAGGTCGGCGTCGGCGTCTTCTCGCGTCCTCTCAAGGTATGGAAACAGGATGACCTCGTAAGGATGGCAGAGTCCACGAACATGGTCTACGAGAACGGCGGCGCAGAAGGCCCCTATATGGGCAAGGTCTTCAGCGACGGCGTATACTATCCTTCGATAGACGAACTGAAACTCGGCCTCTGGCCCCACTATACCGACTGGACTGACGTAGTCTTCCGCACTTCTGTCACCCAGGACTATAACGTCGGTGTCGAAGGCGCGGGTGAGAAGAGCCGCTATTATGCCAGCGTCGGCTACTACAAGGGCCAGGGCGTCCTCAAGGGCGACGACTACGACAAGATTTCGGCCGACGTATCCTACCAGAACGATATCAGCAAGAAACTTTCCTTCTCAAGCAAGGCCGGCTTCGTCCATGGATACAGGGACTATTGCGAAGGCTCCGACTACGGCAGGAACCCTCTCTGGCCTGTCTACAACGGCGACGGCTCGTATTATCGCTCCAAGGCCAACGATTACAGCAACCCTGTAATGGCGAACGAGCAGATCACCGGCTTCAGCCGCAGCATCAACGGGTATATCCAGGCCAAACTTGACTGGAAGATAATCGACGGCCTCACCTTCAGCCTCTCCGGCAACGGCAAGGCCGGCCAGACCCGCAGCGTCCACTTCAACCCTCCCGTATATACCTACGGTGGCGACATCTACAACGGAGAGGCGACAGTCGCGGAGTCCACCTGGTACCAGGTCCAGACCGATGCCTACCTCACTTATATAAAGACTATAGGTAAGAACAACTTTTCAGTCATGCTCGGAGGATCGTGGGAGGACAGGGTGGACAACAGCAGCACCATCCTCGGATCCGGCTTCACAAATACGGCCCTCAAGTACGAGACCATCGATTCGGCAGAGACTAAAGTCATATACACCGGACGTTCCGAGTGGGCGATCGCCTCTGCGTTCACGCGTATCAACTACGACTGGGACGGCAAGTACTTCGCGACATTCACAGCCCGAGCCGACGGCTCGTCCAAGTTTGCCAAAGGCCACAAATGGGGCTTCTTCCCCTCCGGCGCCGTAAGCTGGAGAATGGACAGGGAACCCTGGATGAAGGCTATCGGCTTCTTTGACCTTTTCAAGATACGCGCGAGCTACGGTATTTCCGGAAACCAGGGCATCGGCCCTTACCAGACATTCGAGCAGTACGGATCCGACTATTTCATCGACAAGTCTACCGGAAGGATCCTCCAGGTCCATGGCCCGGGATATATCAACGGCAGCACCGGCATAGGCAACCGTTACGTGACTTACGGAGGCATGGCGAACCACTCCCTCACGTGGGAGAAGACTTCCCAGGTGAATATCGGTCTCGACATGGCATTCTTCCATGACCGCCTTTCCTTGACGGCGGACTATTACTACAAGTTCACGACTGACCTTCTCCGCCAGCAGTACCTCGCCCCCTCTTCCGGATTCGACACCGTATGGGTCAATGACGGAGACATCCTCAACCACGGTTTCGAGCTCTCCATCGAAGGCCGCATTGTTGACAACCGTGACTGGAGCCTCTCCGCAACGGGTATCCTCTCGCTCAACCGCAACAAGGTGGTCCGTCTGGGAACCAACGAGAACTCCGGTTTCACGACCGACCCGAACGGCATATCCTACACCGCCCACGGTGGAAGTGTCTACGACAGCCCTTGTCTCAACGTCCTCGCCATCGGCTATCCCGTGAACGTCTTCTACGGCTACAAGGTATACGGAATCCTCCAGGAGGAGTTCGGCGACGGCTCTTCTAGATACACCGAGCCGGGCGAGCTCTACTACAAAGGACTCAAGGAGAACGGTGACCTCGACCCCGACCAGCGTACCATCATCGGAGACCCCAACCCGAAGTTCACAGGCTCCCTTTCAATCAACTTCACTCACAAGATAGGAATAGACTTCTCCATGCTCCTCTACGGAGTGTACGGCAATGACATCTTCTCCTACAAGAAGCTTGACAACATGGCCTACGACAACCACTACTGGACTGAGGGCAACCGCAGCGAATACTATCCGAAACTCCGCTACAACCGGTCCTACTGGGCTTCCAACTGGTCCGTCGAGGACGGCTCGTACCTCAGGATAAGCAACATCACCCTCGGATACACCCTCCCGAAGGGCAACGTCAATTTCCTACAGAACCTGAGGGTATATCTCAGCGTCAACAATCCCTACACCTTCTTCCGCTGTGATGAATATGACCCCGAGGTCGGAGAAAACGGAAATGCCTGCCCCGCATATCCCAAGATATGCACTATTACCACAGGTCTTGAAATCAAATTCTAAAGCGAAACGGTCATGAACAGTATATTCAAGAAAATAGCAGTTGTCTCAGTCGCCGCCCTGGCTCTCGCTTCCTGCACGCTCGAGGAGACTCCGTTCGGAGTATATTCGAACAAGACTTATTTCCTCACCGAGGCTGACGCCGAGAGTGCCCTGATGTACGCATACATCCCCATCAACTATATCGAATATGCCCAGCGCTTCTCGTTCTATTTCGGAGACGGCCTTACCGACGAGGTCGGCCTGTACCCGTACGGAGAAGCCGAGGTGACCGATTGGGATGTGAAGCCTACGGCAGAAACCCTTACCTATCACTTCAAGACCATCTATGTCGCCCTCGGAAGGACCAACACCGTCCTCGAATGTGTCCCCGACATGAAGATAGCCGAGGACAAGAAGGCAAAGATAATGGGTGAGGCCTATTTTCTCAGGGCCTTCAACCACTTCACCCTCGTCAAGACCTGGGGCAGCGTGCCGCTGCGCACGAAAAGCGTCAATTCGATTGACGACACCTACCAGAAAAAGGCTCCCATCAAGGATATCTATGACCTCATCATAAGCGACCTCGAGAAGGCCGAGTCCATGCTTTCCATAAACAAGCTCCAGGGCCGCGTGGACAAGGTCGGCGCCGAGGCCCTCCTCTCCAGGGTCTATCTTTATCTCGCTTCCTACAAGGCCACCGGTTCTCCCGGATACGATTGGGTCGAAGATGCTGACGAGATGTATGAGAAGGCTGTCTACTGGGCTGACAAGGTGATCTACGGCCAGAGCACCTATGGCCTTGAGCCCAGGTTGGAGAACGTCTACTCCGTATTCTGCCAGAACACCACTCCCGAGCATATCTTCATCACGGCCATGGACCGCGAGGGCATAGGAAACGAGGGCGTCTACACCCAGATGCCTTTCCTCTTCATGATCCAGTACCCCGATGACATAATATATGTGTCCGAAAGCCTCATCCCCGAGACCGATCCCGAGACCGGAAAGGTCAAGGTGATGAAGATGATGGACGGAAAACCCGCATGGCAGACCGTCCAGGTCGACTACAAGTGGCGCGAAAGGACCTATGCCGACAACGACCTCCGCAAACAGCTCTTCGTCACGACCGTATATACGGCTGACGGGGACGTGTTCCGCACCTTCGACCCTGAGAACATCAACAGCACCGACCTCTATACGGCGAAGTTCTTCTTCCCCTTCTGCCGCAAATATTCGGATCCGATCTCGAAGAATATCAAGTCAGGAGCGAACATGTACCTGATCCGTTATGCCGAGGTGCTGCTCAACTATGCTGAAGCGGCCGGCCCGACAGAGAAGGGCTATGAGTGCGTCAATGCCGTCCGTGCCCGCGCCGGCGTCGAACCTCTTCCCGCCGGCCTCTCCGTAGCGGAATTCCGCGAGCAGGTATGGCAGGAGAGGAACCGTGAGCTCAGCTTCGAGGCCCACTGCCTCTTCGACCTGAGGCGTATGAACCGTGTAAACCACGATTATATCACACGCGAAGTCCCCAAGGAAGAAAATGCCTATTTCCTTCCCTTCCCCCAGCGTGAGGTCGACCTCAACCCGTAAACCGAACAATCAATAATCCAATATTCAACCGATATGAAAATCAACCATCTTTTCAATCTTTTGACAGTTGCGACCGGCATGCTCGCACTGGCTGCCGTAACGTCCTGCGACAACAACGGCGGCTCTGAAGCCAAACCTGTAGACACAGCCGTCCTCACAACCCAGGCGGAAGTCGACGCCTTCGCAAAGCAGGCCAGGATGACCTCCCTCACAATCAAGGGAGAAGACATCACCGACATCTCCAATCTCGACGTGACGTCCGTTGATGAACTTGTCATAAAAGGTACCTCGATCGAGGAGATCAACACGACCACCTTCGCTTCTGTAAACACGAAGTTCGAGATTTCCGACAACAGCAAGCTCACTGCCATCTCGGGACTCGGCCTCAAGTTCTGTACTGCCGACATCATCATAAGCGGCAATGCAGTCCTTGAAAACATCAAGGGATTCATGGGCATCAAGACCATGTCCGGAAACTTCAACATCTCCGGCAACCCCATGCTCGGTGAAGATGACGGAGATGCTCCCGAGGACTACGGCTTCAACGTTCTCAAGTACCTTGTTGACAACCAGGTTCTCTCCTTCAGCCAGATAACCCTTTCCAACAACCATCCCGGTGCAGCCACCGATCCTACGATGATCGGCCTCATGCAGGGCGGCTACCCTACATACACGATCAGAAGCATCGGCGATGTAGCCGAAATATCCAAGACCGAGTGCCAGGACCTCATCCTTCTCGGTGCCGACGTCGATGACGATGTATGGGGCGCAATCAATCTCACCGGCCTCAAGGTGGTACACGGCAATCTCTATGCAGAAGGTTGCAGCT
The DNA here is from genome assembly GCA_024398155.1 of Bacteroidales bacterium. Lineage (GTDB taxonomy): Bacteria > Bacteroidota > Bacteroidia > Bacteroidales > UBA932 > Cryptobacteroides. Next base: position 27,961 of record JAKSJS010000003.1, on the reverse strand, counting down.
TCACTATGCTCGGCAACGTGCTCGCTAACAAGAGCGGTGAAGGCCTCATCGTCGAAGGCGGTTTCACCTTCAAGAATTTCGTCGCATTCCAGCAGAACGACATCAACGCCTTCCTCAATACCGATAATTTCCCCACCCATGTCGGAGGAGACGTCATCCTCGAGAAGATGATGCTCCACGGCTGGCCCGGTGCAGGTCTCAACTCCGTGACTGAAGTTGATGGAGACATCGTAGTAAAGGAATGTACCTATGACCCGAATATCGCATGGGGCGTCTGCACCAAGGTTCACGGAAGCGTAACCTTCGATAACCTTCTTCCCGGCCACAACAGTGGCAATATGGGTCCTTGGAACATTGAGGTAGGCTTCGAGGAGATAGACGGAGACCTTTCAATCACCAACAACGGGTGGTTCGTCAACTTCCAGGGCTGGAACAAAGTCAAGAAGATCGGTGGCAATCTCCTTGTCAAGGGCAACACCAAGACTGCTTATGAGGGTGGCTTCGTCGGCGGAATAGACCCCATCGAGGCCGCTACCGGACTCGGCTTCGACTTCATCCAGAACTGGATCTGGAACGGCGTTGTCGCATACGACAAGGTCGAGTGCTACGACGTTCTTGACAACAAGGTCGAATTCACTGCATCGAAATAATTCAATCAAGCAATTCTCCAAGTGAGATTACTGAGAACAGCAATACTCCTATCCGTAGCGGTAATGTGGGTGGCGTCCTGTGGAAACAGGGACGCCGCCCTTTACCCCGCCAATGGAGTCAGCTTTACAGACGTCCATTTTGACGGGGACTCCTTCTGGGGAGAAAGGCAGAAGACTGCGCGGACCGTTACGCTTCCTTATTGCCTCGGAAGGCTCGAAGACACCCAGAGGATCCAGAAGTTCGTATGGGCCGGCATGCACAATGCCGATACGTCACTCGTGTTCGCCCATGTCGGCGAGCACTATGACGACAGCGACGTATACAAGGTCCTTGAAGGTGTCGCCTATACCCTCCAGAACTATCCGGACGCGGAGCTGGAGTCGTATGCGGACTCCCTCATCGATATCATCGCAAAGGCCCAGGAGCCGGACGGCTATCTTATGACCGGCCGTACGATGAACCCCGCCCATCCCCATCCGAGAGTAGGAGCTGAAAGGTGGAAGTATATCAACCAGCTTTCCCACGAGCTGTACATGCTCGGCCATCTATGCGAGTCCGCCGTCGCCTATTATTATGCGACAGGCAAGACGGCATATCTCGATGTCGCGAGGAAGTATGCCGACTGCGTCTGTGAGGCCATCGGCCCGGAAGAGACCAAGTTCCACTATTCGACAGGCCATCAGGAGGCCGAAATCGGCCTTGTGAAGCTGTATCTCGTAACGGGTGACAGGAAGTACCTCGACGAGGCGGAATATTTCCTCGACGTACGCTATGAGAGTTTCCAGGAGTTCAAGGACGACAGCACTGCGCTCCGCTGGCACCAAGCTTTCCAGCCTGTTGTCGACCAGCGCGAGGCGTGGGGCCACGTCGTAAAAGCCCTGTACATGTACTCCGGCATGGCGGACATCGCTGCAATAACAGGCCGTGAGGACTATACGGAGGCAATAGACGCGATATGGAGCAATATATGCTCGCGCAAGATGTACCTTACCGGAGGAATGGGCTCCCGTCACGGCTCCGAGTCATTCGAGGCCGACTATGACCTTCCAAATGACGAGGCTTACTGCGAGACCTGCGCCGCCATTGCCGGCGTGTTCTTCAACTACAGGATGTTCCTTCTCCACCGTCAGTCAAAATACATCGATCTCCTTGAGCAGATGATGTACAATGCGGCTTTGGACGGGATTTCCCTCGAGGGGGACACGTTCTTCTATGTCAACCCCCTGGAATCTTCCGGAGGCCACTCACGCCAGCCCTGGTACTCTACAGCCTGCTGTCCTTCGAATCTCTCGAGGTTCATCCCTTCCCTCAGCCAGTACATGTATGCGACCGAGGGCAATCGGATATTCGTAAACCTTTACCAGAGTTCGGCCGCCTCGATCCCTCTCGGCAGGAGCAGGATAGGGATAAGGCAGGAGACTGATTATCCCTGGGACGGTGACGTGCGTCTCTCTGTCGACGGACGCGGTAAATTCGACCTCAAGCTGCGAATTCCCGGCTGGATGTCCGACGCTCCTCTCCCTGGAGGCCTCTACTCGTATTGCTGTCCTTCCGATGCTTCATGGACGGTCGCCGTCAATGGCGTGACGCTTGAGACAGCCGTCTCGGAAGACGGCTATGTCCTCATCTCAAGGAAATGGAAACCTGGAGATACCGTCGAGCTCCACATGGATATGCCTGCGCGCACGGTACGCGTCAGGGACGAAGTCGAAGCCGACAGGAACAGGATAGCCCTCGTAAGGGGACCTCTTGTATATTGTATGGAAGAGGCAGACAATCCCGGAACAGATCCGCTGACTGTACACATGGACCCTGACGCCGCGATCGACACGGCCGCTTTCTCCGTTTCCGGAAGGAACGTAGTCGCTCTTTCGGCCGAAAATCATATTTTTGTTCCGTATTTCGCATGGGCTCACAGAGGAGCCGGGAAAATGGAAGTGTTCTTAGAAACAACTGAGTTATGATTAGAATCAAACATATTCTTTGTGCAGCCCTTATGGTGATGGCTGCCGTATCATGTGACAGAGGATGGCATCCCGAACCGTTCCCTGAAAGGCCCGGCAAAGAGACAGGCAAGGATGACGGGGCCGAGCGCTCTTACGAAATCACCCCCGAGGGAGTGACGAACGAGGTCATCTGCAACTACCTTGACAGGGCGGTCACCATGCAGCAGTTCCTCCACACCAAGTTGACGGCCGATCCCGGATTTGAAGGAACGGAAGACGACGAGAGGATGATACTCAACATAGGTGCGAAGTATATCGTCCGCTCCCTGTGCAACTGGGGAAACGAGAAGCTCTTCACCAAGAACTACTCGTTCTGGCTCGAGAAGGCCCGCGAAAGGGCTGAGAGGCTCTGGGCCAAGGATCCGGACATAGTATTCCAGTGCGCGATGTTCGAATGTGTGACACCCACTGCGAACATGGTGCCTATCCCCGACTGGGTCTTCGAGGCTTTCGGGCTTCCTGCCGAGACCAGGAATTTCGATTATGAAAAGATGAAATTCCCCGACGGAAGGATGACCAACCAGTGGGGCACCAACAGGATAGTCCCCGATATCACCCAGCTCGAGTCCCAGCTCTGGTTCTACCACATGGCTGTAAAGTACATGGATGCCGGATGCGAGGCCATCTCTATGGAGCAGACCCACCTTATGGGCCAGACCGACAAGGACTGGAAGACTTATGACAAGCTCCTCAAGATGATACGTGAGGCTGCAAAGACCCACGCGAGAAGGGGATATGTGATCATCAACACGATAATGATCACCCCTGACGGCCGCTCTCTCGGAGACCATCTCGGTTATCCTTTCCGCTTCCAGGAGGTTGAGGGCTCCACGTCCTACGAGGCCCGGATAGTCCCCAAATATATTGACAGCATCGTCGGAAAGAAATACTCGGCCACGATGCCTTCGGGATACTACTGCGAGGACATTCCTTACGAGCTGGACTTCGATAACTTCGGCTCCTCGGACCATCCTGGAAAGGCCGGAAACGACATCTTCTGCTGGGGCTGGGACGAGATCTCATGGTTCAGCAACCTCACTCCCGACTATCAGAAGAAATTCCTCCGTTATGCCCACAACTATATGGCGGAGAATTATCCTTACGGATTTGTCTCTTTCCCTCTCTGCAGAAATGCTGTGGACGGCCCCGTCAATCCTTTCAAGGGCAATACCCAGAGCGCTGCCTGTCCTACCGGGCAGGGCATAGAGGAGACGGTAAAGGAAATCTGGGCTTCAGAATAAGCCGGTCAGTCTCCCATAGTGAAGACGAGGCGTCCTCCGCGGGAGATTTCCTTATGTGCAATGATATGTCCTTCGACGGGTTCTCCGTTGAAGGATATTTCTTTTACGTGGCTGCCTGAGCCTTTCTTCTCGATTACGAGAATGCGCCTGCCGCCGAGGTGTACGACAGCTTTCCCGACCTGAGGGACTCCGAGGACATATTCGCCTCCGCAAGGGTTCACGGGGTAGAACCCGAGCGTCGAGAATATGTACCAGGCGCTCATCTGGCCGCAGTCGTCATTGCCGCAGAAACCGTAGGGAGCGTCGAAGTACTGGGTCCTGAAGATGTCGGCTATCACGTCCTCGGTCTTGTCGGGACGGCCGGCAAGAGCGTAGAGATAGGCTACATGATGGGAAGGCTCGTTGCCGTGGACATATTGCCCTATCTGGCCTCCGAGGTGGCCGGAGTACATGCCGCCGTCCTTGTAAGGGTCGAAGCGGAACAGCGAGTCGAGCTTGGTGCAGAACGCCTCCTCGCCGCCGAGGGCCTCGATCAGGGCGGGGATGTCGTGCTGTACGTGCCATGTGTACTGCCATGCATTGCCTTCCGTGTAGTCGCCTCCTGCGGCCGCTTCATGGGAGATGTAGAACGGCTTGAAGGGTGTCCTCCAGTTGCCGTCGCTGTCCTTGCCGCGGACAAGGCCTGTCGACGGGTCGAACAGGTTCTTCCAGTATTCGGAACGCTTCATGAAGAACTCGTAGTCCTCCCCGTGGCCCAGAGCCTTGGCCATCTGGGCTGCGCACCAGTCGTCATAGCAGCACTCGAGGGTGCGTGAGACGCTTTCCTTGGGTATGAAGTCGAAGGGGAAGTATCCGTACTTGTCGTAGAGGGACCAGTCCGTCTTCCAAAGAGGCGAGGTGAGGGTCTTCCTTATCGCTTCATAAGCGCGTTCGGCGTCGAAGCCGCGGAAGCCCTTGAGGTATGCGTCGACTATGACGGGAACCGCGTGGTTGCCTATCATACAGTAGTTGTCGATGCCCCAGAGGTTCCAGATCGGGAGGCATCCCTGGCGGTCGAAGATATCGAGCATGGACTCGACCATGTCGTCCACGTATCCGGGGGCTATGAGAGTGTAGAGGGGATGGGTGGCGCGGTAGGTGTCCCAGAGCGAGAGGGTGGAGTAGAGGGGCTTGTCGCCATTGTCGGCGATGTTTGCCGGCTGGGTGAAGAGATGGTACATGGTCGTGTAGAAGATGTCCATCTGCTCTTCGGTGCCTTCAATCTCGATCAGGGAGAGGAACTTGTTCCATTCCCTGGAAGTCCTTTTACGGACCTTGTCGAGGTCCCATCCGGGGATCTCGGCCTCTATGTTCCTCTTTGCGCCTTCGATGCCGGCAGGACTTACTGAAATCTTGGCGACGAGAGTGCTGTCAGTTCCAAGGTCCAGTCCGAGAACCCATCTCGGAGCCTTCTCCTTCGGGTCTCTGAGCGGCAGGACTTCCTTGGAGACGACCGGGTGGTCGAACTCTATCTCGTAGTAGTAACAGCGGTCCACCCAGACGTTGCTGCGTGCCCATCCGCTGATGTGGTACTCATCGTCAAGGCTCTGTCCGGAGTCTACGATATGGGTCGTGACGAGACGCTCCTCCTTGACAAGACCGTTCTGGAAGTCTATGAGGAGACGGGCATCCCCGGGCTGGTCGTATTTGAAGCTGTGGATTGCGGCGTGGGCGGTCGCGGACATCTCCGCCCTGACGCCGGCATCGGTCAGATAAACCTTGTAGAAGCCCGGCGAGGCCTCTTCGCCCTCCTTGTCGAACCCGCTTTTGAACGTTTCAAGCCCTTTGCAGAAGGGGAGCATGAGGACATCCCCGAGGTCGGGCACACCGGTGCCGTTGATTGCATTGTGGATGAAGCCTTCAATCTCGGTATCCTTGTTGAGATAGCCGCCGCAGTAGCTCCAGCCCCAGCTCCTGGTCTGGGGACCGACCTGGGTGTTGCCGAAAGGCGCGCAGGCGGAAGGGTGGCAGTTGCCGCCGTTCTCGGTTCCTATGAAAGGGTCGGCATAACCGGTATAATCAGGTCCTTCGGGGGCGCATGATATGAGAAGGACGCCAAGGGCAATCGCGCAAATAACAGTTCTTTTCATAATTGTTCCGCAGGGTCATAGACAGCTCTTACGTTGCGTCCGAAGAAACGGCCGTAGTATCTTACATAGATGTAGTCGCTGCCGAAATAGAGTCTGTAGGCATCATAGGGGACTTCCCCGCATAAGGTCGAGGACCAGTAAAGTCCGTCGCAGGTGAAATAGTGGTGGTCGCTCTCGACGCGGAAACCTCCGGCGGGAAGGAATATCGAACGGCCGTTCCGGCGGCTCCTGACTAAGTATCCGCCGCCGTCGCTGACCCACGTCCAGTCACATTCGCGGACGAGCTCGTCCCATTCCTCTTTTGTGGGGATCCTCCAGTCCTTTCCGCAGTTTACGGTCGCGGCATCGTCTTCGGGCAGAAGGACCGTGAGGCCGTCGGCGTTGCCGTAAGCCGCGTCAGTACAGTATTTCGTAAGGGTGTCGAAGGTCCCTCCGCAGAGTTTGTATGTCTTCCACGTATAGATGTCCTTGGGCTCGGTCTCCCCGAAGGCAAAGTGGTCTCCGTAGCTGTCGGGGCTGGAAGCGCCGACATTCCGGTCTGCCCATCTGACGCTGAGCCCGAGGTCTACAGGAGACTGGGCCGATGCTGCCATAGACAGGGCCAGGGACAGTATCAGGACGAAAAGTCTGTGTTTCATATTTTATTTCCTTTCGAAAAGTTCCTTGACTTTCTCCTCGATGCCCATACCGTAAGGGACAGACTCGGAGGGCGCAACGGCGCGGGACATGAAGACCGGCTTGCCGCCGCCAACGTTTATGACCCTCGCGCCAGGCATCTGGAGATGGCCTGCCGGGTCGTTCTCCTTTATCCATTCGTAGGCATAGTCCATCCATTCGCATTTCTCGTCATGGGACATCATGTACAGCCAGCAGATCTCGTCATACCCCCATACATGGTAGCCGTCACCCGAGTATTCGCCAGGAGTGGACGTCGCTCCGAAGTTGTCGAACTCGACAAGGTAGGGGAGAGCGTCTGTGTGCCATCCCGAAGGCGTTGTGCAGGAGATGTCCGCACCGTAGACACTGTCGGAGTAGCCCATCTCGAGGATGCCCTTCATGGGCTCTCCCTCGACCTCCTTTATGCGGAGGGGATAGGCATTGTAGTCTATGAGGCTTGTGCCGTTGTATACGACTCCCTTGCGGCCGCCGTGGCAGTCGAAGAGTATCCAGTGGCGGCGTGCATATTTGGTGGCATAGCGGCGTACTTTGGTTATGAAGCTGTACCAGTTCTCCCACTCGCGGCCCTCGATATGGTCGTGGGCACCCATGAGGTATACCTGGCCGAGGTGGACGGCCTCGCAGCCGATCTGGATGTAGCTGCCGATAAGGTACATGAGCCACAGCTGGGTCTCGACCTGGCGGATGTCGGGGACTCCGCCCTCGCCCCAATGGTGGTTGTAGAGGCCGTCGGGGAAGAGCATGTCCGCAAAGCGGAAATTGCGGTCCTCTACGGGAAGGCCGAGCGCTTCGAAAGTCCATGCCGGGATATGTACCTGGCATACGGTAGGGTAGACAGCCTCGAAGACGGCGCACTGGAAGATTACGTCGGGGTCTTTCGCGTGTACCTTTTCGACAAGTTCCTTCGCGCCCTCCCAGAAGGCGGGTTCGTTAAGTACCTGCTCCCCGCCCCAACGGTATATTGCGCGTCCGACGAACTTTGTACCGGTGTTGAGGATATAGTCTATGTCTCCCTCCTTGTCGGAGTATTCGCCGTCCACGCAGTAGGGGTTGACGGTCAGGAATTCGGAGAGTGTTATGGCTCTCGAGAGGTAGTTGTCCAATACCTCCTCGCTGATGGACCCGTCAAAATGGTAAGGGTCCCTGCTTGTACAGGAAACGGCGAGCGCTATCGCCAGAATGGCTGAAATTGTTCTTCTCATTAGTTTGTCTGGCCGTTTCCGGCCCATATTTCCTTGATGGTTGATTCGAGGTCTGCCCCGAGGGGACATGAGGCGGACCTTGTATTGCAGCGGAAGGGGTTGTTGGCGTAAGGGTTCTTCGATTTGTCAGCTCCGGCGGCCACGCGCATGCCGGGCATCTCGAGGTGGCCCATCTTGTCCCATTCCTTGAACCAGTCGTATCCGTAGCGGAGGAAGTCGCGTGCGACTTCGGTGCTGACATTCCCTATCCAGGAGATTTCGTCATATCCCCAGCAGAAAATGTCGTCTGCAGCACTTCCGGGGTGGCCTGACGTACCGAAGTTGTCGAATTCCACCATGTATGGAATGCGGTCGGTGTACCATCCGGAAGGGGTCTTGCCCGCCTTGGTGCCTCCGATTATGGAGTCGAGGTATTTCTTCTTGATGAGAGCCTCCATCTTCGAGGAACCGGATACCTCGCAGAGGCGGATGGGGTATGAGGCGAAGTCGAGGAGGTGGACTCCGTCGACGACGTGGCCGTTGCAGTGGGCGTCAAGAAGGACTATGCCGTGTCTTGTATGTGTCCTTGCATATTCGCGCATCATCGTGAAGAGTTTCTTGTACGCGGGGTAGCCTGCGGCGGCATCACCCATCGAGGCCATGAGATTTATCTGGCCGCAGTGGAAGGCCTCGATGCCGCAGTCCATATACTTGACAGCCATGAAGTAGAACCACATCTGGCACTCCAGCTGGGTCATGTCCGGAACGGCTGTGTCGTTACCCCACTGGCCGAGGTACTTGCCTCCCGGGTTGCGTATCCTGTCAAAGCTGAAGTTCCTCTGTTCGGGCTCGAGGCCGAAGGCCCTGAAACACCAGTCGGGGATAGGGACCTGGTTGACCTGGGGGGTTACGATTTCGAAGAGTGCGGCCTGGAAGATGACGTCGGGATCCACGGCGTGGATGGCTTCGATCTTGGCTTTCGCCTGGTCGAACCATGCATCCTTTGTAAATCTCGCTTCTCTTCCCCAGGTGTACATCGCACGGCCGATGAACTTGGCGCCGACGTTGAGGAGCATCCTCGTGTCGTCCTCCTTGCCGTAGTAGCCGTCGGAGTTGTAGCTGGCGGAGTTGAGGTATTCGCTTTCTGTTATGGCCTTGTCGAGATAGTTGTTGAGGACTTCCTCTGTTATGATACCGTTCTCGATCTTGTAGTTGCGTCCATCGGGCTCGGCGGGACCGATCGGAGGATCATCTTCGTGGACTTTGCCGATGTCTTCCACTTTTGTCGCGGCATCGGGGTGATTGTTACGGAGAACTACATGCTCCCTGTTCATCACATTGCTGTCGACGATGTATTTGATGACGTTGAATCCCCAGGCTATACCTCCGTTGGGACGGTCTTCGCCGAGACAGGGATTGCCGGTGATGACAAGCTTGCCGGCCATTGTCTCGAGGTAGAAGAGGAAGCTGATGTCCTCGAGGACGGCGTTATCGGTGATGAAGATGTCACCCTGACAGTTGACAAGAGTGAAGACGTCGATAAGCTTGAGGAGGGGGTTGGAATCTATCTCAAGCAGCCTTCCGATTTTCTCGATGAAGGTATTGGAAAGATGTTCGATCGACGTTCCCTTTATCGTAAGGACATCGACCTCCGTGAACTGGATGGCTGAGATATCGGTGACTGCCTCTCCTTCGATTGTAAGGTCGCCGAGCCTGACCTCTCCGGTGAGGGCGGCCAGCTTGGTCTTCGTCGCAAAGGCATCCACTTCTTCCTGGGAGGACAGGACTATGGTGTCCTCGAAAGTGATACCGCTGTTCTCCTGTCCGGGCTTGTCTCCGCATGACGGAAGAAGGACCAGAGCTGAAAGGGTGAGGATAAGGAAGTGCTTCTTCATCTGTCTAATCGTTCTCAAATAGTTCCTTAATAGTGTCTTCAAGACCGCGTCCGTTCGGGCAGGCCTCGCTTGTGTTGTTGCATCTGTAGGGGTCGTGGTCGGGGTTGAAGGCGCCTACGGCGAGCCTGAGGCCCGGCATCTCGAGATGGCCCATGGGGTCATTCTCCTTGAACCAGTTCACGGCATAGCGTATGAACTCCTTCTGGTACTCCTCCTCACAGTTGGCAAACCATGAGATCTCGTCGAATCCCCAGACGTGGTATCCGTCCGCCGAGTATTGTCCCGGCTTGTCGGTAGTGCCGTAATTGTCGAATTCGACGAAGTAGGGCAGCCTTTCGGTAGACCACCCCATGGGAGTCTTGCAGGCAGGAGTCCTTCCCTCGATGGAGTCGCTGTAGCCTATCTGGAGCTTCGCGGGATACTTCCAGTCTCCCATCGAGCCGTCCCGTACCTGGACGAGTCTCAAAGGGTAGGCGGCATAGTCGAGGAGCGAAGTCCCGTCGACGACTATTCCGTCAGTGTGGGCGTCCAGCAGGACGAAGCCGCGTCGTGCGTGCTCCTTGGCGTAGGTCCTTATGAGCCCGAAGAGTTTCCTGAAGCCGGGATATCCGGCGGCGGCATCTCCCATGGAGGCCATGAGGTTGACCTGGCCGCAGTGGATTGCCTCGAAGCCGGCATCGATGTAACGTCTGGCGCAGTAGTAGAACCACATCTGGGCCTCTTCGCGGCTCATGTCGGGAACACAGGTGTTGTCGCCCCACTGGCCTTCATAGACATGATTGCGGTTCATTATCCCGTTATAGTCGAAATTCCTCTCTTCGGCCGGTTTCCCGAAAGCTTCGAACACCCACGCCGGGATAGGAATGTCATTTACTCTCGTCGAGACTATCTCGAAGATGGCGGCCTGGAAGATTATGTCGGGATCCTTCGAGTGCATGCGGTCTATCTTCTCCTTTGCGTAGTCGAAATAGATCTGGTAGGAGCTCTTGAAGTACTGCTCCGTGCCCCATACTCCCAGGGCGCGTCCTATGAACTTGGCGCCGACGTTGAGGACCATCCTCTCGTCGTCGTTAATGCCGGAGTACTTGCCTCCGGTTATTTTGCTTGCGCAGAAGGAGGCATGGCTCATAGCCCGCGAGAGGTAGTTGCAGAGTACCTCTTCGCTCATTATCCCGTCCTTGACGAGGAAGTCCGTGTTCTCTTCGGGTTCATCGATGATTTCCGGCCCGTCAGGCTCGTCTCCAGACTGGGCGGGATTGCATGATACAGTAGCGAACGCTGCCGCTCCGAGGAGCAGCAGCGCCGGCAGAATATGTCTGAAAATCCTTATTTCCAAAGTTCCTTGATTGTGTTTTCGAGGTTGCGGCCTTGGGGGCACGCATCACTCTTTGTGTTGCAACGGTAGTTGGCGTAGCCGTTCGAGTTTGTGAAGACGGCTCCGCGCAGACCCGGCATTTCGATGTAGCCGATAGGGTCGGTATCGTTCATATAGGCGACAGCTTCCCTGACGAATTCCTGTTCCTGACTGTCAGTGAGGCAGCCGAACCAGGATATTTCATCCATTCCCCAGACATAGTAGTCATCAGCGGCTTTTCCGACGTGGGTGGAAGTGCCGAAGTTGTCGAACTCGAGGATATAGGGAATACGTCCCTTCCATCCTGAAGGAGTTACCGCAGTCCTGGTCTTTCCTATGATGGAATCGATATAGCCTTTCATGAGCTCCGCCTTGTAGTAACCGGCGTCGGGAACTTCCTTCGCCCGTAGAGGATACGCGCCAAAGTCAAGAAGATGCTGGTTGTCCACAACTATTCCGGCGCAGTGGCCGTCCATGAGGACAAAGCCGCGGCGGGCTTTGGTCCTGGCGGCCTCGCGGACCAGCCTCAGCATGTTGCTCAGGCCCTCATAATAGTTGTCCTTGTCGCCCATCGAGCACTCGAGCTTGACCTGGCCGCAGTGGATGGCCTCGCAACCGATTTCCATGTAGCGGCAGGCGGCATAGTAGAACCACATCTGGGCTTCCTCGCGGCTCATGTCGGGGACGCAGGTGTTTGCTCCCCACTGGCCGACATTGACTCCGTTTTCGTCGCGGATGTTGTCAAACTTGAAGGTCCTGTCCTCGGGCTCCTTGCCGAAGGCCTTGAAGACCCAGTCGGGGATCTTTATCTGCTCGACCTGTTTTCCGACACATTCGAAGACGGCGGCCTGGAAGATGATGTCGGGGTCCTGGGCGTGCATGCGCTCAATCTTTGCCTTGGCGCTGTTGAAGGTGGTCTCGTTGTTGAATATCTTCTCCCCGTTCCAGGTATACATTGCACGTCCGACGAATTTCGCACCTACGTTGAGGAGCATCCTTTCGTCGTCTGCAGTTCCTTTGGTGGCGAATTCGGCTTCGGTGATTGCACGGGAAAGATAGTTGCGGAGAACCTTCTCGCTTATCTTGCCGTCCTTGACGGTGTAGTCGCCGTCATTGAGCTGGGGCGTGGGCTTGACAGGGATGTCAGGCCAGTCGCTTGTGTCAATCTTGCGGCAGGAGCTGAAAAGGACAGCCCCTGTCGCGAGAATGAGAAGAGAGTATCTGAATAATTTCATTTGCTGTTAGTAAGAAGCTGTACCCTTGAGGACTCCGTTGGATTTCCAGGTCTCGACCTGGCTGAAATCTTCGATGGCCGTTCCTTTGACAGTGAGGTTGCCGCCGATGTTGGTAAGACCGAGGAATCCCTTGAAGGAATTGACGAGAGAGTTGTTGATGTAGGCGAAGTTGCCGCCGATCTCCTCGAGGGGCATGCCGTCAAGATCCCAGAAGCCGTTGTTGCAGTTCATTATCTTGAGGTCACCGCCGACTTTCTTGAGGGATGCAAGGCAGGTCGTGCCGGTAAGGGCTGTCTCTGAGTTGTCGATGATGAAGTTGCCGGCGATTTCGGTTACCTGGTTGAGGCAGTTGCCTGCGCCCCAGTTCCAAGCGATCTTGGGGCAGTCCTCGAATACGAGGTCGCCATTGATCTTGGTCATCCACTTGAGGCCGTTGATGTTGGACAGGTCGGGGCAGTTGATGAAGTACATCGAGCCGGTGGGGTTGACTCGGAACTCAGCTTCGCTTATGAACAGTTCTATCATGCTCCAGCCCTTGATGTTCATGACGACGAGGTTCTGGACATTGTTGATGCCGAGCTTGATTCCGGCCATGTCGGAGTCGGCGATAGTCTCTCCGTTACCGTCGAGCACGAGGAACTCGAAATCCTCACGGGCAATACCTTCCTGTGCAAGCGAGAGGATGGCGTTCTTTCCAACGAACCGGGAAGCATTGTCGGGAATGACTACGACAGGCTCGCTCTTGTCCTCGAAGTTTACGAGGTTAGAGCCGTTGTAGCACTCGACGTTATCAATCTTTACGACGCTGTTGTCAATCCAGGTCTGGACCTGGGCGAAGTCGGTGATTTCAGTGCCCTTGACAAGCAGCCTGCCGCCGATCTTTGTGAGGCCTTTGAATCCGTCGAAGTTGACGAACATGTTGTTGAGGAGGGAGAAGTTTCCGCCAATCTCCTTGATCGTCCAGTCACTTACATTCCATACCCTGTTGCCGTTGAAGTCAGCCTGGGGACCGTCAATGGTGAGGTCTCCGCCGACTTTCTCGAGCAGGCAGAAGCAGGCGTTGTTGCCCATCATCGCAGTCTTGATAGTGAGGTCACCCTTGACTTCGGTGACAAGGTTGAAACCTGCACCGGGCCAGCCGTGGATGTTGACGTTCTCGATGGTGAGGTCGCCGGGGACTACGGTCGGGAAGTTGTCGGAGTTGAGGAACTGGCCGGAGGCGGTGGCTATGTTCTTGAAGGTTATGTTGCCGAGGACGGTGACGCCTTTGCCGTCAGCGCCGGGGAAGAAGTTGCTGAGCATTGTGAAGGCTGCATCCTCGCATACGAGGTCGCCCTGGACGGTGCCGATCTTGGTCTTGATGCCGGCCCAAACGTCGTCAGTTACGCCCGAGCCCTTTACTGTGAGGTTGTTGACAGTGAGAAGTTCTCCCTCGGGGGCGGTGAGGGCGTCGATGTCGTTCATGGAAGTGATGGTGACGTCCTTGGGAGCGCTGGCCTTGAACTCGACCTTCGTTCCGTCGGCCATGTAGCACTCGACCTTGTTGTAGTCGACTACGCCGTCATAGATCCACTGCTGGACGAGATCCCAGCCGGTAGGGCTATCCCAGGAGTTGCCTTCGCCGTTTTCCAGACCTTTGTAGAAGTTGTTCTTGATGGTGAGCTTGCCACCTATCTTCTTGAGGGATGTCCAACCTGTGAGGTTGCACATCCAGCCGTTGTCGAGGATCTCGACGTCGCCGTCAATCTCCTCGATACCCATATCAAGGTTCCAGGGGCCTTTTCCGCCGCTGTTGTATCCGGGAAGAAGACCCTGGATGAGGACGTTTCCGTGAACTTTCTTGAGGAGCTTTCCGAAGCAGTTGTTGTCGGTGTAGCAGTCCTTCACGATGAAGTCACCGTCAATTTCCTCGACAGCGTTGAATCCTGCACCGGCCCAGCCGTGGATCCAGAGTTTCTCGAGTACGAGGTCTCCTCCGATGTGGGTGGGAACGAAGTCGGAATTGATGTACATTTCCTTGTTGTTCTCATTGTATGCCACGAAGTTCTTGAAGGTGATGCCGCCTTCTACGACAATGCCTTCGCCGTTGTGCTCGAAGAAGTTGGAGCACATTGAGAAGTTGCAGCCTTCGGCATAGAGGTCACCGTGGACGGTCTTGAGGCCAGTCGCCTTGACAGCGGCCCATACCTCATTGTCGACGTCGGCGCCGAGGAGCTTGAGATCCTGGCATTCGGTCTTGGTGATGGCGAGAAGGTCGCCGATATTGCGGATGGTATATGAAGGGATACCCGTTCCGCCACAACCGATGAGCGAGGCGTCAGTGACGGCGTCGGGATGGTTGTTGGAGAGGGTGACCTGGCTTACGGTGAGAACCTGGTTGTCGATGAGCTTCTTGATTACGTTGAAGCCGTATTCGTCACCGGCTTCACCGTCGTCGGCACCGAGGGATTCATTGCCCTTGATGGTGAGGTTGCCGCTCATCTTCTTGAGGTTCTGGAATCCTTTGATGCAGTCGAGAAGGGGGTTGTTCTCAATCAGGACTTCGGCCGAGCAGAACTTGAGGCCGAGATTGCTGATTGATTTGAGCTTCGCGTTGTTCACGATCTTGAGCTCCTTGTTGACAGAGGTGAAAGACTCGTTCACGAGGTCCTCGATACCGGTATTGTCGATTATGAGGGTCTCGATCGTAGTTACGCTGATAGCGGAGATGTCTGTGATATCCTCTCCCTTTATAGTGAGGGAGTTCATGGTCTTTCTTGCCTGGAATGCGTCTACCTCGGCCTGGGTGGTGAGGATGACGTCATTGGCATTCTCCTCGGGACCGTCCTGGGGCTCCTTGTTATTACAGGAGACGAGGGTGAGTCCGAGAACGGTTGCCGCAAGGGCAAGCCATTTGAGTGAAGCGTTGATTTTCATCTTGTGTGGTTTTTATATGGTTTAATGATTATTCTGCGGGGTTGAGGTCGGTCTCTCTCTGGGGGAGAGGGAAGAAGTAGGCGTACGTTTCCATGAAGTTCCTGTACTTGAGGTGGTCCTTGTCCACACAGTGGGTACGGCGGAGATCATAAAGATAATGGCCTTCGAAGCAGAGCTCGCGGACCCTCTCTTCGCGGACGGCATCACGGAATTCGCCGAGCGAAAGGCCTTCGGCGAGAGGAGCGAGGCCGGCCCTTTCGCGGATCGCATTCACGCAGGCGTAGCCCTCGGCTGTCGGGCCGGCGGCCTCTGCGTAGTTGAGGTATATCTCACCCATCCTTATGAGGTACATGTTCGCGCTCGTATGGGACTTGACTGAGTAGGGGTCGGTGTACTTGCGGCAGAAGGGGAAGAAATACTTGCAGAGGGTAGGGTCGCTGGCCGACTTGTTTTCGGGCGAGAAGGAGAGGTATTCCTTGCCGTCCTCCGTGTAGATCTGCTCGACCATGAGGCGGCTTCTGAGGTCGTCGCTCGTGAAGTGGTCGGCTTTCCAGCGGTAGTCGACGCGGAATGTCTGCCAGGTCGTGTCGTAGTCTATGACCTTCATGACCTTGACCTTGCCGGTCTCGGGATCGATCTCGGGGACGAGGGTTGTCGGGATGTAGATGTAATCCGAAATCTGGATGGCCCAGAGGCAGGGGAGCTGGGAATAGGTTCCCTCCATTCCCGAGGCCTCGCGGTTCATTCCGGTGATGAATATATGCTCGGGACAGGTGTTCTGCTTGGTCACGTCATAGATGTCGTCGATATTGTCGCAGAGGGAATAGGTGCTCTGGCCCTTGATGACCTTTTCGGCGTATTCGGCCGATTTGGCATACATCTCGTCGGCGTCCTCAACCCACTCGTAGCCGGGAGATTCCGTCTCCTTGTAGGAACCGAGGTAGAGGTAGACCCTCGAGAGGAGGGCCTGGGCGGCCACCTTGTCCGTGCGGCCCTGGACCTTGTTTATCTGGAGAAGGGATTCGGCCTTCTCGAGGTCCTCGATCACCTGGGCCCATACGGCGGGAATGTCGTCAGGCTGGACGAAGGTGTCCTGCACGCCGACGATGGGATTCCTCCTCACGGGAACGCGTCCCCAGTTGACCGCGAGCATGAAGTGGTTGAAGCCGCGGAGGAAATATGCCTCACCGATGTAGCGGTCCTTCTTGTCCTGGGGGATCGACATCTTCCCGACTTCCTGGATCAGGGTGTTGGCACGGGAAAGGGATATGTAGGCGGACTTGAAGAGGTAGAGCATCTCTTCGGTGGTCTGCGAGACATCCCAGCTCATTATGGACTCGTTGCCCATGTTGTAGTCACAGAACTCGTCGGTCATGCCGTCGGCGATGTAGAATGTGAAGCGCTGGCAGTATTCGATGTAGTTCAGGGGGACATAGGCATACATCAGAGCGTTCTCGGCATCGGCTTCTGTAAGGAAGAAGGTCTCGTTGGAGAAGACTCCGTAAGGGTGTTCCTTGAGGGAGCAGGCGGAAAGCGCTGCGAGCGCTGCAATCGAAATGATTATGTTTGCAATATTCTTTTTCATTGTCGTGTCCTCCCTTTTTAGAATTTGATTTCAAGACCGGTCGTGATCGTGCAGATCTTCGGGTAGGCGAAGCTTCCGACACCGTTCTCTCCGACTTCGGGGTCGTATTCGTGGGTTCTGTTGTAGGTCCACGGGTTGTTGCAGCTTAGGTATATCCTCAGGTTGTCAAGCCACTTGACGTTGCCTTTCGGAAGGGTGTAGCCGAGGGTGAGGTTGCTGATGCGGAGGTAGGAGCCGTCCTCGACGGACCAGCTTGAGGCGAGGTAGCTTCTGTTGTAGCGCAGCTTGGGATAGTAGCGGCTGGGGCTGTTCTCGCTCCAGAACTCGTTGTTGTACTCCATGAGCGCGAGCTTCGACGTCGAGAATATGTCGTTGCCGTAGACTCCGTAGATGAGCATAGAGAAGTCGATGCCTATCCTGTGGGTGAAGGTGAGGGACAGAGAACCGGTAAGCTTCGGGTTGGGGTCGCCGATGATCGTACGCTTGTCGGAATCGAAGGTTCCGTCCTCGCGGAGGCCGACGTAGTTGAGCTCGCCGGGCTCGGTGTAGCGGGATGTGCCGTCACCGACCTCTTCCTGGAGGATTCCCTTGACCTGGTAGCCGTAGAATACGTTGACGGGATATCCGATTGCAAGGACGTTGAGGTAGGGGCTGTCGTACATGCTGCCGCCGTGGGCTGTGAAGGAGATTCCGTTGGGGTCGGTCGTGAAGCCGGAGTTGGCGTTCGTTCCGAGGCGGACGACCTTGTTCTTGTTGTGGGCGAGGATTGCCGTCGCAGAGAGGCTCCAGTCCTTGTTCTCAACGATGCGGCCCGTAACTGCGAGCTCTATACCGTGGTTGAGGATCTCGCCGTCGTTGGTCCATACGGTATCGAATCCCGACGAAGGGGGAAGATACTGCTGGCGCAGAAGGTCGTAGGTGAATTTATAATAGTAGTCGGCGGTTATCTCGAGTCTGTTGTTCAGGACGGCGATGTCGAGACCGACGTTGGTCTGGCGCGTCTTCTCCCAGGTGAGGTCGTGGTTGGCCATACCGGCATAGGTCACATAACGGTCTCCGATACCTTCGCGGCCGCTCTGGTATCCGACTCCATGGACCATCACTTCCTTGCCTTTGGCATAGTCCCAGTAGTAGTCATAGCCGTATTGCTCGAAGGTGCGGTAGGGTGATATGCCCTGGTTTCCGGAGATACCCCAGCTGGCGCGGAGCTTCAGGAGGTCGAAGATCCCGAGGCTCTTCATCCAGGGCTCGTTGTCGATCCTCCATCCGATAGCTCCGGAGGGGAAGAAGCCCCATTTGTGGTTCTCGGCGAACTTGGAGGAACCGTCGGCGCGGGCGGTGAAGGTGACGAAGTAGCGGCTGTCGTAGTCGTAGGTGAGGCGGGTGAAGGCCGAAGCTATCGACCACTCGCTGCGGCCGGTGTTCGCATAGAGTTTCTCAGCCGAGGAGATAGTCTCGTACTTGAGGACTGTGTTGGTGAATCCACGGCCGGTGATCGAGGAGGAATTGTCTATCCTGTCCTCCCATGAGGCACCGAGCATGGCCGAGAAATTGTGCTGCTTGATCTTCTTCGAATAGGTGAGGTAGGCGTCGGTCTGGACCTGGTACCAGGCGGAGTCGCTTATTCCGCCCGCGCCGTTGTACGAGTCTCCTGCGAAGGTGTAGCCGGGAGGGTTGAAGCTGCCGCCGCGGGCCTGGGAGGCCTTGCCGTTGCCGGAGAGGCTGAGGACAAGTCCGTCGATTATCGTCCAGTCGAGCTTGCCGCTAAGGTAACCGTAGATGCTCTGGCTGTCATTGGTTATCTCGTTGAGCATCATCACCGGGTTGCCGTAATCGTTGCTCTTGGTGCGGAAATATGAGCCGTCTCCGTTGTAAATCGGCCAGAGAGGGCTGTATCCGCAGCTGGCGCCGTTGCTGGACTTGCGCTTTCCGTAGGTGAAGCCGGCCTTGGTCGAGAAGGTAAGAGTCTTCTTGATATTGTTCTGATAGGAGAGGTCGCCGGAAATCTTGTTGTAGTCGTCGTTCTTGGTCATACCCTGGCCGGCATAGTAGCCGAGGCTGGCGTAGTAGTGGCTTCCCTTGGAGGAGCCTTCGATACCGACGTTGTGGTCCTGGGTGACGCTGGGCTTCCTCAGGACGACATCGGGCCAGTAGGTGTAGTAGGGCCATGCTCCGGTCTCGATCTCCTCGACCGAAGGATAGTAGACGCCATCGGAGAAGACGGCACCCATGTAGGGGCCCGTCGCGCCGCCGTTCTCGTATTTCATGTTGACGAGTTCGGCCATCCTTACGAGGTCATCCTCGCGCCATACCTTTACCGGCGT
Source organism: Bacteroidales bacterium (assembly GCA_024398155.1). Classification (GTDB taxonomy): domain Bacteria; phylum Bacteroidota; class Bacteroidia; order Bacteroidales; family UBA932; genus Cryptobacteroides. The sequence continues at coordinate 8,766 of JAKSJS010000003.1, read as the reverse complement.
CGAGAACATTCCCATCGCGACCTTGCCCGAATACCATACGTTGGTGTGGTCCTCCTGGCCGTTCTTGGTCGTGATCATGATGACGCCGTTGGCGCCGCGGGATCCGTAGATCGCGGTGGCCGAGGCGTCCTTGAGGACCTCGATCGACTCTATGATGTTGGGGTTGATGGTCGTCAGGTTGCCGGCGTCGCCGTAAGGGACTCCGTCAATGACGACGAGAGGGGAGTTGGAACCGTTGATGGAGCTGATACCGCGGACACGCATCGTGACGCCTCCCTGGGGGGAGTCGTTGCTGTTGTCGATGACGGTAAGTCCGGCTACGCGTCCCTGGAGCATCTTGTCGATGGATCCGGAGGGGGACTTGACCACCTGGTCGGCCTTGACAGAGGCGACGGAACCGGTTAAGTCGCTCCTCTTGACCGTACCGTATCCGATAGCGATCGCTTCCTCAAGCATCTCGCTGTCGTAGTCGAGACCGACGTTTATGACGGCGCGTCCGGCAACGGACTCGACCTTCTCCTTGAATCCGAGGCAGGAGAATACGAGGGCCGCATCGGAGGGAGCGGAAATCGAGTAGTTTCCGTCGGCGTCGGTGATGACGCCCTTGAGGGTCCCCTGGATGGAGACAGTCGCTGCGGGAACGGACTCTCCGGTAGCCGCTTCAGTCACGGTACCCTTGATTTCGATTGTGTTCTGGGCGGAGGCGGAGAAGGCTGTGGAGAAGGCCAAAAGGGCCGCGCCCAGGAGAAGTTTCAGTGTGGTTCTCATTTCTAAACAATTATGTATTTGCAAAGTTATTTTCGTTTTTGTATCAAAACTGACTGTATATTGACAAATGATGGCTGATTATTAACACGTTTTCGGGCCATTTCGCGCTATTGTCAATATTCCGTTATCTTTTGCAAATATTCAGTCTGTCCGTGACGGGCCGTTTGGCTATATTTGCATCATAAAGAAATTACATTGAGATGAACTTCAGCTTCAACCCCATCATGCCTTTGACATGGACCGTATCGAGGGCCGACGAGCCTTCGGTGAGTTACCCCGCCGCTGTGCCCGGAGCGGTCCAGCTCGACCTTGCCTCCGCTCTCGGATGGCCCGATTACAGATATGCTGACAACTATCGTATGTTCGCCCCTCTCGAGGACGTGGACTTTGTCTGCCGCTCCGAGTTCATGGTGCCGGAAAAAGAGGCTTCTGAGACCCTCTGGTTCGTATCCAAGGGTATAGATTACGAATGCAGGATCTGTCTCAACGGCCATGTCCTCGCGACCCATGAAGGTGCGGTTTCCCAGGTTGAGGTATGCCTCGAGGAGTACCTTCTCCCGGACGCTCTGAACGTACTTGAGGTGGTCGTTCTCAAGGCTCCTAAAAAGGACTGCGGAACTGTCGACAGGGTCCAGGCCTCGGAGTGCTGCAAGGCCCCGGTTTCCTACGAATGGGACTGGCATCCGCGCCTTATTCCCTCCGGCATGTGGGACGATTCCGGCCTCCAGACAAGGGGTCGCGCATGGCTCTCCCACGCCCGTGTCGGCTATACGCTTTCCAATGATTTCTCCAGGGCTTCGATAGCTCTTGACACCCTTGTCGAGGGTGATAAAACAGACACTTTATTGCGCTTCATCCTGTCGGACCACAGCGGAAAACAGGTTATGGAGCTCGTCGGTGACAGGCTTGAAGGCGTCCTCGACAACCCCCATCTCTGGTGGACCTGGGACCAGGGCACACCTTACCTTTATAATTACCGCGTGAAACTTGTGGACCGCACCGGCGAAGTGCTTGACTCGGTTTCGGGCCGCGTCGGATTCCGCCGCGTACGCCTTGTCATGAACGAGGGAGCGTGGGACCGTCCGGAAGGCTCGCCCAAGAGCCGCTCGGACGCCCCCGCCCAGATAGAGCTCAACGGCCGCCGCATATTCGCCCGCGGAACCAACTGGGTGGCCCCCGAGATCTTTGTCGGCCTTGCCGGAAAGGCCCGTTACAGCGAGCTCCTCGCTCTCGCACGCGAGGCGAATTTCAACCTCCTGAGGTGCTGGGGAGGCTGTATGGTCTCCAAGGACTGCTTCTTCGAGGAGTGCGACGAGAGGGGAATAATGGTATGGCAGGAATTCCCCCTTGCCTGTAACAAATACCCCGATACGCCCGAATATCTTGCTGTCCTCGAACAGGAGGCCAGAGCCATCGTGGACCGCGTTTCTCCCCATCCCTGCCTTGCAATACTCTGTGGTGGAAACGAGCTGTTCAACTCCTGGTCCGGGATGGACGACCAGTCCCTCCCGCTCCGCCTTCTCAACAAGGTCTGTTACGAGATGGTCCCTCATATCCCCTTCATCGCTACGTCTCCGCTTAACGGCATGTGCCACGGAAACTACCTGTTCCGCCATGAAGGACGGGAGGTCTACCAGTGGATGGACGAGGCTTCGTCTACCGCCTACACTGAGTTCGGAGTTCCCGGCATCTCGCCCCGCGAGGTCCTCGAGGGGATAATCCCCGCCGAGGAACTGTTCCCCGTCGGACCGACCGCGGCCTGGACCGCCCACCACGCCTTCGGCGCGTGGGACGGAAATCTCGAGACCTGGCTCGGTCCCGCGACCATAGAATACTATTTCGGCAAATCCTCGAGCCTCGACGAGCTCATCGCCAAGAGCTCCCTCCTCCAGGGAGAGGGCTACAAGGCAATCTATGAAGAGGCGCGCCGCCAGAAACCCTATTGCTCGATGGCCCTCAACTGGGATTTCAACGAGCCCTGGCCGACTGCCGCCAACAACTCGATAGTCTGCTATCCCGCAGTACCCAAGCCCTCCTTCAAGATGGTCTCGGCCGCCTGCCGTCCCGTATGCTCGAGCGCTAAATTCATGAAATTCCTCTGGGAGGGAGGCGAAGTCCTCGAATTCTCCATGTGGCTTCTCAACGACTCCTACGGGGTTAACGGCATGCGCTATAACATGTCGGCCATGCTCGTGCCTCCCGACGGAACGGAGAAGGAGCTTCTTTCCTGGGCTACCTCATCCCTTGAGGACAATGAGAACCAGCAGGGCCCGACCGTCCGCGTGAAACTTCCCGACTGGCCCGGAGCCAACCGCTTCACTGTCAAGCTCCTGGTCAGCGGCCATCCCGAGATGGACTCCTCTTACACCCTTGCATACCGCTCTGTTTCAAAGGGCCCGAAAGTCTTTTACGCCCTCAACAAGTAAGGAAAGTTTGAACTATATTTGCCCAAGTAAACCGATTCCAGATGAACAACGTATCCGCTAAACCCACCCTGAAAGAAAAGATTGCGTACGCTCTTGGAGACGCGGCTGCCGGCGGCATCACATGGAAAGTGATGTCCATAGCCTTCCCCCTGTTCTTCACCAACATCTTCGGCCTCACCGTCGTTGATACGGCGACCCTGATGCTGGTCGCCCGTCTCTTCGACGTCGTGACCGACCCCATAATGGGCGCCCTCGCCGACCGCACCCGCAGCCGCTGGGGCACATACCGCCCCTGGCTGATCTTCGGCGCTATTCCCTTCGGACTCGTGTTCGCCCTTCTGCTCCTCACGCCTGATTTTTCCTCCATGGCGGCCAAGAGGATCTGGGCCTACAGCATATATCTTCTCATGATGGCGGTCTATACCGCTGTGAACGTGCCCTACGGCTCGCTCCTCGGAGTCATGACCGACGATGACAACGAGAAGAACAAGTTCTCTTCCTTCCGCATGGTAGGTGCGTACGCGATGGGATTCGTCACCCTTCTCTCCTTCCCGTACCTCCAGAAGATGGTCGGCGGCAGCGAGGCGCACCAGTACGCCGTGCTCGGCGCTGTCCTCGGCGCCCTCGCCGCGGCGATGACCCTCGTATGCGGCCTTCTGACAAAGGAGCGTCTCCAGCCCGTCAGGGCCGAGAAATTCTCCTTCAAGCCCTTTGCCGACCTCGTGAAGAACAAGCCTTGGGTATACCTTACCCTGACCGGCATATGCTGTAATTTCTTCAACGGATTCCGCTATGCAGTTGCGGGCTACATGTTCACCTATTGTATTGGCGGCGACGTGACCTTCAGCAAGCTCATCATCAACTATACGGTCTTCATGACCTTCGGAGAGGTTACCTGCATGATCTTCGGCGGCCTGAGCCCCGCGTTCACCAAACTCGCGGGCTCCAAGAAGAAAGCCTTCATCTATTCGGCGCTCATCTGTGCCGTCACCTCCATTGCTTTCTTCTTCATCCCGATGAGCCCCTCCTATATGTGGCTTATGATACTTGTCGTAATCCTTACCTCGACAGGTATCGGCTTCTATTCACCGCTCCTTTGGTCGATGTACGCCGATGTCGCCGACTATGCGACCGAAAAGAACGGCACCTCCTCGACCGGCCTTATCTTCTCCTCGGGAACGATGGCCCAGAAATTCGGCTCGGCAATCTCCGGAGCGCTCCTGACGCTGCTCCTCGGCCTTGTCGGATTCTCCTCCGGCAGCGGCCCCGACGGCCAGGCTGTCGTTACGATAGCCGACGGATGCCTGCCTGCCGTGCAGAACATGATATGGGCGATATTCTCGGTTATCCCTGCAGCAATAGCCCTCATTATGGTCGGGCTTATAAAACTTTACCCTATTGAGAAGTAGTTCCCGTGAGCAAAACACCCCTCCTGGCTCACGGGAGGGGTGTTTTACTATGTCCGGTGAGCAGGGACGGGCCTACCACTCACGGGATGGGTTTCTTGGGAAACTATTTGTGCCGTTTCCTGGAAACGGGGCTTTTCTGGCTTCTTGAACGGGGAACCCTCTTTTCTCTGTCCCTAGCGGGGGCCGGGGCCGGGATGACCGTTTCTCCTTCGGGAAGAACCAGTTCGAAGTCGAGGGTGATCTGCTCGAGGTTCGCTTTCTTGACGCGTATCCTCACGGCGTCGCCGAAGCGGTAGCTCTTGTGGGTCCTGCGCCCTACAATCCTCATGTTGTCCTCGTCGAACTCGAAGAAGTCGCCGGGAATCTCGCGGAGCGCCACCATTCCCTCGATCTTCGTCGGCTCGATCTCGACGTACATGCCCCAGCCCGTGAGGCCGGAGATATGGCCGTCGAACTCAAGCCCGATCTTGTCCTCCATGTACTCCACAAGCTTGTATTTGACTGAAGTGCGCTCGGCCTCGGCGGCGATGCCCTCGCGCTCGGAGGCGTGCTTGCACTCCTCCTCGAAGAGAAGCTTGTCCGCGCTCTTCTCCTCATTGAGATATGAGGCGAGAAGGCGGTGGACCATGAGGTCGGGGTAGCGGCGGATAGGGGAGGTGAAGTGGGTATAATAGGGGAAGGCGAGGCCGTAGTGGCCTATGTTGTCTGTCGTGTAGACGGCTTTCGCCATGGCTCTAAGCGAGAGATTCTCAATCGCACCGAGAGCTTCGCAGTCCTTGGCGTCGGTGAAGAGCTGGCCGAGGCTCTTCGATATGGCCTTGCCGTTCTCTATCGAGCCGAGCTTGAAGCCGAAATGGCGGACGAACTGTCCGAGCCTTTCGAGCTTGAGCGAGTCGGGCTCGTCATGGACACGGTAGACGAAGGTCTTCTTCGTCTTCGAGCAGAACTCCGCGACGGAGCGGTTCGCGAGCAGCATGAACTCCTCGATCAGCCAGTTGGCCTCGAAGGAGATCTTCTGGTGGATCTCGATGGGCTTTCCGTTCTCGTCGACGAGAACCTTCATCTCGGGACGCTCGAAATTGATTGCGCCGGCGGCAAACCTCTTCTTCCTGAACTTGAGGGCGAGATTGTTGAGGACGGTTATCGCCTCGATGACCTCGGGACTGAGGTCCTTGCGGCTCGGGTCACCCATGATGACGGACTGGGCCTCGTCGTAGTCGAAGCGGTAGTCGGAGTTGATTACCGTGCGGCCAAGCCATCTTGATATGACCTTGCCGAGGGGGGTGATCTCGAATACGGCGCTGAAACAGAGCTTGTCCTCCTTCGGACGGAGGGAGCAGAGCTTGTTGCAGAGCTTCTCGGGGAGCATCGGGACTGTCCTGTCGACAAGATATACGGAAGTGCCCCTTTCGCGGGCTTCCTTGTCAACTATCGATCCGGGCGTGACGTAGTAGGAGACGTCGGCGATATGGACGCCGACCTCGTAGTTGCCGTTCTCGAGGGGATGGAAGGAGAGGGCGTCGTCGAAGTCCTTTGCGTCGGTGGGGTCTATCGTGAAGGTAAGGGTACCGCGGTAGTCGCGGCGGCCTTCAAGGTCCTTGTCGGTGATTTTCTCGGAGATCGAGTCGGCCGCGGAAGCGACTTCGGGCTCGAAGCGGTAGGGAAGGTCGTATGCCGCGAGGATCGCGTGCATCTCAGTGTCGTTGGCGCCGGGTTCGCCGAGCACATCGACGATGTGGCCGCTCGGCGTCGGGCTCGACTTCTTCCAGAAATCGACGACTGCGGCGACTTTCATTCCGGACTTCGCCTTGAGCTCTACGCCCTCCTCATCGACTACATCATGGATGGAGAAGGTTCCGTCGGGGCTGTAGGTCTTGACCGCTCCCTCGACATCCTTGCCGTAGGGGATCTCGATGTCGTAGGGCATGTTCTTGCTCTGCATCAGGACCCAGGCCTGGTCGCCCAGGACGTGGAGATAGCCGACGAACGGGCGTTTCGAACGCTCGATTATGTCGAGCACCTCGCCCTCGCGGTGGCTGCGGTCGGTCTTGGGGCGGGTGATGCCGACCTTGACGAGGTCGCCGTTGAGGGCGCCTCTCATCTTGCCGGCCTTGACGAAAACGTCATTGTCGGGTTCGCCTTCGACGACGATGAAACCGGAGCCTTCGCGTCCCATCTGGACCTTGCCCTGGACGGTAGTGAACTGCCTGGGCTTCCTGTTGTTATTCTTTTTTCTGCTCATATTCTATCCGTTTATTGCCGGGCTTTGCCCGTTTCTCCGCAAATATACTGAAATTTGTATAAAGAATTAGTATCTTTGCCGGATATATAAGCGATTGATATGAATAGAAAAGTACTTCTTATGATCCTCGACGGCTGGGGTGAAGGCCGTAAAGACAAATCCAACGCAATCTATACCCAGGGAGCTCCCTTTATCGACTCCCTCCGTGCAAAATACCCTATGGGCCATCTCCAGGCCTGCGGCGAGTATGTAGGTCTTCCTGATGGCCAGATGGGCAACTCCGAGGTCGGCCACATGAACCTCGGCGCCGGACGTGTCGTCTACCAGGACCTCGTCAAGATCAACATAGCAGCCCGCAACCACTCCTTCATGGAGAATGCCGAGATCAAGGCTGCCTACGAATATGTAAAGGCTTCCGGCAAGAAGCTCCACTTCATGGGCCTTGCCTCCCACGGCGGAGTCCACTCCTCCCTCAACCATCTCTATGAGTTCCTCGCCGAGGCGAAGCGCCAGGGCCTCGAAAATGTCTTCGTCCACTGCTACATGGACGGCCGCGACACCGACCCCAGAAGCGGTCTCGGCTTCGTCAGCGAGCTCGAGGAGAAGATGAAGGAGACCACCGGAAAGGTGGCTACCGTCTGCGGCCGTTTCTACGCCATGGACCGCGACAAGAGATGGAACCGCGTCAAGGAAGCCTACGACATGCTCGTCGAGGGCAAGGGCGCGAAGTTCACCTCCGCGACCGAAGCTATCAAGGCCTCTTATGAAGAGGACGTAACCGACGAGTTCATCAAGCCTGTCGTCATAACTGACGCCGCCGGCGAGCCCCTTGCGAAGATCGAAGAAGGCGACGCCGTCATCTTCTTCAACTTCCGCAACGACCGCGCCCGTGAGATGACCGCCGCCCTGACCCAGACCGACATGCCCGAGGAGGGAATGCATACTATTCCCCTCTACTACTGCTGTCTTACCCCTTACGATGCCTCCTTCGAAGGCGTCCACATCCTCTTCAACAAGGAACTCGTGAACGACACCCTCGGCGAGACCGTCGCCAAGGCCGGCAAGAACCAGCTCCGCATAGCAGAGACCGAGAAATACGCCCATGTAACCTTCTTCTTCAACGGCGGCCGCGAGGCCCAGTTCGAGAACGAGGACCGCATCCTTGTCGCCTCCCCCAAGGTGGCGACCTATGACCTCCAGCCCGAGATGAGCGCCCCCGAGGTCACCGAGAAGCTCGTCGAGGCGATAAACACCGACAAGGAGGACATGATCATCCTCAACTTCGCCAACGGCGACATGGTCGGCCACACCGGAGTCTATCCCGCTATCTGCAAGGCCGTCGAGACCGTTGACGCGTGCGTCAAAAAGGTCGTCGAGGCCGCTCTCGCCCACGATTATGTAGTCCTCCTCACCGCTGACCACGGCAACGCCGACTATGCGGTCAACGAGGACGGCACCCCCAACACCGCCCACTCCCTCAACATCGTCCAGTTCATCGTCATCAATGCCGGCGACGAAGTCAAGGAAGTGAAGGACGGAGCCCTCTGCAATGTCGCTCCGACGATACTCAAGCTCATGGGCATCCCCCAGCCCGCCGCGATGACCGCCGAACCTCTCATCTAACAGATATGAAACACATAACGATAACATCAAGGATTGCGGCACTCGCTGTCGCAGTCCTTTTTTCGCTTGCACCTCTGCGTGCAGCCTCTCCCGCATGGGATTCCGTCAAATCCGCAAACGCAGGATGGGGATCCATCGACGTCCGCTATCCCAAGGATGAACCCGCGGCCGTCTCGACCAAGGCGGCGAGACTTTACGCCTGGAAGGGCGAGAAAGTCTCAGCCGAGCTTGTCCTCTCCACCCCGAAGACGATAAATTCCTTCTCGGTAAGCGTCTCTGACCTCAAGTCAGGCCGTAA
>JAKSJS010000029.1 GCA_024398155.1 Bacteroidales bacterium | reverse complement strand
AGGCCATCGTGGCCGAGCTTGTGAAACTCGGTGTTGATGAATGGAACCTCCGCGCCGTCGGCAAGGGCAGCCACGAACCGGTTGCCGACAACTCGACCGATGAGGGCCGCGCAAAGAACCGCCGCGTTGAATTCGTAAAGAAATAACAGTTAAAATATTACCAAAAACACCATGAAGAAAATACTTATCGCAGCCTTTGCGGCAACATTGTGCTTGATGTCTGTGTCTTGTGGCAATAATGCCGGCAAGTCAGCAAACAAGGGAACGGGCTCGGAAGCCCTGGATGAACTTGTCAAGGAAATTGAAGATAGTTCCAAGGATGGTGGTATCGTGGGATACACAGGTGATGCAGGCGCTGCCCTTGAGAAACTCGACGACAAGAACTATGTCTCTGTCATAAAGCAGGTTTTCGGCGTGGACGTAGCTCCACAGTCAGGATGGACTGTCTATTCTGCAAAAAGTCCCAACAAGGTCAACAACGCTGATGTCATCTATTCGAATGAAGGTGAAGTGGACTCGGAATCCATCACAAGATCGTTCGTAGAGCAGATCCTTTCCATCGCTGAGGACGGTGTTTATGCAACCGATACTGACTTTAACACTCTGAAAATCACCAAGGGCAAGAAAATCGAAACATACGAAGACTACAAGTCTTACGCTTGCGGCGAGAATATCTATTATGTCTATGGCGGCAAGGGAATCATGGCCAGCGCTTATACCCGTTCATCGGCCAGGAGTACGATAGAGTATACCTTCACCCTTGCTGCAATCAACTAGCTGAAATCGACGCCATTGAGGATAGGGCCGGGAATGTCAAAGAAGTGCTTTCCAAGGACAATATCACGGTAGAACAACTGTGGAATGCCATTACAGCGTCCAGGGAAGGTAAACAGTTCCTCCGCGAACTTAGCCGCCTGCAGATGCTTCACGACTCTTCCGGCGTAAAGGCTATCATTGCAAACACAATAGCCTCGATAGACAGTTACATTAATTAAGACTGGGATTATTTCGCCTGACGGAATAAGTTTCCTATCTTTGCTATCGGCAATATCATGAAAGGAATCCTCATCATACTTTCCCTGTTCCTGTCCTGTCTGTTCAGCGGCAGCGGAGTTTCGCGGAACGCGGCCTGGGAAAGGCCCCGCGAAGCAGCCGTTCTGGAATCCGCAGAGCAGGACACGAAGGACAGGGATGCCGATTTCAAGAAGGTCCACACAGTAAAGAACCTCGCTATATCAACAACAGTTCTGTTGACCTGAATCGGCCTCTTCTTCGTCAACAAGGGAGTCGGTATATGCATAGCTGTTCGACTTCTGCAACTATACCTATGAACCTTTGACCGACATGGTGGAACTTCATTCCCCCAAGGCGGAAAAACTCATATCACAACTCTAGACTATCCTTCACATTCCCGTATATCTTATCCTTTGACATTATGACAGGCAGCCTCGGACTCAGCGTAGCATTATTCCTTTTCGGTCTCATCGTATTCATATGCGTCCTGCTCAATGACGCAAGCTCCAGGCGTGGCGTCCCGATGCTGCTTGCCTTCATATTGTTCGGAATGGTATGCGGGAATGTAAGAAGTATCCCTATTTATCTGGATGACAGCGGCCTCGCGGAAAGGATATGCACCGTTGCGCTTGTCTTCATCATGTTCTATGGCGGCTTCGGGACAAGTTGGAAAAGCGCGAAGAAAGTTGCTGTGGAATCAGGTCTGCTGGCAACTGCAGGCGTAGTGATCACGGCTCTTGTCACCGGTCTTTTCTGCCGCTTTGTGCTGAAATGGGAATGGGCTGAGAGCCTGCTTCTCGGTGCGGTCCTGAGCTCCACCGATGCCGCCTCCGTATTCTCGATACTGAGGTCCAACAAGCTCGGTCTGAAGAACAATACTGCGCCGATCCTCGAAGTTGAGAGCGGATCGAACGACCCTGCCGCCTATATGCTGACCGCCGTCATGATCTCGATAGTCAACGGAGGGGCAAGCGGTGGCGGGGTCTCGCTGATGGTCCTGGCTCAGATCGGCCTGGGAACCGTCTTCGGCCTCCTGATAGCCCAGGGAGGGATTGCCATCATGAGGAAACTGTCCTTCAGGGAAGCGACATGCTCTACAGCCATGCCGAGTGAGAACTGTCTGTGAAGTGGAGAACCTATAACAGGATAAGGGTCCAGACGGCGGAGCGGAGGAACTTGCCTACAAGGAGCAGCAGAATCGTCCAGACGGCGGGAGTGCGGTAGAATCCGAGGGCGATCACGAAGACGTCGCCGATGAAGGGTATCCAGCTCAGAAGAGCTATCCAGATGCCCCATTTCTCAATCACAGGCTTCTGCTTCTCAAGTTTTTCGTGGCTTACCCTGAAGGCTTTCTCTATCCACTCCCATTTGGCAAGACGGCCGAGGAAATAGGTTATGACTCCTCCTATCCAGTTGCCCGCTGTTCCTACTACAAGGCACGCAAGCGGCTGTTTCGAGGCCAGCAGAATCCCCACGTAGAGAGCATCCGAACTGAAGGGCACGACTGTCGCAGAAAGCAGGCAGCCGATAAAGAGGCCCAAAAGGCCAAGATGTTCAAGGTTAAACAAAATTTCTATTCCATTATTGAACCGGACGCAAAAATACGCAATAATGGTTTTTTTACCAAAAGAGCTAAATCTCTATATCGTAGGAGAAGGTCTCCGACCATGAGCCGACGGATACGGTTATGGCTATCTTCGAATAATCCACTTTAACTGCTATGTCCCTCAGGTCCGGAGCGGACCAGTCGTAGCCGCTCGAGGCGATGTATTCGCCGAGGGCGAAGCGGCGGAGGACGCCCTCGTCATCATAGATCTCAAGAATCAGGGAATTGTCATTCTGGCGGGGTATGCGGACAAGGAAACGGCCTTCTATCGTCGGCAGTTCCCGGACGTCGAAGCGGCCCGTATGGGGCCGGCCGTCGTCCTCATAGCCGTCCACGCGTCCGATGACAGCTACAGAGAAGGGGAACTCCCCGTCAGAGGAGAGCATCGTCACGTCAAGCAGGCAATAGTCCTTGTGGAGGCGGACTGTATCCCTCGCCACATCTTCGGAAGTGTCCACATAGGAATAATGGAGGTAGAGCGGAGGGCACTCCGAGCCGAGGGGGATCGACAGATCCGCCCGGCCGGAGGCCTCCCCCGCCCATGCTCCATAGTAGGCCTGGACACCCACCCCGGTACGGGGCACCTTGACAGTGAGCAGGGAACCGAACTCATCGGGCGTGATTGTCTTCGAGAAGGAAAATCCGCCCTCCCCTTCTATCGACAGGAAGACTTCCGGGCTCAGCTCGGCAGATAGCTCGCTCAAGTCCACTTCAAGGTAGCAGGGACACTCCCTACGGTCCTCCTTGATGCTGCAGGAAAAGACAACAACGAACAGCAGGGCAAGGCTGCATGATATCAGGAGAGGGTTTCTTTTCATAATGGTCCTATATTGTATAATCGGTAGTAGTGCCGTCCTCCCAGCTGGCGACGGTTACTGTAAAGGTCGCCTCACCGGTAGTAATGGGGCTGTCCGGATCGTCAGAGCCCAAGCGGGTGATCTTGAGTTCTGTGACCGTGTAGACGTGGTTGGCCTCGATGTTCTGTATGCTCATCGGATAATACGCCGTCTTGCCGGCTATCGTCGCCTTGACGACAAGGCGGGTGAAGCGGGCCGCATCATTGTCTTCCGAAGAATCATTCGTCGTGGGGTTGGCGTAGCAGTAGTAGGTATATGTCTCCGAAAGGGAGGCATCCTTCGCAAGAGTCTTTCCAGTGAGGGTGTCGCTCAGGAGTCCGGAGCACTCGCCCTTCATCTCCTTGAAATTGTACCATTTTGTCGGAGCATATGAGCCTCTTGTATAGAGAGCGTTCCCGGCGGCATTGAGGACGAAGATCCCGTCGATGGACATCGTCTCGGACGCATACTCGGTCTGGGCGATGGCGTTGGTTATCTTCTGGATCCGGATCTTTGCGACCAGCCTTGTCACAGTGATGTTGACAGAGGCATCAGTCGTGACCTGCTTGGTCTCCATTCCGTACATGACGAGGGCTCCGGACCCGTTGTCAGCAAGGTCCGAGACCTTGGCCTCGAGTTCAGTGAGAGTCGTGACGGACACTGCGGGAGCATTGACCAGCGCAGCCACCTTCTTCGATCCGGTGGTCGTCGACATGGTGAGGCTTGAGGCGGACGCTGAGGCTGTAGCCTCGAGAGCGCCGTCGGACTCACGGAAGACGAACACCTGGAGACGGCCCACGGCGGTCTCGTCCCCTACGGACGTGGCCTTCGTAAGGGCCGGCGAAGGAACGGAGACTGTCAGTTCTACAGGGATGCCTTCCTCCACATGACTGGAGGGAACAGCTTCGCGATTGCATGCGAGAGCCGAAATAGCCGAAATAGCGGCCAGCAAAAAGACTTTCTTCTTTTTCATAATAACTGTTTGGTTAGAATTGGTTGTATTTCTTTGCAAGTTCTGAAAGTTCGGGGTCGAGATTGGCCCTGTATCTCATCGAAGGCTCCAACTCCACGGCCTTCAGATACAGACGGGCGGCCTCCCGTTCATCGCCGAGGCGGGCTTTGATCACCGCCTCGAGATAGAGGACCTTGGGAGCCTTCACTCCAAGGCGGGAAAGGATGTCAAGGGCCGTGAGGTTGTAGGACGACGCGGCGAGCGCGAGGGCCGCGTTGTAGTCCTCATAGGGCCTCAGGAGGGTCGCGGCAGTCCTGTAGTCGAGGTCGGCCAAAGCCTCCAGGCCCCTCATGTAGACTGTATCGAGTTCCGTCGTATGGACCGTATCCTTTACCATGCCGGGACGCCTCAGGTGGAAGCCGAAGCGCACGGTACGCAGACGTGGATAGACCTTTTCCCGGAGATATCTGTACGAAGGAAGTTTCGACATCATACGTTCGCGGCGGTCGGGGTCCCTGACTGACTCGACAAGATCAAGAAGTTCGTCCTTCTCCCCTTCCGAAAGGAAGGAATCGTTCCTCACAAGCACATCGAAATAGTCCCAGTTCTCCGGCACGCTCCGGCAGACCGAATGGAGTTCCTCCGAATCCCTGAGCTCGTCGAAATAGTCTCTGATTGCACGCGTCCTTCTCTCTGCGAGGGCGGCATTGTAGGAATATGCTCCCTCCGGAGAGCATGAGGCGCTGACGACGACCGAGTCGATTATGAACTCGCTGTCGGCCTCGATGTCGCGGATCACTTTCTTTATGCGGCGCAGCTCGGGGCCGTTGCTCGAAAGCGTCGTGTCGACCTTGGAGCTTGCAACTGCGAAATCTATGAGCGCAAGCGTATTGTCGTATGCGGTACGCTCTATCACCTTCATGCGGTAATGGGGAGTGTTGTCGGCAAGCGTCGACAGGCTGCTGACATAGAATACAAGGTCCTCCGGAGGCGGAAGCTCGCAGAGCACCCGCCCCTCCTCGCGTACCTCCCCGGAGAGGTTGATGATTATCTTCCGAAGGCCCGGAAGGCTCTCCGTAAGCTGGGTGTAGCGGTATATCACATCGCCGGCATCATCGGTCAGAACGGTGTCAAGACGCAGATTCTCCTCTTCAAAGGGAGACTTGACGTATTTGCGGAACATCCTGTCGATATTGGAGCGGCGCCGGTTGTTGCGGTTTACAAGATAGTGCTTTGTATAATGCTCCAGGGCCTCCCTCTGGGTCACTCCGAAATAGCTCTCAGCCTCCGGCTCGCTTATCAGGGAGGTATCGCTCTTCATCGCGTATGTATCCGGGAAGTGCCTCTCCAGGAAGAGCTCCAGCTGGCGGATGTAGACAAAGTCGGTGGTGTCGGTGATAATCGAGCGCAGGAAGGCCTCATAGCGCTGGTAGCCCCTCAATTGGGAGGCACGATAACGGCTTCCTGTAATGAAGAGCCGGCTCAGCGAGGTCGTATCGGCGAACTTTATCATCTTTGGAGCAAAGCGGAGCTGCCACTTTGAATCCGTCATCTCGGACGGCACGACGATGTCGAATTCGAGCGCGACCTTCCCCAGACGCTCCGCGACATGGCGGAAGCGGGCGACGACCTTCGCCGCCTTTATGACGTCGGTCGCGACCATCTCTCCGGTCGCCTCATCGCGTATTGCGTTCATGATAATAGGACCGTCGGCGGAGGCAGTATCGATCTCCTCGACAACACAATCCTTCTCGTCTTCCTCCTCCGCCGGCTGGTCCTCGGCTATCGAAATCTCCACCCGGGCATCCCCGTTCCTTACCCTGTCCAGGCGTTTGGAAACGGAGCAGGATGCAAGGACACCCACCGTGAAGACCACCATAATCATCGTTAACGGCAAAAAATATCCGTGCCTAGAATACATAGCTCAGCGATACCATAAAGTCATTGGGCATTACGAAAGGCTTCGATCCCCTGTCCACGGTTATGCCGCACCGAGGACAGGAATAACGGGTATAGTACTTCATTCCGGCCCATACTCCGGCGCCGAAGTCGACATTGAGATGGGGCGTCACCATATAGGTGTAGCCGGCTGCGAGGGAGCCGCCGAAGGCGTCGCCCTCCTCGGCCCTGTCGGCCAATATGCCGCCGCTGTTGTACTCCATGTACTGGGCTTTGCCGGAGATCCAGAGACCCGACCAGGTATGCCACGCCCACCATCTCGCCCCGGCTGAATACGCCTGTTTCTTGTTCTGGAAATATCCCTTCTCCTCGGATCCGAACGCGAAAGGATTGTAGCGGGCGCCGAGATGGACACTCCAGTGCTGGGCGACAGCATATCCTCCCTCGATGTTGAGAGTGCCGAGATTGATGTAGTCAAGCGCATTGGTGGATATCTCCCACTTCTGGGCATGGGCGGGCGGAGCCGACGACAGGAAGAGGGCCATCAGAAGGACCGGTAACAGCTTTCTCATATCGCTCATTGCTATTTGTACCTGTCGAAGACCTGTTCAATGATTCTCTGACGGCTGGGATAGAGCGACAGGAGCCGGTCCTTGAGGAGGCTGCGCGTCGTTATTTCGGGAGCGAGGGCTTCGAATATCTCCTTGGGAAGGAAGCCCCTCTCCTCGAGATAGCGGAAGATCTGGGGATAGAACCAGTATGATGTTCCGAAAGAGGGATAGGCCCCGCCATAGCGGTCATAGTATATCTTCGACTGCATGTAATAGCCCCACATCTCTCCCAGTTCACAGTAGCCCGAGTTCGGGTCGTCAACCGTCCCGTAGGTTATTCCTCCGTTAAGGACATACGACTCGAGGATGAAGCGCACATAGGGGTTCCAATATATGGTGCCGACCTTCTCGAAGTGGCTGGCATGCGCCAGCTCATGGGCAGTAACTGCGTACAGGTCACCGAGTTCATTCTTTCCCTTGGCGCCTACGGTTATGTCGGGTGCGAAGAACTTGACAAGGTAGGCGTAGTTTCCGAGGAACTCGGTTATGGCGCCGAGGCTGACGACGGCGCCCTGATGCATCATGACGGCGCTGGAGGCCTCCAGGCCACGGAATATCCATATCCTAAGGCCGCCTGAGGGAGGAGTAATGTCAAGGTCGTCGGAAGAACATCTCTCGTAATAGTCATACGCTGCATTATTGACCACACAGCGTGTATAGAGCTTGTCCTCGCTCTCCTTCGTCACGATAAGGTTCACGCCCTCCGGGCCGGAAGTGCCGAGAGTCGAGACGGAAGCCGGCACCAGAATCAGGTTCACACCTATTGCAAAGCCCTTCTCGTTCTGAAACATCAGACGGTAGCGGACGCTCGAGCTATAGCCCTTCGGGATCTCATAGTTTCCCTCCCTGTCAGTATATGCCGAGGAGAATTTCACGAATGAATTGACGACAACCTTGACTCCGGATACACCACAAGGCTTGCCTCCGCAGTATTTGGGGTCGATTATAGTTATGCGGCCCGAGGGCTTTACAGAGACCTTTTCAGAGCCTCCAGCCTTGGTTTCGGGAATCATGTCCGAGTTGCCGGTAAGGCGGTAGGACTCCCTCTCGACTGCGTCCCAGTCGATATCACCGGACGCCTTGGTATCCTCGTCGGCGACATAGCACTCGTCGACGATCTCGTATTCGATTCCCTCGGGAAAAGCATAATCCTTGGGAACGACGGCATACTGCCATGTTATCGACTCATCGGCTATGTCGGGGTCATGATACCAGTCGCCCTCCTTCTCAATCCTGTAATCAAGAGGGTGGTCGATAAGTTCGACGCCGCTCCTTTCGAGCGTCCTGAACTCATCATCATCCAATGGGAGGAACCTCACATAGAGTTTATTCGTTTTTATGTCGGTCCTCGCCTTGGTCGGGTAAAGGGCCGCATATGCAGCCTGGATATTTTCCGTCTTGTAGGGGTTCTCAAGTCTCTCACCAAGGATTATCTCCTCGTGGGAAAGGACGTCCTCATTGATATCTACAGGACCCTTCTCGATCGAAACCTTCTCGCAGGAGACAAGGGCCCCGGAAACTGCAAGGAGGAAATAGATAACTTTCGCTTTCATAACCTTTGTTTTTATTAGTCGCGAAGGCAAAAGTATCTTAAGCTATCCGTTTTAATAAAATATAAACGTTTAAGTTTCAAAAAAGGCCCTGGAGACATCTCCAAGGCCGATTCCGTCAGGTCCAACAAACGTTTAACGAAAGATGGGGACTCCCGCAGGGGAGCTCCCATCTTATTATCCTGTAACACCTTGGGCCCGTACTTCGGAGCCGAAAGGGTAAACTTATCCGTTTTCTCTAGAAGAAGGTTACGGTCTCCTGCTCGACGGCCGAGAGAAGGTTGTTGGCCATACGGCTGACGCCGAAACGGAAGAGTTTCTTATTGAGCCATTCCTTGCCGAGTACGGAGGAGACGATAGCATAGTAGCATACGGCGTCCTGGGCGGAGGACATGCCGCCGGCAGGCTTGAAGCCGACCTTGCGGCCGGTCCCGGCGTAATATTTCGCGATACACTCGCACATAATATAGGCGGCAGTGGGAGTGGCGTTCACCTCGACCTTGCCTGTAGAGGTCTTTATGAAGTCAGCACCGGCTTCCATTGCAAGGAAGGAGGCAGCGGCAATCTTCTCGGGAGTTACAAGCAGACCTGTCTCGAGTATGACCTTGAGAACGACTGTACGGCCCTTTGCGGCAGCCGCAGCGTCGATCGCCTTGCGCACAGCGGCGATCTCCCCGAAGGCGGCGTCGCAGTCGCCGGCAAGGAAGGAGTTGAGCGCGAGGACGATGTCGATCTCGTCAGCACCGTTCTCTACAGCCAGTTCGCATTCGCGTACCTTCACCTCGAGGAAACTCTGGGAGGTCGGGAAGCATGCCGATACACAAGTCGTATGGAGCTCGGGATCGTTGCGCTTGGAGGAAACGACAGAAGCGAAGTTCGAGAATACGCATACAGAGGCGGGAAGGGGCCAGTCCTTGTAGGTATCCTTGAAAGAATTGACCTTGGAAACAAGTTTCTCTATCGAAGCGGGAGTGTCCTGGGACTTGAGGCTTGTAAGGTCCATCATCGAGAAACAATCCTTGAGGACTTCAGTAGAGATAAGCTTGTCCAGATTGGAGGCGATCATCGAAAGGGACATGTTGATCTTCTCCATGTCGGGAGCGTAACCGTATTTTTTCAAATAGTCTGTCATATCTATTGGTTTATTTCTGTTGTTTTTCTTGAGAGGGAATCGGCTTTCGCTGTCGCGAGGGAGTCGAGTCGGGCGCAGGCGGCCGCAAGGGAATCGACTCTCGCGAGGAAGAGGGAGTCACGCACCCTGGCGAGGGAATCCATCACGAAGAGAACGCTGTCGGGGATGTTGATCACCATCTTCGGACCGGCATAAACGGTATCGAGACCCTTTTCTGGATTGAAGGTCCAGGCTCCGCCGACCGTATCGACATAGAAACGGACGCTGTCCTCGACAAAGGTTTCGGGGTCATAGAGGCCGCTGAGGCTGTATATCTTCTCGGGACGGTACTTCCTCAGGCCTTCTATCTTCTCAGCAATCAGGTCAAGTGCCTTTTTCTCTGCGGCAATCTCCTTTGCCCGCTCATCGAGGATCGAATTGGAGTTCTTGAGTATGCGGGCGTAACGGTCGGGATCCTTGAGATATGTCTCGCGGCTGAGGCGGTAGTCATCGGAAGTATAACCGTACTTCTCGAATATCGGCTCATAGATCAGAGTCGTGTCCGCGCTGCGTCCCTGGGGGTACTTCAGGAGCCACTGGTCCTGCATGAAGATCTCGGCATATATCTTCGACAAGGTCCGTCGGGGGATGAGTTTCGCCTTTCTGGAGCATCCGGCCGAAAGCAGGACCGCAACCAGAACGGAGACGAAGATATATGGCCTCGGGGACTTCATCAGAATCTGAGCATGGCGCCGAGTTCGTTCTGGAAGGTCGAGAGTATCTTCGACATTATCTTCTCGACGTCGGCATCGGTAAGGGTCTTCTCGAGGTCCTGGAGAGTGAAGCTTACGGCATACTGCTTCTTGCCTTCGGGGATCTTGTCGCCACGGTAGACATCAAAGAGTGTAACGCTCTTCAAAGTCTTCTTGCCGGCCTTGAAGGCACTTCTGCGAAGGTCGAAGTAGGAAACGTTCTCGTCAAGGAGGAGGGCGAGGTCACGCTTGACTTCGGGGAACTTGGGAAGTTCCTTGTAGCGGATCTTGTCGCGCTTTACGAGTTCGAAGAGTGCGGGCCATACGACCTCGGCGGCAAAGACGGGCTGTTTGATGCCGAAGCTCTTTGCGAGGGCGGGGTTGATCGTACCCATCGTGGCGAGGACGGTCTTCTGGGCGCCGGGGAGGAAGTAGACGAGTCCCTCGGAGAAGAGGTCTGCGGGAGCGGCCTCGGTCTCGAGGGTATTGATATCGACGCCGAAGCGCTTCAGGAGAAGTTCGAGGTAGCCCTTGAGCTGGAAGTAGCTGCCCTTGGAGGGCTGGATACGCCACATCTTGTCGCCAGCTCCGGTCATCATCATCGCATAGCAGGTATGCTCCTCATAGGACTCGAGGGTCTTGCCGTCCTTCTCGGGATCGCGGGAATATACGGAACCGTACTCGAAGGTCCTCATCGAGCTTATCTGGTGGTTGATGTTGTAGGCTATCACCTCGAGGCCTCCGAGGAGGAGGGTCTGGCGCATTACATTGAGGTCGCCGGAGAGAGGATTTACGATCCTTACGCATTTCGCCTCGGGATAGGTCTCAAGGCGCGAGTAATAGTCGCTCTTTGTAAGGGAGTTGTTCATCGTCTCGACGAAGCCGTTGGCGGCGAGGAAGTCGGAAATCGTGTTGCGGACCTTCTCAGGCTCGGGTTTCGCGGTAGGATTGACGGATATCTTCATTCCATGGGGAAGTTCGACGTTGTTGTATCCGTAGATACGGAGGATTTCCTCTACTACGTCACACTCCCTGTAGACGTCGATCATATAGGAGGGGGCCTCAACTACAGAGGCCGTAGGGTTGCCCTCGGCGTCGAAAGTCCTTTCGAGGAAGTTGTACTGGAGGTAGCCGAGGATGTCCTCGATAAGCTTCCAGCCGAGTTTCTTTCCTACAAAGGCTTCGATGCGGGCATAGTCGAGCTCTATCTTCTTGCGCTCTATGGGAGCGGGATAGAACTCCTGCATGTTGCCGACGATCTCGCCACCGGCGAGTTCCTGGATCAGAAGGGCAGCTCTCTTTGAGGCCCACTCGACGATAAGGGGATCACATCCTCTTTCGTAGCGGAACGAGGCGTCGGTCTTGATTGTATGGCGTTTGGAGGTCTTGCGGACAGAAACGGGGTTGAAGTAGGCGCTCTCAAGGAAGACGTTCACGGTCTTTTCGGTCGTGCCGGACTTCTCGCCTCCGAATACTCCGGCGAGACACATGGGCTTATTAGCATCGGCGATTACGAGGTCGGCGGCGGAGAGGGTCCTCTCCACGCCGTCGAGGGTCACGAACTTCTCGCCTTCCTCAGCTCGGCGTACGACGACCTTGCCGCCTTCGATCTCGTCAGCATCGAAAGCATGGAGAGGCTGGCCTATCTCCTGGAGGACGAAGTTGGTTATGTCGACTACGTTGTTGATGGGTTTCTGGCCTATCGAGCGGAGCTTTTTCTGGAGCCAGTCGGGAGAAGGAGCCACCTTGACGCCCTTGATAGTCGTTCCGGTATAACGGGGAGAGCCGTCGGCGGCGATTACCTCGACGGGAATCGCTTCGCCCTTTCCACCGTCCTTCCATGCGGAGACGTCGGGGATCATGAGCTTGCAGGGCAGGTCATTGATCTTGAGGTAGGCATAGAGGTCGCGGGCGACTCCGATATGGGAAGCGGCATCGACCCTGTTGGCGGTAAGGCCTATTTCGATGATCGAATCCTCTGCGAGATGGAGATAGTCCTTGGCGGGAGTGCCGGGAACGGCAGCGGGATCGAGGACCATGATTCCGGAGTGGTCCTCACCGATGCCGAGCTCGTCCTCGGCGCATATCATGCCGTTGGACTCGACACCGCGGATCTTGCCTTTCTTGATCTTGAAATCCTCACCGAGAACGGTTCCGATGGTGGCGACGAGGACTTTCTGGCCGGCAGCCACGTTGGGGGCGCCGCAGACAACCTGGAGGAGCTCGGCGTCGCCGGTATTGAGTTTAGTGATATGGAGATGGTCGGAATCGGGATGCTCTACACACTCGACGACCTCGGCCACTATTACGCCTTTGAGGCCTCCGGGGATTTCCTCAACCCTTTCGAGAGAATCAACTTCAAGTCCGATGGCGGTAAGCGCGGCGGCTACCTGTTCGGGAGTAAGGTCACACTCAAGATAATCCTTGAGCCAGTTGTAAGATACGGTCATAATCTATTGTTTCTTAAGGTCCTCTATATTGAAAAGGGACTCTACAAATTCTTTCTTGTCAAACAGTTTAAGGTCGTCGACGCCCTCACCTATCCCTATGAACTTTATCGGGATCCGGAACTGGTCTACGATGCCTATTACAACTCCGCCCTTGGCCGAGCCGTCAAGTTTCGTAACGGCGAGGGAGGACACATTGGTCGCACGGCTGAACTCCTTGGCCTGCTGGAAGGCATTCTGGCCTGTGGAGCCGTCAAGCACGAGAAGGACTTCATGGGGAGCGTCGGGAACGACCTTCTTCATGACGTTCTTGATCTTCGTGAGTTCGTTCATCAGGTCAACACGGTTGTGGAGACGGCCGGCGGTATCGATAAGGACAACGTCAGCGTCCTTCGCCACAGCCGACTTGACGGTATCAAAAGCGACAGAGGCGGGGTCTGAGCCCATCTGCTGCTTCACGATGTCCACGCCGGCCCTTTCGGACCATATCGCGAGCTGGTCCACAGCGGCGGCACGGAAGGTATCGGCTGCGCCGATCACTACCTTGCGGCCCTCGCGGGCCATAAGTGCGGCCAGCTTGCCTATCGTCGTAGTCTTGCCGACGCCGTTGACGCCTACGCCAAGAATCACATAAGGCTTCTTCGAGAAATCGAACGGGAGCGAGCCGGAAACGGGCCCGGCGCCTTCGACGTCGAGAAGGCCGCCTATCTCCTCACGGAGCATCCCGACCAGTTCGTCGAAGGACATGTACTTGTCCCTTTCGGCCCTTTCCTCGAGACCGTCAATGATCTTGAGGGCGGTGTCAACGCCCATATCGGACTCGACGAGAGCCTCCTCGATATTGTCGAGCAGGTCGTCGTCGACCCTCGAGCGGCCGGCGACCGCCCTCGACAGCTTCTCGAAGAAACTTCTCTTAGTCTTCTCTACTCCTTTGTCAAATAATGCCATAGCGTACTCACAAAGCTATTAACTTGCAAATATACATAGAATTCAGGGCAAAAAAAAGAGCGGGACCGCTT
Organism: Bacteroidales bacterium; assembly: GCA_024398155.1. Lineage (GTDB taxonomy): Bacteria > Bacteroidota > Bacteroidia > Bacteroidales > UBA932 > Cryptobacteroides. The sequence continues at coordinate 3,871 of JAKSJS010000029.1, read as the reverse complement.
TTGGCGACCCCGCTCTCATATAAAGTATAAGTTATTTCTTTGCGAAAAACTCTTTAGCCTTATCAGCCTCTACGAACTGCTCGTTGAAGCAATAAGCACCAGTCTTGGCGGATTTCTCCATCTTGATGCATTTTACCATGCTCTTGGCGCCGGACTTGGCGCTGAAGGTTGCAACTGCTTTCTTTGCCATATGTTTATCCTCCTACTGATTATTTGATCTCACGATGAAGGGTAACCTTCTTGAGGAACGGATTGTATTTCTTACGCTCCAGACGCTGAGTCGTGTTCTTTTTGTTCTTGGTAGTGATGTATCTTGAGATACCGGGTACACCGCTCTCTTTCTGCTCGGTGCACTCGAGGATGACCTGCACCCTATTGCCTTTAGCTTTCTTTGCCATAACTTGAAAACAAATTAAACAAGGTTAATAAATCCTTTGCTCTGGGCGTCCTTGATAGTAGCGTCGAGACCGTTCTTCATGATCGTTCTCATACCCTTGCAAGACACTTTGAGGGTTACAAATCTCTGCTCTGACTCAGACCAGAACTTCTTGGTCTTGAGATTCAGGTCAAACGTGCGTTTAGTACGCTTCTTGGAATGGGAAACGTTGTTTCCGACCATTCTCTTTCTTCCTGTTACTTGACAAACCTTTGCCATTGTATATTACTTTTTTAATTATTTCACAATTTGGGGGCTGCAAATATCGCTTAAAAAATCCTTAATTGCAAGAAAATCAGACAAATTTAAAGAATCTGCGCCACCTTATGTTATTGGGGAACTTCTTGTTGTGGTCGGTGGACAGCCATATCACCCGGGGTTTTCCGACTATGTGGTCCTCGGGAACAAAGCCCCAGTACCTCGAGTCGAGACTGTTGTGACGGTTGTCACCCATCATAAAGAAGTAATCCTGTTTGAAAGTGTAGTCGCGGGCCTCTATACCATTTATATATATAAGGCTGTCCCTGACTTCCAGTTTCTGGCCTTCGTAGGAGGAGATCAGACGCTCGTAGAAGGGAAGATTCTCAATCGTGAGGTCGATCGTGGCGCCCTTTTCGGGTATCCATATCGGGCCGTAATTGTCTCTTGTCCATCCGAGGGAATCCACGTAGGGGAACAGGTCCGTACCCACATAGAGTTCACCGTCTTCGAGAGTGTCTATGTTCTTCTCTACAGAAAGAACGTTCGTGAAGGACTCCATCTCGCCGACCATCTCTTCTGTAAGAGGAAGGGCGGGATATCCGGGAAGATAAGGGTCATACCCGACTTCGGAAATGTTTATCCCGAGTTTCTCGAGGAAGCGGTTGTTGATTTTCTGTCCGGTCGTTACAACCTTGTAGGTCATCTGCATCTTCTCGGGAGAGTCCTGGAGCTCGCCGTTTATGAAGAGCTCGCCGTCCTTTACGAGAAGGGTGTCACCGGATACCGCAACACATCTCTTGACGTAGTGGTCTTTCTTATCTTTGGGATGGACCATGACCGGTCCGTAAAGTCTCTGGACGCTTTCGCGGCCACATTCACGTGAGAGCTGGTAGTAGTCGGCTCCCGGCCAGCGCGTAAGGACTGTATCTCCGTTCGGAAAACCGAACACGACGCAGTCGCCGCGTCTTACTTCCCTGAATCCCTTGAGCCTTCTGTAATCGTTCTTTATGAGGGTGGAATAGGATTTCTTTCCTCCGGGAAGAACGTTGTGGGTGAAGGGAATCGTAAGAGGAGTTTCGGGAACCCTCGGGCCATATACGAGTTTGCTCACGAACAGGTGGTCACCGGTGTAGAGCGAACTCTCCATGGATGAGGAAGGAATCTTGAAAGCCTGGAAAAAGAACATGTTGATGAAGGTTACGACAATCACCGCGAAGATTATGGCGTCAAGCCAGTCGAGCAGCGCGCTATGTTTTTCGCCTTCCTTGTAGTTTTTCTTCCAGAACGCCCATTTGACCTTCTTCGTGATGAAGATGTCGAATATGACGATCAGGCCGAAAAGCCACCAGTAATTTCCGAGCCAGACTACCCACGCAATATAGAGAAGCGACCAGAAAGCCAGCTTCGTCCAGCGGTTGCGCAGAAGATCCCTGAAGCCCATCACTTTCTACACAAACTATTTAACAGAATTGATTATTGCCTCAAATGCCTGAGGATTGTTCATGGCAAGGTCAGCAAGAACTTTGCGGTTGAGTCCGATGTTCTGTTTGGCGAGCTTACCCATGAACTGGGAGTAAGTCATACCATACTGGCGGGCAGCGGCGTTGATACGCTGGATCCAGAGAGCACGGAAAGTGTGCTTTTTGTTCTTGCGGTCGCGGTAAGCGTAGGTAAGACCTTTCTCATAGGTGTTCTTTGCTACGGTCCAGACGTTTCTTCTTGAGAGGAAGTTACCGCGGGTCTGTTTGAGGATTTTTTTGCGGCGAGCCCTTGAGGCTACTGAGTTTACACTTCTAGGCATAAATCTTTTCTTTTATGGAGGCAGTGGTTCCCACTTCTTTCGGGAGCGCTTTTCGACTGCATTCCAAGTTAAACATTAAAATTACATTCCCAACAAAGCTTTGACTCTCTTCTCGTCAACAGGAGTGACGATAGCGAAGTGGTCAAGATTTCTTTTACGCTTGTTGGTCTTCTTGGTGAGAATGTGGCTGTGATAAGCGTGTTTTCTCTTTACTTTTCCCGTTCCGGTAAGCGCGAAACGCTTTTTGGCACCGGAGATGGTCTTCATTTTAGGCATAATGCTTTAAATTTTAATTAAACATATCTAATCCACACCACGTGGGTTATTTCTTCTTGATCGGAGCGATCATCATGATCATTCTCTTGCCCTCGAGCTTGGGAAGCTGCTCGGCGCGGCCGTAACCGTCAAGCTCGACCGCAAAGCGGAGAAGGAGCTTCTCGCCCTGGTCCGAATAGACTATCGAGCGTCCTTTGAAGAAGACCGAAGCCTTGACCTTGGATCCTTCCTGGAGGAACTCCTGGGCGTGCTTGAGCTTGAACTGGAAGTCATGCTCATCGGTATTGGGCCCGAAACGGATTTCCTTGATCACGATCTTGGCCGAATTCGACTTGATCTCCTTTGCTTTCTTTCTCTGCTGGTAGAGATATTTCTGATAATCGAGGATCTTGCATACAGGAGGATCGGCTTTCGCACTTATCTCCACAAGGTCAAGCTCCAATTCATCGGCGAGTTTGAGGGCGGCCGAAAGCGTATATACGCCCTGCTCGGGGATATTCTCTCCGACGAGACGTACATTCGAGGCCGTTATCTCCTCGTTTATTCTGAGTTCGTCGTCTGCCTTCTTGGTCTGAGGCTGGGGCTGACGGGGGCCGCTGGGTCTGGGCCTGGGCGGCGTAGGTCTAAAAGGTGCTGCGATAGTTTTTTTCCTCCTAAAAAGTTAAATTGTTATAAATAAGTCGCTTAGGCAAGCTGAGACTTGACTTCGGCGACTATCGTCGCACAGAAGTCAGAAGCACTCATCGAGCCGAGGTCGACACCTCCCTGCTTACGAACCGATACGGTATCTTCGGCCTGCTCCTTCTCGCCTACGATAAGCGTGTAGGGCATTCTCTTGAGTTCGCTCTCGCGTATCCTCTTGCCGATCGTCTCGTTACGGTCGTCCACGGAGGCGCGAATATCGCAATTATTCAGCAGATCGCAAACTTTTTTTGCATAATCCGTATATTTTTCGCTTACAGGTATGATATTCACCTGGTCGGGAGCGAGCCAGAGAGGGAGCTTTCCGGCGGTATGTTCGAGGAGCACGGCGACGAAACGCTCCATCGAGCCGAAGGGGGCGCGGTGGATCATGACGGGACGATGCTTCGCTCCGTCGGAGCCGGTGTACTCACGGGCGAAGCGCTCGGGCGGGCCGTGGCCAGCGTGGCTGGGGC
>JAKSJS010000028.1 GCA_024398155.1 Bacteroidales bacterium | reverse complement strand
GTCCCGGGCCGAACGGAAGGGCGTTGATTTATGCTTTCGGAAGGCCTGTACGCCCTAATCAACGCCCATCCGCCCGGCCCGGGACCGTGAAAACAGGACGGCAACAGACCGTCAGCAGGAGATTGAGCGTCCTCTCGACTATGACCGGCAGGAGGGCAAAAATAAACGAAGACCGTTTTGCACGCCTCCGGCGATATTGCTGTCGCGCGATGAGGCTAAAACCTTGGCAATCAGCGGGATGGCGTATACCGTCGTGGCGATTTGCGGAGACGGTATGAGGTAAGACGTTGATGGTTAATGACTTAAGTATCGAAGTTGGAAATACCCGGAGTGACTTCGAGCAAATAGGCCCGGAGTCATTGAGGGCAGAAAGGTCTGCGCTGGACAAATGCAAGTGCCTGACAGACAGTGAAAAGCGCGAACGACTCCCGGGAAAAATGCCGGGAGTCGTTGGGGGATGTTGTTGATTGTTAGTGGGTTACATTTGACCCTGGTGGGGCGAGGCGAGAAGGGTCAGTCGGCGTAGGGGTCGAACATGGAGGTGGAGAGGTACTTCTCCGCGCGGTCGGGGAAGACGACGACCATGTTGCCGGAGGGAATCTTGGCGGCTGTGCGGGTGGCGGCAAGCATTGCGGCGCCGGAGCTCATCCCCGCGAAGATGCCTTCGTGGCGGATGACCTGGCGCGCCATCTCGATCGCCTCCTCGCTCTCGACGGTCTCCATGTAGTCTATCATCTCCGGCTTGTAGATTGCCGGAACTATTGCCTCTTCCATATTCTTGAGGCCCTGGATGTAGTGGCCTTTCTCGGGATAGGCGCAGACTATCTTGATATCGGGATTCATTATCTTGAGGAACTTCGCAAGGCCCATAAGGGTGCCGGAAGTCCCGATGGCACCTACAAGGTAGTCGATCTTGCCGTCTGTCTGCTGCCAGATCTCGATAGCAGTCTTCTTGTAGTGGGCCATGTAGTTGCCCGCATTGGTGAACTGGTCGGGGTTGAAGTATTTCCCGGGGTTGGCGGCGACCATCTCGTGGACCTTGCGGATTGCTCCGTCAGTGCCCTGTTCGCCGGGGGTGAGGATGACCTTTCCTCCGTACGAACGGATGATCTTGCGGCGTTCGATCGAGACGGCCGAACTCATCACGATCTCGACAGGGTAACCCTTTATTATGCCGGCGATTGCGAGGCCGATGCCTGTGTTGCCGGAGGTCGCTTCGATTATCGTTTTGCCGGGGTAGAGCTTGCCTTCCTCCTCGGCCTGCTCGACCATCGCGACAGCAATCCTGTCCTTGATCGAACCGGTAGGATTGAATCCTTCAATCTTTGCGAATATATTGACGTTAGGATTGGGATTGAGCTTGTTTATCCTGACAATCGGGGTGTTGCCTATCGCTCCGAGAATATTTTCGTGTATCATTACCAACTAATCGATTTCCAACTCAAATTTAGCAAAATTCCCCCGTTTTACAAATTTTTTAATAATCTGAAACGGCGAATTGTATCCGTATTAAAAATAATACATGTTGCAAAATAGTAAATATAATATGTATTTAGTTGTATGATATTTAAACTATTTGTATCTTTGTGGCATGGAGAGAAAGATACGTGCATTCAAGAACTATTTTACAGACTTCATTGCATCGCTCAGTGAAGCCGAAGCCCGAAAGGTATTCTATGTTCTGGATATGTTGAAGATGCATGAAAGGCTTGCAGCAAAGTTTGTCAAACACATTGAAGATGGTATCTATGAACTTCGCGCTGAGCACGCCGGAAACAATTTCAGAGTCTTTTTCATTTTTGACGAAGGCTATATTGTATTGCTTTTCAATGGTTTCCAGAAAAAGACCCAGAAAACTCCGAGGAAAGAAATAGAATTAGCTAAAAGATTGAAAAATGAGTACTATGCAGAAAAGAGAAAGTAATATTGTCGATATTGATGAGATGATTAGTGCGAGGTATGGCGCTGTCGGGTCTGAATCCAGAAACGAATTCAGAAAAGAAGCATATAACTATTGTGTAGGTCAGCTGATACTCGAGGCCAGGCGTCAGGAATCCATGACCCAGTCAGAACTTGCCGAAAGGATAGGAGCAAGCAAATCCTATATATCTCGTATTGAAAAAGGGCAGATAGAGCCAGGGGCCAGCACTTTCCTCAGAATCATAGATGCTCTTGGACTCCGCTTCGAGATTGTCAGACCGATGACATACGCCTTGTATCCCCAAAAGGTTTCAAGTTATCTTTCGGATGGTGATTCACTTGTTTATGGCAATCCATCTAAAGCGAAGAAATCCAATAGTGAACTTTAGTCCTGGGGGAGGCGGGAGTAGAGCTTGTTGTAGCGCCTCATCATCTGGAAGGTCTTGTCGCCGCGGGTGGAGTCGAACTTGAAGTCGTCGAACTTCTGGCCCGTGAGGGAGCAGTTCCAGGCGAGGGATATCTGGATCCTCTCGTCGTAGAAGTCCTTGTAGAAGCTTTCCGTGAGGGCCTCGTCGTCGTCCGCGACGCCGAGCCCGGTGTACTCGCCGACATAGTAGACCTTGCCGAGTCTGGCGGCGCATTCCTTGGCCTTCTTGAGCTGGGTGCGGCGGTTCACTTTGCCGAGGCCGGCGAAGCTGCGGCCGTCCTCGTAAATATGCTCGGAGATCCCTTTCATGGGCTCGGGAGTCATGAGCTCAGTCATCTCGACGTACTGGTCGAAGGTGTCCGTCTCCCAGCTCTGGTTATGGAACATGTGGTACTGTGCGTCCCTCATGATGGAGTTGCCGCTGGTGATAAGACGGCCCTCCGGGTCGTTCGCGGCGCAGAGCTCCGCGAACGCCTTGAGGGCTACATTGACGCACGTCGCGGGCATCTGCTCGTAGCCGGCGATGCCCGTGTCGGCGGCAAGGCTGAACTCGTTGCCGAACTCCCATGCCGCGATACATTTATGGCCTTTGAGGACGTTGATGACCTTGGTGGCGTAGTCCCTCATGAGCGCATGGGTCTTGCTCGACGTATCTCCCCATGCCGTAAGCTTTTCCCCGCAGTATTCGTTGAACGTACGGACGTTCCAGAAGAAGGAGGGGATGAGCAGGATGTGGCGCTTGTCGCACTCCTCGGCGATAGTCTCGATAAGACCGAAATACCATTCCGGCTGGTCGACGAAATATGTGAACTGGTAGTTATGGAACGGGCTGCAGCTGAAACGGACGATAGGAACCTTCTCCGTCTCGAAGTGCTCGATCGTCTCCTTTATGTGCTCTGCGTTCATGTTGCTAGTCTCCCATGTCTGGACAAGTAGATTGTAGCAGTTGATGCCGCTGCAGTAGAGCTGGACGCCGCCGAGGGTCATCCTCGGCTCGCCGGACTTCGACTCGCCGACAGGGATGCCGATAGGGCCGTCATAGTCGTCAGCCCAATAGACGTCGGGAGCCCATACGGCCTCTCCTTTTGGCGTTGAAGGGTTATCGGGCGCAGGGCTCGAGCAGGCGACCGCCATAACAGTCGCCGCAGCAATTGAAATTATCCCAATTAATTTTTCCATAATGCAAAATTAACATTCTTGTCCCAAGAATTTTATAACTTTATAGGAAATTTTAAAACTACTCCTAACCACATGATATCAGACACCAAGATTTCCCGCCGCTCCTTCATGAAAGCAACGGCCGCAGGCGCTACCGCGCTGGCTCTACCTTCCTGCTCCCTTTTCAAAGGAAAGAAGGACAACGAACTGATCCAGGGCTTCGATGACCTTGGCAATGGAACCAAGTCCGACAAGGTCTGGGTACCGTTCTCCGACCGCAAGATAAAGGTCGGCCTCGCCGGCCACGGCCTCTGCAAGTTCGGTGTCCAGTTCGGCTTCCAGGACCATCCCAACGTCGAGGTGGTCGCCGTCACCGACCTGATTCCCGAACGCCTCAAGGAGATGGCCGAGATGGCCCATTGCGACAAGACCTATCCTTCCTTCGAGGAGATGGTCAAGGACCCGGAGATCGAGGCTGTCTATATCGCCACTGACGCCCCGAGCCACTTCCGCCACGCTATGCTTGCCCTTGAGAATGGCAAGCATGTCGCGTGCGCCGTGCCCGCCGTCTTCGGCTCCCTCGATGACGCCTACGCCCTGTACGAGAAGGTCAAACAGACCGGTCTCAAGTACATGATGTTCGAGACCTCGATGTTCCATGAAGACCTCCACAAAGCCCGCATCCTTTACGAGAACGGCATTCTCGGCGACATAACCTATGCCGAGGGAGAGTACTTCCACTACATGGTCCCGCCTCTCGACAGCTTCAAGGGATGGCGCGTCGGCCTTCCTCCCCAGTACTATCCGACCCATGCGAACGCCTACTATATCGGCGTCACGAACGGCACCTTCACCGAAGTGTCCTGCTACGGCGTCAAGAGCATCCACCCCACGATGATGGGCGACAACGTCTACAAGAACCCCTTCGGCACTGAGATAGCTCTCTACCGCACAGACAACGGCGGCGTGGCGAGGATGGGCATGAGCTGGGATACGCCGGGTCTCGGCCGCGAGAAGGACGTGAGCGGCCTCGACCTTACCCGTCCCGCAATCCCCGACATGGTGATCGAAGGCTACCATGGCGGCTCCCACGGCTACCTGATGAACGAGTTCGTGACCTCCATCCTCGAGGACCGAAAGCCCCTCGTCGACGTCGCCATGGCCCTCAATATGGTAGTCCCGGGCATAATAGCCCACGAGTCCGCCCTCAAAGACGGCGAACTCCTCAAGATCCCTCAGTTCAAATTCTAGATTTCCTTGTCCCTGACCGCCCGGACAGACAGTCCGGCGGTGGGGGAGGACATTACCCTGACCTCGATATTGGTGGCCGTCATCATCCCGTAAGAGTCCCTCTCTCCCTTGATGAAAAGGTACATGGGACATTCCTTGTCGGACCCCGGCTCGGGGACGGCCGTCGAGCTCCAATATCCTCCGGATATGCGGAGCTCCCGGATCTCCCCGTCGACCTCGGTCCCCGAGAACGGCAGGAACAGCTCCGCATTGTAGTATCCCGGCTTCCTTCCGTTTATCTGGCATCCGTCGACGTCAGCCGACTTCAATACCTTCCAGTTGCATTCGTCAACAAGTTCCTGGAGCTCCTCCGCCCTCGGCAGACGCCATCCCGGCCCGAGCACCGCCTCGATCCTCGAGGATAAGGAAGGGGACCACAGATAGTGGTACCCATGCTTGTACTCCGCCTCGCCTCCGACATTCATCGAAGCCCATAGAACCGACAGCCCGAGGTCCACAGCAGAAGGCTCCGCCGCCGGCTCGACCGGGCTCGAAACAATCTCCGAAGGACAAGAGTAACTTATCGTCAGATATATCTTCTCCTCCATCTCCGACCCCCACAGCGTGACAACGGCATATTCCTCCCTCCAATCGACCGAGTACAGTCCTCTCTCAATGCCGTTCAATACCGTAAACCTCGACCAACAAGCCTTTTTTCCGGACTCCCATACCGACACTTCCATTATGTGGTTGTCCTCTGAGACATACCCGATCACGAGCTCATACCCCTCCGGACTGGGGAACTCCAGCCTGTATACCTCCTCGACTCCCAAGTTCTTCTCCGCCGTCTCCCCTCCGGAAGGCTTCCCGCACCCGAAAATCCCGATCACAACCATCCCAACGGCAACCATCGCCGCAATGCATCTCAGTATCCTTTTCATTGATTTCATGGTGTAAATATAGCAATTATGCTGATAACATAATCTCACCGGCATAATGTTACTCACAAATAAATTTCCAAACCAAATTTTGAATATTCATTTTTTATTCACTATATTTGCGGACTGTGTGTATGCGCGCCCGCGTAAGCCCGCTCCGCTCGCTACGCGTAGCGCGCCCAACCACACAAGCGCCCCCAAGCGCAAGCCCCAACCGGCAAAAACGAAACAAAAATTATAAATATTAAAATCTAAAAACGATGAAATTAAACGAATTCCGCACCTTGGAGTACTCCTCTCCCTCGTGCAAAGTGGTGAAAGTCCACATGCAAAATCTTGTTTGTACCAGCCCTTTCGGTGAACAGGGTGCCCCTGGCTCAAATGTCCCCGTTGAAGATGACGAAACCGAATATTAATCGTTTCTGCTATGAAGAGAATTTATAAATCATTTATGTTCATCGTAGCAGCTGCGATGACATTCACGGCTTGTAATACTGAGCCTATTGAGACTCCTGAAGAGACCGCTGGCACTCACAAAGTTACTTTCTTTGCATCTCAGGTCGAGACAAAGACCACCATGGAGATTAATGACGGTATTGCTAGTTTTGCCTGGGAGGATGCAGATAAGGGTTATTTCCATATTTTCGAGAATGGGGTATGTGCGACAGGAGATGACGTTGACGCTGAGCTTGATAATAATGTCATGACTATCTCTGCCGTGTTCTCTGGCACATCAGCACCTTACTCCTACACGGGATTTATGGCTGCTACCGTTTCTAATGATAATCCTGCCGTTAGCAACGAACAGTTAGATCTTGGCACATATGATCCCAAGTCAGATATTCTTGTCGCAAAGCCCGTTACGGATAAAACACCAGATGATATCATTGAAGGGATTCTTTTCCAATTCAAGCGTGTTGTAGCTATAAATCAGATGACTCTCAAAGGCCTCACTGCTGGTGAGACTGTAACGGAGGTTTCTATATCATCCGACAAACCTATTGCTGGCGAATATGACTTCGCAAATGGTGCATGGAATGCATCGGGGACCTCAATCTCTATCACTACTGAAGCTGTTGCTGATGCCGACGGCCATGCTGTAGTTTACTTCGTCAGCGCTCCTGTCGAGGGCGCTCAGTTGACTGTTACCGCTACTACTGAGGCTGGCAAGACATACTCGAAAGAACTAGCAAAGACCATCACCTTCACTGAGGGCGGTGTCAAGACTTTTGGCGTGACGGTTGCAAAAGAAGAGCAAGCCACAGCTCATTATGAGAAGGTTACTTCAAATCAAACAGACTGGAGCGGACGTTATTTGATTGTTTATGAAGGTGGGAAGAATTCGTCAGGTGATGTTATACCTGCGAAAGCATTTAATGGTGGATTGAGTACTCTCGATGCTGTGGGAAATGGTATTGATGTTTCAATAGAAAATAATACAATTGCTTTCAATGAAGCTGTCGCAAATGCATACTTTGATATAAAGAAAGAAAGCGATGACAACTATTCAATAACTTCCGCATCTGGAATTACTATAGGAAAAACTGCTTATTCAAATGGCCTAGATTCTGGGAATAGCAGTCTCCGTAACTCAATATCAATGAATGAGGACGGAATAAGCATTAAGGGTCTTATCGGAGGCGCTGCTTTAATGTTTAACTATGCTAAAGATCAGATGCGTTTTAGATATTATAAAACTGAGCAGCAGGACGTAGCGTTGTACAAATTCATTGGGCAAGTCGCTATAGTAGCAGTAACTGGTGTTTCGTTGGAAGATGATAATGTTTCTATTGCAGAAGGCGCGCATATTAGGCTTAACGCCACTGTTGCTCCGGACAATGCTACCAACAAAAATGTTTCATGGACCTCTTCTGATCCGGATGTTGCTACTGTTGAAGATGGTTTGGTTACTGCGGTATCAGAAGGAACCGCAACAATTACAGTTATTACTGTTGATGGAGAATTTAAGGATGAATGTGTTGTAACTGTTACGGCATCATCAGTCTCTATTGCAAATACAAAAGAAACTGCTTATACTCCGTCCGAGGCTATTGCTATTATTGATGCCGGCAAAGATCTAAATACTCCTGTATATGTCAAGGGTATTGTAAGTAAAATTGTTACAGACTTTAATTCGCAGTTTGGTAATATTTCATTCAACGTATCAGAAGATGGAAAAACTACTGGAAATCAGTTCCAATTCTACCGTAATTTCAAGGGAGCAGAAAAAGAAAAATGGACAGCTTCTAATGCTCCCAGAGTTGGTGATTCTGTTATTGGATATGGTAAACTGACTAAGTATAATTCAACTTATGAGTTTACGGAAGGCAATTACATTGTGTCTATTAATAGGGCTCCTTATCTAGAAGCCTCTGCTTCAAAAGTATCTGACATTTCTGCCGATGGTGAGACTGTAACCATCACTGTTGATACTAATGTTTCTGACTGGTCTGCTTCGATTTCTGGTGACTCTACGTTCTCGCTTGACAATGATAACAAAACGTCCACTTCTATTCCTGTTATAGTCGCCGCAAATACTGACACTACATCTGGTAAGACAGCAACTGTTACCATTACGGCAGGAGATAAGAGCGTCAACATTACTCTTACTCAGTCTAAGGCTGCTGGCGGAAGTGGAGAAGGTGGTGGCGTTCCGATTACTTTGACATTTGACATGTCTACAAATCCTGGGAGTTGGCCCACAACAAATTCGACAACTCTAACTAATTATTCTTATACACTAGAAGGAACGGAATATACTTTTGCTCTTAAGAATGTAAAGTGCAATTCAGGTTACTTAATGTTGACTCAACCGGCCGTTTTAGGCTTGCCTGCTATTTCTGGATACAAACTCACTAAAGTTGTAGCAAAGAATTCTGGTGGTTGTTCAACTTCGGTAAATGTGGGAATTAGTTCTTCTTCTGATTCTGCTAATTATATCAATGGTGGTGCTGCGCAAAAATGGGCAACACAAGGTTCCTCATATACATACGAGTTATCCGGTACTGCGGTTAATACCATGTATTATTTGTATGTTACTAGCAAGAATGCTCAGGTCACAGAACTGAAATTAACATACACTCCAGTTAACTGACTCCCGTCCGGCGGCGGCGCCGGGGGTGATGAGCCCACAGCTTCAGTGACGACCGCCGGAACTTCGAATATCGAACAGACAGGGGCGACCCTGTCTGCTTCGTTCTCGGGAGTTTCGGGCGGAACTATCCATGACGCGTACTTCGAGTATGGTACGTCTTCGTCTTCTTTGACGGAGAAGGCGTACTATGGCGATGCGTATGCCCTCAAGGGGCTGGCGTCAGGCAGATTCAGCGTGCCGGTGACGGGCCTCAGCTCCGGGACCACATATTATTACCGTGCGGTGATGCAGGTGGGCGAGAAGGACTTCTACGGCTCTGTCAAGTCCTTCACGACACAGTCGGCGCCGGTCGTGACTAATGTGCCGCAGTGGCTCGAAATGCCGGCGCAGACCTCGGCGTCGAACTGCGTCTACGAGAGCCTCGGACGCGGCACGTCTCGCAACTACAGCTATCTCTACGACAAGTCAATGTATGCGGAACGTTGGTGCGCATATCCTCTGACGGCGTCCCATACATCCGGTTCCGCCTCGACAGGCGCATGGTCGTTCAATCCGAACATCCCCGGCAGCGCCCAGATAGACGTCAGGTCCTCCAGCTATCCTACTGCATACGGCGCAACGGGATATTCCCGCGGCCATATCATTCCGAACGCAGACAGAAAGTCCAGCAGTGCGATGAATGCCCAGACATACTACCTCACCAACCAGGTTCCCCAGCTCCAGGACAAGTTCAACAACTCTGTATGGGGTTCTCTTGAGAACGGAGTGAGGTCGCTGACCTTGACCTCATCGGCCGACACTGTTTACGTTGTCTCGGGCGTATGTTTCCAAAAGCAGGGGGCGAGCGAAACGGTCGACTACCTGACCTCATCGACAGTCACCCCCTCAAGAATCCCTGTCGCGAACTATTTCTACAAGGTACTTCTGAAGGTCCGCCGCAGCGGCTCGACCATAACCGCGGCCAGCGCCATCGGCTTCTGGTTCGAGCATCGTAACTACACTTCTGGCGACAGCTACACGAATTACTCGGTCAGTGTCGACCAGATTGAGTCCTGGACCGGCTTCGATTTCTTCGTGAATCTTCCGGATTCCGTCGAATCCTCCGCCGAAACCAACACCTCCTGGTCCTCCTTCCAGTCCTTCCATTAGCCTCCTTCACTCTGGACGGCTGCTGCAGGCCGCTGCACTTTTGGGGTGCGATTTTACCTTCCGCCCTTCATCCCGCTACGCCTGAGTGGAATTCTAGTCTCGGTGTAGTCTTGCCAAACTGTATAACGTTATCCCCCAACAGAGTGCGTTCTGTCGGGGGATGGCGTCAATCATAGGCCTATTTCAAGGGGATGATAAACAGCAATGTGCCCTGGAGTGCTATGTGTGGCATGTCGTTGTTATGCAGTTTGGCGAAATCGCAGGTGTGGGCCAAGAGTGACGACCGCCGGAGTTTTCGATATCGAACAGACAGGGGCGACCCTGTCTGCTTCGTTCTCGGGAGTTTCGGGCGGAACGATCCATGACGCGTACTTCGAGTATGGCACGTCTTCGTCTTCTTTGACGGAGGAGGCTTACTATGACGGCGCGTATTCCCTGCAAGGCCTGACTTCGGGCGTCGTTGTTGTGAAAAGCCGCTACCTCTTGGGGTGGAAATGGAGGGTATGGATGGGGCGGGGAGTTGTATGGGTGGGAAATATGACTACCTTTAGTGGCAGTTACATTATCATTGTTTTATCCATTTTCATTTTATTCATGACTATGAAAAAGTTTTTATGCTTGGTGGCTGCGGTGGCGGCTATGACGGGATGTGCGTTGTTCGAGGACATCAAATCGATTACTGATGGCGAGGACCCGGATTTCAACGAGTACAAGGGAATGAACGTCAACGAGGAGACGCCGACAGGCAAGGCGTTCGCGCTGCCTGCCGGGATCGAGGCCAGTCTCGTGGGATGCGAGGGAGATGTGGACGGACTGCTGGGGGAAGTCTCGGACGATGCACGCGGAAGCGGTTTCCTTGTGATTGTCGAGCTGACGCTCTCGAATGGGAATGACAGCGAGTGTGAGGTTGTGTTCCCTGAGGGGCTGGTGTTCGTGTCTGCGAGCGGGGATTACCAGAACGGAATTCTTGTGAAGGAGACGTCGATCAGTGTGCCTGCCGGGGGCGAGAGGATATGCAAGCTCCATCTTTATTGCCTGAACAGCGGCCGCGGGGCGTCGACAAGCGGCGGAGACTTCGGCATCGGCGTAATCACTGACGTCGAGGCGTTCAAGCCTCTGTTCGATGTCTGCAGGACCAAGCAGGTCAACATCGAAGAGTACAAGGCCGGTCAGTATATCAAATATTACACGATTGGGACAAGAATCCAGGAAATCGTCTGGGCTATCACCAAAGGCAAGATATTCTCAACATCCGAGATCGCCGACTACCTCAAGAAGGCGAAAGATCTCTAAATTCTTGCGTTTTTTGTAATAACGAGCTAAATTAGCCATCATTATGAAAGACGCATTCAAATTGATTCTTGCGGTGGCCGTTGCGGCGGCTGTCTTTGCCGGCTGTTCGAAGCCGG
Organism: Bacteroidales bacterium; assembly: GCA_024398155.1. Classification (GTDB taxonomy): domain Bacteria; phylum Bacteroidota; class Bacteroidia; order Bacteroidales; family UBA932; genus Cryptobacteroides. Next base: position 6,584 of record JAKSJS010000028.1, on the reverse strand, counting down.
ACAACGGTTCTACGAGTATTGATGTGCCGACGAGCGGCGGAAAGGTGACGGTCGGGGGAGTGACTCTCGACATCCCGGAGGGCGCGCTCGAGGCGCCAGTCAAAGTCGAGGCCAAGGTCCTCGACGAACTGGGCGCCGGCCTCGCGCGGCCTTTCGATGCCTTGGCGTTTGTCGAATTCGGCCCTGAGGGGACGCGGTTCGCCAAAAGCGTGACGGTGACCCTGCCGGTAAAAGGGACCCCTGTGGACCGGAAGCTGATGGCTTATTATTACAATGAGTCCGAGAAGATATGGACATCTGTCGGAGAGGCTAGGCCTACGGCCGGCGGCGCTTCGTTCGAGATCGACCACTTCAGCCTTTATGCCGTCTCCGGCCATTACAACTATGTGAACGAGTGGTCGTCCTCGCTGGCCGGCAAAGTCAAGGAAGGCTTGAGCGATGCGGAGATCTTCGAGCAGTTCAAGAGCCGCATTGACGCGAACATCCAGGACCTTTTCTCGTGGGATATTACCGGTGGAAGGTACTACCGCGTGACGAGCTTCTCGGAGAAATATATGTATGACATCAACGGCAAGGAAGGCCAGGGAGTATACCAGATTGGCGATGCTGTCGAAAACTGGGCTGGTTACCACGATTCCTGCGGAGAGAATCTCGTATATATGTCTGAGACTCAGTCGATGAAACATCTTGATTACAACGAGTTCCAGAAAGCTATGAGCGAGAATCAGGAAGTCTGCTCCTCGGATTTCTCACGCGAGCTCCACCTTGTTCCGTCTGTTCTTACGGCTTCCGTTTCCGGGGAACTGAAGAAAAAGGGGGACACGGCGACTATCCGTTTCAAGGCGGCTGCCAAGACGACTGGAGAGACTGTCGAGCTCAAGGTTTACCACTCCTGTGTGGGCTTTACTTCGGGGTATTCGGACACAACGCCCAATGGGTCTTACGACAGGATTGTCGAGCTGCCTTATGACGATCCTACCCTGGGGTCAAATCCTCCTATGGCAGGCCAGCAGCTAAAGGTGAAAGCGAGCGACGCTTCGGCTTTGAAGATCTCTGCCGAGAGTGTCGAGACCAATGACGAGGGCGAGGCCGTTGTTACTGTCACCGCCCTGAAGGACAATGCTTCGGGATCCGTGACGGCGACGTACGACTATAACGGAGGCGCCGACAGCGACCATAGCGAAGTGACGGTATCTGTAGGCGGCGGGAATGACGGCGACTGGCATGTTACCGGTATCCTCTCGGACATCAGGGGAGAGTCGATTTTCGGCATCTCCGCCTCGGTCGATGTATCCTTCGAGTTCTCCTTCAATCCGGATAAGCCGGAGAAGGTCAATATGTATGGAGAGAGCCTGGAAGTAGTGCCGGCTACGTTCAGGATATCCGCTTCCAATGCCCATATTTCTCCTCAGGGATATTATGATATGGGTGTTTTAGGACGTGGCGTATATACAATCAGCAATGTGACCTGCAAGACACTGACTGACATCAAGGGATTCGTGACTGTGGAAAACGGCGTGGCATGCGCTGTGGCTTATGATATGGCGAATCCGGTCGATCCGGTATTCGTTACGTACGATGTCCTTACGGAAGTGTACTCCGGGAATGACCTTATCAGTTCCGAGAGCGAGACGGAGGAATGGGGCGCTCCTTCCCAGTACAGTTTCCCCCTTAAGGAAGGCCATTACACAAACCCTATCGTACTGTCGACAGACAACGCCGAGACGGCTATGACCGATACGAAGAATTTCTATGTGATGCTCCTTTCCGGCAACCTTATCGGCATGTCCGAGGACTCAGTCCTGACCGGCGACATCGTCGTCTCCGCCCCCAAAAAATAATTCAAGGAACCCTTTCCCGGTCCAGATGTAAGCCTCCGGTAAAGTACATGTAACACCTTATAACAGCGAAGTGGCGGCAACTTGCGCGCAAGTTGCTGCCACTTTCGTTTGGTGACGTGTCACTGACCGTCACTGGCTGCCAGTGACTGTTACTTTGCCGTTACTAGCTGCCCGCTTGTGTGGTGTAACTTGCAAAACACCTGGAGCGGGGATGGGCGATTGAGGGGCATGGGACGCTGTAGGGCGCTCCACGCGGGGCGATTTTGTGCGGCCTGGAGCGGGATGTCGCTGTACAAGCGCCTCTATCTGTGGCGGGTGCTCCCGGTGAATTTGCGGTTTATGTAAGTTTGTGTCATTTGGGCGCAGGGGATGGAATATTGAAGAATCGGCTATTTCCTGAGCTTGGGGAACATGTGGCGGAACCTTGTGAGGTGTCTGGAGATGGAGCTGCCGCTGGAGGCGGCCGCGGCCGCGGCACCGAAAAGATATCCTTTGATTTTTCCTTCCATGATTTCCGCCGCAAAGATACTGCTTTTCGTCAGATCTGTGACGACCAGATTTCCTGTGATTTTGGAACGAAATCGGCGAAAATCAGCCAGGTCAGGACTGACTGACTGCGGATGTGGAGGGAAAGTGCTATATTTGTGGAAACCTTTACTAACTGACTGAAAATTATGGGAAAGTTTTCTTCTAAGGAGGAGTTCATGTATCTCCGGATCCGTAACGTGTGCGGACTTCTTGGCGTTATCCTTCCGTGGCTGGCGCTGTTCTCTGCGGGCATTGCTCCTCATCCGAGCAAGGAGTGGTGGTACAGCATATCATGTACGTATTATCAGAGTCCTGCGATGGTGGGTGTGCTGGTGCCGGCGGCGATTGTGCTGATTGCTTATGTCGCGTATGACAAGTGGGACAGCATACTGACGTCGTTGAGCGGCATATTCGGGCTTTGCATTGTGTTGTTCCCTTGCAAGGTGTCGTGGATCGCGGCAGGAACGCGTGTCGGGTTCTTCCAGGTGCCGATGGAGATATCCCATATCGTCCATAGCGTGTCGGCTGCGCTTTTCTTCATTACGATTGCGCTGAACAGCCTTCTGCTCTTCACGAAGTCGGGTCCTGTCATGACCGAGAGGAAGAAAATCCGTAACAGGATATATAGGATATGCGGCATAGGTATGCTGGCCGGCGAGGTCGTGTTTGCGATTGTGATGCTCTGCGGAGCGCCTAAGTGGTCTGTTATGATCATCGAGATCGTTCTGCTTCATCTCTTCGGGCTCTCGTGGCTTGTCAAGGGTGAGGCCTTCCCGTTCCTGAATGATACTAAGGAGGACAAGGCGGCCGAGATGAAGAGGAAACAGTTAACGGATACTATAAATTAAATAGGTGTATGAGAAGTGTTTGCGCTGGTGTTGGGATGGTTGCTTTGGCGGTTGTTGCCCTGGCGGTTTGTTCGGGTGCGAGGGATGTGGGGAGGGGGTTGTCGGGGGAGGAGATACAGGCGGCGATAGACAGGGCGGCCGACAATGGAGGCGGCCGCGTCGTCGTGCCCGCCGGAGTGTATCCGACCGGGTCTCTTCATCTCAGGAGCAATGTGGAGCTGTTTCTCAGGAAGGGAGCAGTTATACGCGGAGGGTGCAAGCCGGAGGACTATGACTGCTTCCCGGAGGAGGTCTGTCCTATCAGGCCTGAGAACTCGAGGCGGGTTATGGTGTATGCCTATGATGAGGAGAATGTTGCGATTACCGGAGAGGGAAGTATAGAGATACCCGGAAAGGAGTTCTTCGATACGGTAGGTGTTACTGTCGGTTGTTTCCCCAAACCGCCGATAGAGAGGCCACGCCTGCTCCAGCTGTACCGTTGCAATAATGTTCGCCTGGAGGGCGTCACACTTAAGGACTCGCCCTGCTGGACCTGCTTTATACGGCTCTGTAATAATCTCTATATCAATGGGCTGACTATTACTGCCGACCAGAGGATGATCAACAACGACGGAATCGATATTGATGGCTGCAAGCATGTCCGCGTGAGCAACTGCAACATCAGGACATGCGACGACTGCCTCATCCTAAGGGCGATGAGGGAGAACGCGGACGAGCATGTCGTATGCGAGGATGTCGTAGTTGAGAACTGCGTACTGAACTCACGCTGCCAGACGGTCCGTCTCGGTTGTCCGTCGGATGACACTATACGTGACGCCTTCTTCCGCAACATTGTTGCCGAGGGCACTAACGGCATATTCGCCGACTATCCTGCAAGGTATCTCCGTCCCGATGACGAAGGCTACATGGACATATCAAACATAACGTTTGAGAATTATACAGGAAAGCACAGCCTCCATGCTGTCCAGATTGTATCCGAACACGGCGTAAAGATACGCCGTGCCGACGGATTCGTATTCCGTAACTTCGACGTCATAAGCCAGAAACCCATACGCTTCATCGGCAACAAGGACTATGAAATTGGTAACGTAACCCTTGAGAACTTCGTCTGCAAGGTAATCGACGAAGGGGAGCCGATGGTTGTCCGCGGCATCGATGGACTTAACTTCAAGAACGTGACTCTTAACGGGATAAGTTATCCTGACGGCCTCGTGGAGGGCGCAGCGGGCTCGACAGAGCCGCTCTGCCGTCCCCAGGCCTACTCCTGGGAAGCCACTAAGCAGACGCGCAAGTAAACGTCTTAGCGACGACGACCAAATTGATGCTTGTTTTTTGTTGTCAGGTCGGGATTTTTGGCGGAAAGGGCCTAAAACGGTACATACAGACCCCCGACGACCAAAATTACGCTTGTTTTTTGTCGTCGTGGGAATACTATGTGACATCAGCCAGGATGCGTGTAAACTTAGTGCTTTTTATTTCCTAATTTCTTGTGGGTATTAAAAATAATACCTAAATTCGCAAAAACATTTGATTATGCCAGAAATATTCCGATTATTTGGATTTTCTTTCTTCTTCTACAGTCGTGAACACGAACCGATTCATGTTCATGTTGAAGGAAAAGACGGATATGCTATCTATGATTTAGTGGAGGAGCTATTCATCTTGAGAGAAAAACACGGAATCAAGGCTAAAGACCAGAAGAAAATTGAGTCTGCGATTTTTGAAAATAAAGACATTATCATAAAGCGGTGGAAGGAGCACTTTGAAAAGTTATGAGGAAACTTGGCAACCTGTCATTTGACACAAACTTCATCTATGCAGAAGATGGGAATGGCAGAAAACTGAAGCAGTCGATTCTATGGTATCCGGCGCTGTTGAATGCAAGCGACGAAGAGCGTAATAACTACACTGTTGGTTTTACTGGATTCCATTGGAGGGAACTTGATGAGGATATATCCTTTGAAAGTTTTGAGTATGAGGATGCTATCCCCTCAAGAATTCAGGAATTCTTCCTTAAACATAAAGAGATAAATATTGCTGAATTCTCAAAAAGGATAGGCTTGAATGCTACTCTGCTAAGAAACTACATCAACGGATTCAAGAAGCCGTCCTTTGCCAGAGAGCAGGAGATAATCGATGCGATACACAAACTGGGAATGGAATATTGTTCCTTTGGCGCGGTGGGAGGCTACGAATCAGTAAACACGGTCAAGAGTCAATATCTCTCCGAGGCTGAACCGACTGTCTACGGAACTCCTACGAAATAACATTCATTGTGAAAAATTGAATAATATTCTACCTTTTTTGTAATTTTGAGAAAAATCAATTTCGGGTATGGCAGAGATTCATATTTACAAGATGAAGACTAATCCCTATATCGGTCATGAGGCGCAGCTTTGGGGCGTCGAGGAAGTCCGCCTGCAGGGCGGCAAGGGCGACGGAATGCGCCTTCTGAACGTGTATAACGGCGCCGGGCTCCGCCTTTCTGTCGCGGCGGACCGCTGCGCCGACATCGTGCGCCTTAGCTTCAAGGGCGACAACTTCAGCTACATGTCGCCATGCGGCTTTGTCGGGCCTTCCTTTTATGACGGCGACGGTGCCGGGTTCCTCAAGAGCTTCACCGGCGGGTTCCTTACGACATGCGGACTGACGAATGTCGGCTGCCCGTGCGAGGACGGGGGCGAGACTCTTCCTATGCATGGCACGATAGGCAACACGCCCGCGGAACATGTATGGTGGGAGGAGAATGACGAGGAGATTATCGTCCATGCCCGCGTCAATGACGGCGTCCTGTTCGGCCGGAAGCTCGTTCTTGAGAGGACGATCACGGTAGGGAAGTACGAGAACAGGCTGTCGCTCTATGACAGTATTACAAATATGTCCGACGTCGAGAGCCCGCTGATGGTCCTCTACCATATGAATATGGGCTATCCTCTCCTCAGCGAGAAGACCGAGCTTACGGTGAACTCTATGAGGGTGGAGCCCAGGGACGAGGTCGCTGCGGCCGGGATAGACTCATGGGACAGGATGCTCCCGCCGACGCCCTGGTTTGCGGAGCAGTGCTTCTACCATACGTTCGACGGCGAGGCTTCGGTCAGAGTCTATAATCCCGACATAAGGAAGGGCCTCGAGCTGTCGTTCGACAGTTCGGTCCTTGACCATTTCGTGGAGTGGAAGATGATGGGCGTGCGTGATTATGTGCTGGGCCTCGAGCCGGGTATATGCGGCGTGGGCGGGCGCGACCTCGCCCGCGAAAGCGGCGAGCTCCGCTATATCGCCCCCGCCGGGACTGTCGATCTCGGCTTCTCCGTCCGTTTCTTTGAGCGCTAGCTAATACAGGTACTGGCCTTGGGTGAAGACGACCTCG
>JAKSJS010000027.1 GCA_024398155.1 Bacteroidales bacterium | reverse complement strand
GTGGACCTTACAAGACGGCGCAGAAGCGGCATGTAGAACATTACCGCAAGGAAAGCCAGGAGGGTGAAGATGAGGAAATACTTCATGCCGTCGGCAAGCGTCTCGGGGCTGTTCTTGTCGCGGCTGCCGTTGAAGACGATGGGCTCATAGGCATAACGGAAAGCCTGGGTGAGAAGGGACATTATCATCGCTATCTTGACGCAGGCGCCATAGATTCCGAGCTGGACCATTCCTTCCTGGCCGGGCATGAGCTTGGGGAAGAGCATCTTGTCAGCCACCTGGTTGAGGATGCCGACAAGGCTCAGGATAAGGAGGGGCCATGTATAGGCGAGCATTCTCTTCGCGAGGCCTTTGTCGAAGCCGTATCCAAGTCCCTTGAGCTCGCTTATGAAACCTATGTTTACAAGGAAGGTGCAGACGAAATTGACAAAGAAGATAAGACCGACGCCGTAGTCGAACCTCACATACAGTTCCTCAAGCGCGGGGAAGCGGCCGAACATCTTCGGCATCACAAGGAAGACGAAGAGGTTCAGGAGCACATTCGGAATTATGAAGGCGAACTTCAGGGCCATGAACTTTATCGGGCGGCGCTGCTGGCGCAGCCTTGAGAACATGATGGCCTGGAAGGCGTCCATGGCAACGATAATTGCCATGCAGCCGACATATTCGGGATGGGCGGCATATCCGAGCACTCCTGATATGGGCCTGACCAACGACAGGATCACCGCTATGAAGACGAGGGCGACAAGACCGACCATCCTGAGGACGGTTCCGTAGACCTTGCGGGGATCCTCCCCGTCCTTGTTTGAGAAGCGGAAGAGGGTCGTCTCCATGCCGAATGTAAGGAGGGCGAGGAAGAAGGCCGTATAGGCGTAGAGATTGGTTACGATGCCGTATCCACCGCTCTCGGCGGCTATCTTGTAAGTGTAGAGAGGAACGAGCAGGTAATTGAGGAAACGCCCCACTATGCTGCTCAGGCCATATATGGCCGTATCTTTCATCAATGACTTGAGATTCATGTTTTTTTCCTTATGCAGCGCAAAATTACTATTTTTGTCTCAAAGAAATCATCTGACAATATGAAAAAAGGAATACTTATCCTCTCTATGGTCTGCCTGATAGCGGCCTCGGGATGCAAAAACACAAAAAACAATATTGCTGAAGAAGCCGTGCCCGCCGCTGACGCTGTCGAGTCCAATCTCCCCGCAGAACCCCTGGTGGACATCGTGACCAACATGGGAACGATCAAGGTCAAGCTCTACGAGAAGACCCCGGCCCATAGAGCCAACTTCCTCAAGCTCGCCGCCTCGAACTACTACGATTCAACCCTGTTCCACCGCGTCATCAAAGGCTTCATGATCCAGGGCGGAGACCCTCTCTCGAAGTATCCCGACAAGGCCGACATGTATGGCACCGGAGGCCCCGGGTACACGATTCCGGCCGAGTTCGTAAACGAATACTACCACAAGAAAGGCGCCCTCGCGGCCGCACGCAAGGGCGACATGGCAAACCCCAAGAAATCCTCTTCCGGGTCCCAGTTCTATATCGTCCAGGACGAGATCGGCTGTCTCCATCTCGACGGTCAGTACACCATCTTCGGAGAGACCGTCGAGGGACTTGACGTGATCGACAGGATCGCCGCCGTCCCGACCGACGACTATGACCGTCCCCTGACTCCCGTCGTCGTCATCAAGGTCGCTATCGATTCGACATGCCTTGTCAAACCCGCCGAACCCGCTGCGGAACCCGCAGCTGAGCCTGAAAGCGAAAATTAACCGATTATGGACAGGCTCGAAGGCTTCGCCACAATATTCATAGACGCCGACGACACCCTCTGGGAGAACGAGGGCGACTTCCGGCTCGCGGAGGAGCGCTTCGCCGACCTCCTCGCCCCCGTCGCCAACGTTGAGGATGTCCGTCACATGCTCTGGGAAAAGCAGGAGGACAACATCCCCCATTTCGGCTACGGCTCCAAGACCTATCTCATCGGCATGCTTGACGCCGCCTTCGACCTCTCGGGCGGCCGGCTGGACTACTCTACCTTCAAGAAAATCCGCGAGATAATCATAAAGCTCGCGACCCATCCCCTCCACATCATCGACGGGGTTGAAGAGACGCTCGCCTGTCTCAGCCAAAAATACCGCCTTGTGCTCGCCACGAAGGGCGACAGCGTCGAGCAGACCGCCAAGTACCGCAAATCCGGCCTCATGAAGTACTTCTTCTCGGCCGAAGTCATGATGAACAAGCGCGAGGAGGACTATCTCGAAATTGCCTCCAAATACGGCGTAAGCCCGGAAAAGATCCTCATGGTCGGGAATTCCGTCAAGTCGGACATCATCCCCATCATCAATCTCGGCGGCACGGCAATCCTTCTCCCCTCGACGGAGAACTGGGTACACGAAGCGGCCGAAGTCCCCGACTCCGACCGCGTCATTTCTCTTGGTTCATTCTCCGAGCTCAAGAATATACTCTAAGACTCGTTGTCCGACATGTATTTTATCCTGTTCATGTAGTTGGACAGTTCTATCGCGTTGTTGATGCCGAGCTTGCGGTAAAGGGAATTCCTATGGGCCTCGACCGTTCTTGTGTTGATGCCAAGCTTTTCTGCGATTTCCTTGTTCTGGAAGCCTTCGGACGCATATTTCGCAACTTCACGCTCGCGCTTTGTGAGCTTTATCTCGGCCGGGTTGCCAAGATCCTTCGCAAGTTTCTTTATCTCGTAGCGTTCCTTTTCCTCGACGGCGGCAGAGGCAAGGGCGAGGAGGCGGTCTTTCTGGCGGTTGCTCTCGGCAAGGGCCGCGTTCTTGGACGCCTCGATCTTCGCCTTCTCCTTGAAGTGGCGCACGTTATAGGTTAGTGAGGCGATGAGGAGAATGATGAGTACTATGGAGACAGCCAGGGCAATGACTATGCTCGTCTGGAGAGTCACTTTCTGCTCGAGTTCCTTTCTCGGGAAGTCGATCAGGGAGGCGGAGCTCTTCTCTACGAACTCCGAGACATAGGGAGCGAAACTCAACGAATCTGCAAGGCGCGAATATTCCTCCTTCTTTATCGGATCATGCTCAAGGTCCTTGAGGGCGAGAAGCGACTCCAGTTCATCCCCATGGTTATCGAGAGTCCTTGCACTTGCGAGGGCACAGCAATAGAAGAAATAGGCGGAATCACTCTTGTTTTCCTGTAAAGCGTAGCCGGCAAGTTTCAGGTAACAGTCCGCCGGAACTTTGCGGTCATCCCCCTTGAAATGCTTACAGGAAAAATATCTTGACTTACGGAAAGAGTTCAGCGCAGAGGCTTTGTCGCCGAGATTCTCCTCGCAGACGCCCTTCATATAATAAAGGTTCCCTATTATATAGAGGTTGCGGTGCTCCGTATAATAATCTATAGCAGTATTCGTAACCTGGAGAGCCTTGGACCAGTCACCCATATCGGAATAGACTTGAGCAAGGTCGTTGTACCGCTGGGCCAGTATCGAAGGGCGGTTGAGCTGGGTCTCATAGACCATTGAGAGCTCGAGATATTTGATGGCTTCCTCATACCTTCCGCTCCTGTGATATATGCGGGCGGCGGCATTCAATGAAGAAGTGACATAATTGAAGTCATCTGTCGATTTGCCTACGGCGTCAATCAGAAGATTCGTGTATTTGGCTACCTGGAGGACGTCGCCGCGCTCGGCATAGCACATTCCGAGGAGGCTCCACGCTTTAATGAGCGAGGTCGTGTCCCTTCTGGATTCCGCCTCGAGAACCACTCCGGTCGCACGCAGGATGGCGTTATCCGTATCGCCGGCACGGTAGAATTCTTCCGCCTCAGAAAACTTTGCGGCAGAAAGCGAAATGGCGAAGGCCAGGGCAAAAAAGGATATCGCGAAAAACTTTTTCATTTTTCAAACTACGTATAAATATAGAAATAAGTATACTTACGTAATGCAAAAATACAAAGAAAATACGTACTTTTACGTAGCGGTCGTAAAATTTTTCTAAAAAATTGAGTATTTTTACAAAAAAGTAGAAAAAAACAACAGCGAAATACTTGTTTATAACATAATATTTATACCTTTGTAACGAATAGTTTTTTCATAGGTTTAAGTTTTTAGGTTAGTTGAAGCCGGAACGATGTGAATCGCCCCGGCTTTACGCATTTTATAAGGGTATTTTTTCGCTATTGATTGTCGTGGACCTGGATCACGAAGGCGTGATGGTCCTCATCCTTGTAGGATGCTTCGTCCCATTCAGGGCTTTCTATCCTTCCATCCTTGTCGAGACGGAATGCAAGATAGGTTATCGGATAGCCCTGGGCTATGAAATGTTTCTCATAGAAGGTCTGTACCTCGAAAAGCGAATCGGGGAAGACCCCTCCCCTCTCTTCGTTATAAAGGTCAGTCGTAGAGGCGAGAATCTCGAGACCGTTGGAGAGCGCAAGGGCTTTGGTATACTCGTGGAGGTAACGGCTGTCGGTCTTGAGCCGTATTATGCCGCCGGGTTTGAGGAACTTCCTGTAGCGCTCGAGGAAAAGAGGGCTTGTCAGACGTTTCTTTTCCCGACCGATCTGGGGATCGGCGAAAGTGATCCAAATCTCCGACACCTCACCGGGAGCGAAAATGGACTCTATGAAGTCTATCCTCGTGCGGAGGAATCCAGCATTTGGAATCGAGTTCTCGTTGACGTATTTCGCGCCCTTCCAGAGGCGGGCTCCCTTGATGTCTATACCTATATAATTATTGTCAGGCTCCCTTTGGGCGAGCGCGACAGTATAGTCGCCCTTGCCGCAGCCGAGTTCAAGGACAAGAGGGCGGGACTCTTCGAAGAAATCCCCGTTCCACTTTCCTTTGAGTTTATAGTCCACGCCGAAGACTTCGGATGTCGAAGGCTGGACAAGACATCTGAAGGTCTTGTTTTCGGCGAATTTGCGAAGTTTGTCCTTTCCCATTATTCTTTCTTAGAAAGTTTTGTTCCGAAGCCGTCGAAAGCAAAGACGTCCTCGTCGGTAATACCAAGGTACAAGGTCCATTCCCCGGTCTCTACAGGCTTGAAGCCGGAGCGGAAGGGAATCACATAGGCTCTGGAGAAAGAAGACGCGTCCGAATAGGAATCCTTCATGAAGAAACCGCCGCCTTTGTAGTAGACCTCCGAAGGGGATTTGAGGACGACGTGATACCTGACAGTATCAGGCATTGAGGCAAAATCCTTATCCCGGGCAGTCATGCGGGTGAAAAATGACAGGTCATATGTCTTCAACGAATCCGTCAGGGGCAGAGTGAAGACATAGCTGCCAAGCGGACTCCTTTCGCTCGAGCGGAGGAAGGACTCACGCTCAAGAGGCTCATGACAGGAGACAAGCGCCAGAAGGGCCAGCAAGGCCAGACTATTTCTTCTCTGTTTCCCCACCCTTTTTGTTGGAGCCCTTGTTATTATTGGAATTCTGATTGTTGTTACCGCCGCGTCCACGGCCTCCATGGCCTCCTCTGCCGTGACGGTTCCTGCGGTTCTTCTTCTCGTCGAAGCGGGAGATTGAATCGTCACCCACAGCCGTTACGAACTCAGGGGCGGAAGGGGTTATGTCCTCACGGAGGGAGTCAGGTTTTATGCCGGCGCGGTTCATCTTTATTATTTCACGCACCTCGGCCGCATCAAGAGGATAAAGGTTGGCGAAAGAGCCATGGTCATACGAGAAATACATTATCTCCTGGAGGATGTCCGTCTTCATGAGGTATGCAAGACCGTCCTTGAATTCGAGAGGGTTGTTGACCCTCGGGATACGGGACTGGGCGTCCATGTAGTTCACAGTCTCATAATTGAGGCAGCACTTGAGCTTACCGCACTGGCCGGCAAGTTTCTGGGGGTTCAGGGAAAGGTCCTGGACCTTGGCGGCGGAAGTCGAGATGGACTGGAAATTGGAGATATAGTTCGAGCAGCAGAGCTCGCGGCCGCAGACGCCGAGGCCTCCTATGAGGCCGGCCTCCTGGCGTGCGCCGATCTGCTTCATCTCGATCCTTATGCGGAACTCCTCCGCGAAGACTTTGATCAGCTGGCGGAAGTCTACTCGGCCGTCAGCGATGTAGTAGAAGATCGCCTTCGTTCCGTCGCCCTGGAACTCCACGTCTCCGATCTTCATCTCGAGGCCGAGTTCCTCGGCAATCTGACGGGCACGGATCATCGTCTCGTGCTCGCGCGCTATCGCGCCCTGCCATTTCTCTATGTCGAACTGGGTGGCTTTCCTGTAGATGCGCTTTACATTGTCGGGGTTGACCCTCTTGAGCTGCATCTGGCGTATTACTTCAGGGCCTTCGAGGGTCACTATGCCGAGGTCATGACCGTTTACGCTCTCGACGATGACCATGTCGCCGACCTTTACTGTCTGGCCGGAAGTGTTGGAATATATTCCTTTGCGCGTATTCTTGAAACGCACTTCGAAGTAATTGCGGAACTGTTCCTGGTTGATTCCGTCAAGCCAGTTGTAGACTTCCATCTTGCAGCAGCCCCTGCGGTAGGTGCACTGCGACTCTCCGGCAGAGTTCTTCTCCACCTCGCAGCCGCGCGAGCAGTCGAAAGTCTTGTTCTCCAGATTTGAATTATCGTTCATTGTATATGATGAGCTATCTTATGGTGACGAACATCCTGTTTACAAGGTCCGAAAACAGGATCTTCTGATTAACGTTTCTGTCTATATGGTAAATTGCCTTATCGAGGACCGGAAGTACTCTTGAGACGAAATTACGGGGAAGCTTTGAGGCCATGTTCCGTACGAGAAGGTCGTCCGTGGAGGTCGTCAGTACGAGGCTGTCAAGCTTCTGCTGTACGAGGAATATCTTCCTCAAGGTCTCGGAAAGGGACTCGCAGAAGGCTTTCTGGCGGCTTCTTGACGAGAGGTCGGCTATCTGTTCGGCAACACTCTGGGCAAGCAGCAGGTCGCGGCCGGCCACCGCTCCCAGAAGGTCGGTAGTAAGGTCGAGGAAGAGCTGCTGGTCTTCGGCGGCGGCAAGGGAGCGGAGGGCGACGCCGACACTGCCGCCGGACACGGCGGCGGCCGTCGCGGCCTCCTCCTCGCCCTCTCCCATATTTACAAGGGCGCTATAGACCTCCTCTCTCGAGAGAGGGACTATGCGGGAGCTCTGACAGCGGGAGAAGATAGTCTGGAGCACCTTTTCGGGATTATGGGTGATGAAAAGGAAAAGGGTCTTCTCAGGTGGTTCCTCGACTATCTTGAGGAGCTTGTTGGCCGCCTGGGTATTGAGTTTCTCCGGGAGATATACGATTACGGTCTTGTAACCGTCCTCAACCGGGGAGAAGGACAGTTTTTCTATCAGTTTCTTAGCCTCGAGGACGTTGATGTCCCAGGTCTTGTTCTCAAGCCCGAGGGCTTCCATGAGGTCGCTCTCGAGGAAATAGGGATTCGAGAGCACAAGCTCACGGAATTCCTTAAGATATACTTCCGAGGTTATGTCCTTGGCGGCCATCGAGCATTTCGTTCCCGAATTCGTCGGGAACACGAAATGGATATCGGGGTGGATGAGCTTGAATATCCTGTTGCAGCTCGGGCACTCACCGCATGAATCGCCATCCTTGTGGCAGCGGCAGCCAAGATACGAGGCATAGGCGAGGGCAAGGGCGAGAGCCCCGCAGCCATCGTTCTCGTAGAACAGCATGGCGTGGGCCACACGTCCGGAGTCGGCCATGCCGACCAGAGCGCGCTTTACGTCCTCATTCCCTGTTATGTCGCTGAATCTCATATCCTGCGGTCTGCAATATAGTTTGCAAGCGCTGCGAGCATCTCCTTCTCCTTGGATTCACCAAGGACGGAAAGAGCCTCGATCGCCTTTTCTACGTTCTCTTCAATTATCTTCTGGGCGCCTTCTATTCCGCCGTTTTTCTGGACGAAGCCGACGATTTCGTCGCGGAGCGAAAGGTCGTCGTTTATCGAGACAACCATCTTCCTTATCCTCGCCTCCTCCTCGGGCCCCGCATTCTTGAAAGCACAAAGGAGCGGAAGGGTTATCTTCTTCTCAAGGATGTCGACCCCGAGGGGCTTACCGACGTCAAGGCCTGTCGAGTAATCGAAGATGTCATCCCTTATCTGGAAGGCAAGCCCTATGTTCGTCGTGAAGGTCTTCATGGCTTCTGTTACCTCCGGCGCTGCGGCGACGGAAATCGCGGCGGAATAGCCTACAACCTCGAAAAGCGAAGCGGTCTTGTCGAAGATTATCTCCCTGTAGGCCTCATAATCGGTATCTCCGCTCTCAGCCTTTTCAAGCTGGAGCATCTCCCCTTCCGAAAGGTGGAGGAGAGCGCCGCTGAAGAGCCTCATGACCGTCGAGGCAAGCGAAGAGTCAAGCACGCATGTCATCGCCTTGACAAGCCAGTAGTCGCCGACAAGGACGGAAACGGAAGGCCCCATGGTCGAATAGACCGTGGGCTGGCCCCTCCTCTCGTCGGAAGCATCCGCAACGTCGTCATGGAGGAGCGTCGCATTATGGAGCAGTTCGACAGCCGCGGCGAAGGAAACCGTATCTTCGGTAACCCGGCCGGCTATGGCGCGGGCTATCAGCAGGCAAAGAAGGGGACGCAGCTGCTTGCCGGAGTGGGAGCGGACGTAGTCGTTGGTCGAGTTGAGAAGGGAGATCCCGCTGGCGAGCGCCGACCCCATCTTCTCCTCGGTCCTTTTCCAGTCCTCTCCGAGGTATGCCTTTATTGCGGCCAGATCCATCATTCCTTGACGAGCATTTCCACAAGTTCTTCGGGGGTCTCCGGGAAGCTCATGAGAGCCCTGGAGCTTCCGTCCATCATCTCAGTGGAGAGATAATGGTCGAGAAGAGCTTTGTAGGGGTTGTAAAATCCGTTTGTATTGAGCGCGAAAAGTTTTCCGCTGTATTTCCCGAGTTTCCTCAGGCAATGGGTCTCGACAAGTTCGTCGAGAGTCCCGATCCCACCGGGAAGAGCGACGACAGCGACGGTTCCCTCCCTCATCTTCTCCTTCCTTTCGGACATCGTGTCCGTCCAGTGGAGCTCACTGGCGGAAGGATACTCCAGTCCCTTCATGAAGCGGGGAATATAACCGATATGGTACATGCCCCTCGACTCGGCCTCGCGGCTTATCACTCCCATCGTACCCTTTACCGTACACCCGGAGACCATCGCGAAACCGGCCTCAGCAAGGCAGTCGACAAGCCGGGCAGCGGCCTCGTTATAGACGGGGTCGATAGTATAGCTGGACGAGCAGAATATCGCGACTTTCTTCATTTCAACAGTAAATTCTAGAAGAAGAAACCGGCCGAGATCATAAGCGAGCCGAGCCTCTTGGGATTCTCACCGGAATTGGTGATGTTGGAGAGGTTCCACTGGTATTTCGCAGAGATCTGGACCTTCCATATCTCTACTCCGCCGCCGAAGGACAGACCGTATTCCCATCTTTTGAAGTTCGTCCACTCGTTGGTCGTCAGGACTCCCCACTTGCCGTCGCCGTCAGCAGCCCGGTTGAGATGGCGGTTATAGAAACAGTAACCGGCATACGGTCCGAACTCGACATAGGGACGGAAAAGGAACAGGTCGGGCCCCCACTGGAGATAAAGGGGAACCTCGACGTAGTTGTAGACATGCTTGTGCTGGATTGTCATCTCGCCGCCCTCAAGCCCCATTCCGGTATTGTCGAGGACAAGGTCATACTTGGCGCCCTTCCCATGATAGAAAGCTCCTGTCTCAAGGGAAAAATGGGCGGGGAGATTGAACTTTGCGGCCAGCCCGATATGGCACATGGGATAGGCAAGGTTCTTCTCTGTCAGGTCGTTACCCTGGAAGGTCGTAGTTGAAAAGCCGGCAACGAGGCCTATGCCTTTTGCAGCCGAACCGCCTTCGCCCTGGGCGAAAGCAAGGAAGGAAAGAAGGCACAGGGCCATCGTTGCGACTAACTTCTTCATATCGATTTATTATTACATTTCGTTCTCTACATGCCAGACGAAAGCCCTGATGCCGAGTTCGGGGGCTTTCGCATCACGCGAGCGGAGCTCGTCGAGGATGGGAGCCACCTTGTCTTCATCGACTATCGTGATAAGGGCATTGTTCATCGTCGGCCATGCGTGGGAGCCTTCATGGGGCTCCCCGTCATAGCTTCCACGTCCGCTTATCTCGTTCCACATTGTGTAACCGCGGACTCCTTTGGCGTCGAGAATTTCGACGATCTCGGTATAGTAGGCCTGGTTATAGGCTATGAATATCGCTTTCTTCATTATTCTTGAGCTTTTTTAGCGGCCCACTTCTCAGCTCTTCTGGCCTGGGTGGCCTCCTTGCGGTTCTTGGAGCGGAGCTGGGCGTCAGCCATTATTGCATAGAAGGTAGGAATGACCACGAGGGTAATGAGGGTCGAGACGGTAAGACCCCATGCAACGGTAAGACCGAGGGAGTGCCACATTTCCGAGCCCTCGCCCTTGCCGGCGGCCATAGGAACCATACCGAGGACGGTAGTGAGGGTCGTCATGAGGATAGGACGCAGACGGCTCTTGGCGGCCGTTACGACGGATTCGTTGATTCCCATTCCCCTCTCCCTCATGAGTTTCGTATAGTCGATGAGCACGATACCGTTCTTCACGACTATACCCATGAGGATTATGATACCGATGAGGGCCATGGCACCGAGGGCCATGTTGTGGATCCACGTCGCGAGAAGCACACCGGTGATAGCGAAAGGTACGGAGAGCATGATGACGAAGGGATCCATGAAGGACTCGAACTGGGAGGCCATTACCATATAGACCATGATGACGATGAGGATAAGGAGGACGATGAGGTCCTTGAACATATCCTGCTGGTCCTCGTAGTCTCCGGCGATCGCACATTCGATCTCGGTCGGAATCTCGGACTGCTCGATGATCCTTTCGGCTGCCTGGACGCCATCGGAAAGGGCGTAGCCGTTAGCCATGACGGCGGTTATCTTGACCATCCTCTCACGGTTCTTGCGGACAATGTCGGGAGGGCAGGCAGACTCGACGACCTCTCCAAGGTCCTTGATCCTTACGCCGGTGCCCATGTTGTTGTATATCATGATGTTCTCGACATCCTCAAGGCTCGTCCTGAACTCGGGGGCGTAACGGACACGGATATCGTACTCCTCTCCGTCCTCGCGGAAGTAGGACATCATCGAACCATTGATACAGGCAGTCACATACGAAGCGGCGGTCGTCGAATTGAGACCGTTCACAGCAAGTTTGGTACGGTCGAAGTCGACCTGGTACTCGGGAGTGTACTCGTCACGGCTTACGAAAGCCTCGGAGAAGCAGGGCTCGTTCTTGAGCTTGACGGCAAGGTCTGCCATCACGGCATCAGCCTGGGCGAAGTCGTTTCCATAGATTTCGACTTCGACGGAGGACTGGCCGCCCATGCCTCCCTGGCCTTCAGTTACCTGGAACTTCTTGATTTCGGTATACTCGTAGAGCTCCTTACGCATGATGTCGGCAATCTCGGCGCAGGACCTTTCACGGTCCTCCATACTTCCGATATTGATATGGTAGGAGATGATATGGGTACCGTTGGACTGCATCGAGGCGAAGGCATTGTCCGTATCGGCCTGACCGAAGGAGTAGCTCATCCTTTCGATTTCGGGGAACTCCTCTACGAAACGGTCATAGACACGACGGGCGAACTCACGGGTAATGGACTGCTCGGTACCGACAGGAAGCTGGATCTTCACGGAAAGACGTCCCTGGTCCTGTTTGGGCATGTACTCCGTCTTGATGCCGGGGCCGAAAACGACGAGCGAGGCGGCGAAGATGACAACGGCGAGCGTCATGACGACGGCGCGGTGACGTACGGCCCAGTTGATGAGTCGTGAGTAGCCGACCGAAATCGCGTCGAGGGACTTGTTGATAGGAGTGAAGAGGGCGTTGTATATCTTGCCGTGGTTGATGTCCTTCTTGAGCATCTTCGAGCAGAGCATCGGGACAAGCGTCAGGGCGCCGCAGGTAGAGACGATCATGATGATGGAGACTATCCATCCGAGCTGGCGGAACATGATTCCGGCCATACCCTTGATCATTGTAAGAGGAAGGAATACGGCGAGCATCGTAAGGGTGGATGCGATAACGGAGATACCCACCTCACCTGTTGCATGGACAGCAGCCTCCTTGGGTTTCTCTCCCCTCTCGATATGGGTCGTCACGTTCTCGAGAACGACGATCGCGTCATCCACGACCATGCCGATCGCAATCGAGAGCGCCGACATCGAGATGATGTTGAGGGTGTTGCCAGTAGCGAACAGATAGATGATGGACGCAAGCAGGGAAATAGGGATCGCAAGCACGATGATGAAGGTCGCCCTCCATCTTCCAAGGAAGACGAAGACGACGAGCATGACGACGAGGAAGGTGATGATGATGGTCTCCTTGAGGGAGTTGATCGAGTTGAGGATGTTGCGGGAGTTGTCCACGACGGTGATCACCTTGATATCGGAAGGAAGGTTCTTCTCGATCTTCGTCATCGCTTTCTTTATCTTCTTGATGACGTTGACGGTATTGGCTCCGGACTGTTTCTGGATGATGATCTGGGCGCCCTGGACACCGTTTGTGTAGCTCTCCTGGTATTTCTCCTGGACAGTATCCCTGATCGTGGCGACATCGCGCAGGTAGATTGCGCGGCCACCGCTGTAGCCGACTATGATGTCGAGCATCTCGGAGGGCTCGTCGAACTCCTTCTCCACACGGAGGGTGTAGGTATTGGAGCCGATGTCTATCGTTCCGTTAGGGATATTCCTGTTCTCGGAGGCGATAGCCGTGGATATTCCGGTCACAGTGAGATGGTAGGCCTCGAGCTTTGCGGGATCGCAGTAGACCTGGATCTCCCTCTTCGGGGCTCCGTTCACTGAGACCGTACCCACGCCGGAGACACGGGCGAGAGGAGTCGCAAGACGGTCGTCGAGTATCTTCTCAAGTCCGGGGAGGGACTGGTCCGCAGTCGCGGACATGATCATGATAGGCATGTCATCCGCACTGAACTTGAAGATGACAGGCACGGAAGCGCCGTCCGGCAGGTAGGAGTTTATAAGGTCCAGCTTGTCGCGGACGTCGTTCGTCGCGACATCGATGTCGATACCGTATTCGAACTCGAGGGCAATTACACAGACGTTCTCCTTGGAGGTGGAGGTTATGTTCTTGAGGTCACTGACGCCGTTGAGGGTGTTCTCGAGGACCTTTGCAAGGTTGTTCTCAACATCCTCGGCGCTCGCTCCGTTATAGGAGGACATGACCATGATATAGTTCGAGTCGAACTCCGGGAAGTTGTTGATAGAAAGATTAGCGAGCGAGAAAATACCGAAGACGGCGAAGGCTATGAAGACCAGGGCCGTCGTAACGGGATTGTTCACCGCTTTTCTGTAGATTGACATAAGCGGTCCTCCTTATTATTCTTCTGTGAATTCGACTTTGACGCCGTCCTTGATTCGGAGAAGACCTTCCACGACAACCTTGTCGCCGTCATTGAGTCCTTCGAGGACCTCGTATTCGTTGCCGAGACGTACTCCGAGGGTGACCTTGGTCATCTTTACGGTTCCGTCATCCTGGAGGACATACATGAACTTGTCGCCGGAACCCTGCTGCTTGACGACGGCACGGTCGGGAGCGACCACACTGTGGTTCTTGCCGAAGCCGACGGTCACGCGTGCATACATGCCGGGACGGAGGGTCTTGTAGTTGTTGGCCACCTGGACCTCAACCTGGAAGGTATGGGTCGCTGCATCCATCGTAGGATAGATACGGGCGATCTTTCCGGTGAAAGTAAGGTCGGGGAAGGCATCGACGGTAAGGTTGACGCTGTCACCTTTATTGATCTTGGTATAGTCCTTCTCGGATATGGCGACAAGGAGCTTGACGGGAGTTATCTGCTCGACCGTGAAGATGGGTTTGCCCATCGAGTACATGTCGCCCTTGTCGTAGTTGCGGGCGGTTATGACGCCGGTGATGGGGCTCCTGAGGACGGTGTTCTCAAGAAGGTTCTCATAGGCAGTCCTGCGGACGTTGTAGGCGACCGTGATAGCGTCGAGGTCGGACTTGGAGACGCCGCCGACCTCATAGAGGCTCTTGATGCGGACGAGCTCGGTGGAGTCGTTGATGAGCTGGAGCTTGGTCTGCTCGAGGGAGGCTACATCCATCTCGGCTACGACCTTGCCCGCATAGACAAAATCACCGATGTCGGCCTTCAGGGTCTTTATGCGGAGTGAGCTCTGGGGAGCGATGTTGTTTATGACGTTAGCCTCGACGGTGGAGGTATAGACACCTTCCTGGGGGACATCCCTCATGGTTACGGACTCTACCGAAACCTTGGGAACAACTTCCGCTACAGCCTCGGCGGGTGCGGCCTGCTCAGTAGCCGAGGGGGTATTCTTACAGGATACTGCGGCTATTGCGAGAGCCGCAAAACAGATTGCAAATGCTGTCTTCTTCATATCGTGATTCTTCTTTTATTCTTCTGTCACTTCCTCGTAATCGAGGTATTCGTTACTGCCGAGCGTCTGCTCGAGGTTGGTCTTGGCGACCATGAAGTTATATACGGCCTGGCTCTTGGCAAGGCGGGACTGGGTCAGCGCGAGCTGGGCGTCGTTGAGGTCCGTGAGGGTCGAACGGCCGATCTCATAGGAGCGGGCGACTATGTCGTAGCTCTTCTGGGCGGACTCGACGGCATCGCCGGCCGAATAGTAGCTCTTCATGTTGGTCTCCATCGTAATGAGATAGTTCTTGACGGCTATCTTGAGCTGGCGCTCGGTGTTCGTCGTCTGGAGCTGGAGCTGCTCGTACTGATTCTTCGCCTGACGGACATCGTTCAGGCGCTTTCCGCCGGAGCAGATGGGAATCGAAAGGCTGATACCGGCATACGAATAGGGGAACCATGCAAGTATCTCGATCGGGTCATTGGCGACCGAAGAGTACTGGAAGGCTGCGGAGATCGAAAGCGTCGGGACATAGGCAAGCTTCTGGAGCTTGACGGTCTTGAGGAGCTGTTCGGCCTGAAGGTCGAGCTGACGGATGGTCGAGTTCAGCGAAACGTCGATCGAATCATGCTGGTGGATGTCGTAGAACATATGCTCGGCATAGTCGTCTATCTCACCTGTCACGTCGATGTCGGTGTCAAGGTCGATTCCGATGACCGCCTTGAGCTGCCAGAGGGCGAGGATGATCGAGCTCTCGGCGTTGAAGACGTTGGGTATCGCATTCGAGACGGTCGTCTTCGCACGGAGATACTCCATCTCGGAAGCTTTCTGGGCCTGGTACTTGCGCTCTATCTGGGCGAAGTTCTCGACGGCATTCTCATAGACGTCCCTGTAGACGTTGAAGGCCTCCTTGGCGAGAAGGGCTCCGAGATAGGCCTGCTTGACCTGGCTGACCATTTCTATTTTTGAACTCCTGGCCTTCTCGACAGCGGTCTCGACTCCGAGGCCGGATATCTTGATGCTGGTCCAGAGCTGGCTGTTGATTATCGGCATTGCGGCCGATACGCCAGCGCTGAAGGAATTGGAGTTACCGATTTTCGTGTTTGTCATAGACCTCGAAAGGTCAGAGTCTCCCATCATGGAACGGATATCGTTCTTGATAAGCGTTCTCTGATAGGACCCCGTTGCGTTTATCTGGGGGAAGAGAGAGGCATAAGTGCCTTTCTTTGCGTATTCTGTCCTCTGTATCTCCTTGCCTGCAATCTTGACGGAGATATTCTCGTTGAGGGCAATCTTGAGTGCGTCCTCAAGTGTAAGCACTACTGTTGAGTCCGCCTGCGCACCTTCAAGAGCAAAGTCCGGCTCCTGTCCGCTCTTGTACTGGGCCTTTGCCGTAAAGTTCAAGAGGAGAAGCGATGCGATTGAAATCAAAAAAACTTTTTTCATTTATTAAATTAAGCACAAATCTTTATTTACCGCTATTTGCCGAGCGGTCTTGCAAAGTGGGTAGGAGCGGGCTTCGCCTTCTCGGGAAGGATCGCCCTGGCGGGAGCCTTCCTGACGAGGCTCCACACCAGAAGGACGATACCGGCTGTAATAAAGGGAAGACTTAGAATCTGGCCCATGTTGATGGCCATCGTCTCCTCAAATCCTACCTGCGGCTCCTTGATGAACTCAATTAGGAACCGCATACCAAAGAGAACGATGAGGAAGATTCCGAAGACCTCGCCCTTGTAGAGCTTCTCGAGGCGGAACTTGTACGCCGCGAGAAGTCCGAGGCCGAGGAGCGTGTAGCTCAGGGCTTCGTAGATCTGGGTGGGATGCTTCGGAAACACCTCTCCGTTTCTCTCGAAAATGACTCCCCAGGGGAGGCTTGTCACATCACCGTATATCTCGGAGTTGAAAAGGTTGCCGAGACGGATCAGCGCGCCCGCAAAACAGACCGTTATTACGAGACGGTCCATAATCCAGAGGAAGTCAAAGTTATACCTGCGACCATAATGTCTTGCAAACCACCACATCGCAAGCAGGAGCGCAATGGCGCCGCCATGGCTTGCGAGGCCGCCTTTCCAGGGCTGGAATATCTCCAGGAAGCCCTGCCAGGAGCCGAAGTAGTAATCAGGCTGGTAGAAGATGCAGTGGCCGAGCCTTGCACCGACTATAGTGCCGATGAGGAGGGTATAGAGGAGGGGATCCAGCACTTTGTCTACCGGGATCCCTTCCCTTGTCATGAACCACTTGAAGATATACCATCCGATTATGAAACCGCTGACAAAGAGGAGGGAGTACCACCTGATGCCGAGCGAACCGATCGAGAAGATGACCGGATTGACGTTCCAATGGATTGCAAGTACAGTGTCGAGCATAGTCTATTCGCGTATTGCTTTGATGCCGGGAAGTTCGATACCCTCGAGGTATTCGAGCATTGCGCCGCCACCGGTTGATACATAGCTTACCTTGTCAGCATAGCCCATCTGGGTTACGGCAGCGACGGAGTCACCACCACCGACGAGGGTGAAGGCGCCGTTTTCAGTAGCCTTTGCGAGAAGCTCGGCAACCTTGTTGGTACCCTTGGCGAAAGCGGGGATCTCAAATACGCCTACAGGACCGTTCCAGAGGATGGTCTTGGAGTTCATGAGAACCTCTTCCCACATCTTGAGGGTCGAAGGAGCGGCATCGATGCCCTCCCAGCCGTCGGGAATGTCCATGTTGGAGCAGATCTTCGTATTGGCATCGTTGGAGAAAGCATCGGCGATGACAACCTCTTTGGAAAGGATGAGGTTTACACCTTTCTCCTCGGCTTTCTTGAGGGTATTGAGGGCGAGGTCAAGCTGGTCAAGCTCGCAGATGGAGTTGCCGATCTTGCCGCCGAGGGCCTTCTTGAAGGTATAGACCATACCTCCGCCGATGATCATATTGTCAACAGCGTCGAAGAGGTGCTCGATGATACCGATCTTGGAAGATACCTTGGAACCTCCGATAATAGCGGTTACAGGGTGCTCGGGGTTCTTGACAACGCGGTCAATGGCCTTGATCTCACCTTCCATGATGAAGCCGAACATCTTGTCGTTGGGGAAGTACTTGGCGATGAGGGCTGTTGAGGCATGGGCGCGGTGGGCAGTGCCGAAAGCATCGTTGATGTAGCAGTCAGCGTAGGAGGCGAGTTTCTCTACGAAGGCTTTCTGGCTCTCCTTGACGGCAGCCTTGGCGGCCTTCTTCTCCTCGTCGGAAGCATCCTCGGCGAGTCCGCGGGGTTTGCCTTCCTCCTCGGCATAGAAGCGGAGGTTCTCGAGAAGCAGAGCTTCGCCGGGTTTGAGAGCGGCGGCCTGGGCGGCTGCCTTCTGGCAATCGGGAGCGAACTGGACGGGAACTCCGAGGCACTCCGAAACGTGATCCACGATATGCTTGAGAGAGAACTTCGCGTCAACTCCCTTCGGACGTCCGAGATGGGACATGATTATGAGGGAACCTCCTCCGGCAAGAACCTTCTTGAGCGTGGGAACGGCGGCGCGGATACGCGTGTCGTCGGTAATTTCGAAATTCTCGTTCAAGGGAACGTTGAAGTCAACTCTCACAATGGCTTTTTTGCCCGTGAAATCGTAATTGTCAATTTTCTGCATAGTATTTGT
>JAKSJS010000026.1 GCA_024398155.1 Bacteroidales bacterium | reverse complement strand
CCGAGGTGGACGAACTCATAACCGCAGATCTCGTCGTTCTCGTCGAGAGCGAGAGTCTTGATGTAGCCTTCAGCGAGCTCGAGATAGCGGGGACCCTTGGCGAGAGTGCCGTAGAGGGTACCTACCTGGGAGCGGAGTCCCTTGCCGAGGTCCTCGAGACCGGCACCTACTACGAGGCCGCCCTCGGAGAAGGCGGACTGGGTACGTCCGTAAACGATCTGGAGGAAGAGCTCACGCATTGCAGTATTGATGGCGTCGCAGACGAGGTCGGTGTTGAGAGCCTCGAGGATGGTCTTGCCGGGAAGGATCTCGGAAGCCATTGCGGCGGAGTGGGTCATACCGGAGCAACCGATAGTCTCGACGAGAGCTTCTACGATAACGCCTTCCTTAACGTTGAGGGAAAGCTTGCAGGCACCCTGCTCGGGGGCGCACCAACCGATACCGTGAGTGAAGCCGGAGATGTCGGCTATCTCTTTGGATTTTACCCATTTGCCCTCTTCGGGAATGGGAGCGGGTCCGTGGTTGGGACCTTTCTTTACACAGCACATGTGCTGTACTTCGTTAGAATAAACCATAAGAAAGCTTTGTTATGTTGTTTGATTGAAAATCAAGGAAATCTTTGTTCCAGTCTGCAAAAGTACGAAAAACTATTTGTTTTTCCATACTTTGAGGTATTCTTTGAGCGCCCACATCTCGTCGCGGAATTTCGCGGCATTTGCGAAATCCAGCTCGGAGGCAGCCTTCTTCATCTTCCTCTCGGCTTCGGCGACGGCCTTTTCGACCTGTTCGCGGCTCATCGAACGGATTACCGGATCCTGGAGGACGGCGGCGAGGTCGGCGCGGACGCGGCCTTCCTCGTAGGCCGCGCCGGCCTCACGCCGCGAGTCCTGGCCGAGGTCGACCGAGATGCGTCCCTTGCCGAGCGAGCTTGCCGAAGGGATGAAGACCGGGTCGTCGTAGGAGTTGGCGGCGGCGAAGCGTCCGGCCGAAGGAGCCCCGGCGAGAGCGTTGGAATGGGTCTCTATCTGTGTCGGGGTTATATTGTTCAACTTATTGTATTCCATCTGTTTGGCGCGGCGGCGGGCCGTCTCGTCGATGGTCTGCTTCATAGAGTCCGTTATCGTGTCGGCGTACATGATGACAAGGCCGTTGACGTTACGGGCGGCGCGACCAGCAGTCTGGGTCAGCGCCCTCGCCGAGCGGAGGAAACCCTCCTTGTCGGCGTCAAGTATCGCCACGAGGGAAACCGTCGGGATGTCGAGTCCCTCGCGGAGGAGGTTCACTCCGACGAGAACGTCGAACAGGCCGTTCTTGAAGTTCTCGATTATCTCGACCCTCTCCATTGTGTCTATGTCGGAATGGATGTAGGTACATCTCACACCGGCTCTCTGGAGGTAGGTGTCGAGTTCCTCCGCCATACGTTTGGTGAGCGTTGTGACAAGCACCCTCTCATCCCTCTCGGCACGGACGCGTATCTCTTCCAGAAGGTCATCGACCTGGTGCTCGATCGGGCGCACCTCAATCGGAGGGTCGAGGAGGCCTGTCGGGCGGACGACCTGCTCGACAACGAGTCCTTCGGACTTGTCGAGCTCGTAGTCCGCCGGCGTCGCGCTGACGTAAACCTTCTGGCCCGTCAGGCTCTCGAACTCGTCGAACTTCAGTGGACGGTTGTCTGCCGCCGCGGGGAGGCGGAAGCCGTAGTCGATGAGGACACTCTTCCTGCTGTGGTCACCCCCGAACATAGCCCTTATCTGGGGAAGGGTCACATGGCTCTCGTCGATGAAGGTTATGAAGTCGTCGGGGAAATAATCGAGGAGACAGAAAGGACGCGTTCCGGCCGAGCGGCCGTCGAAGTAGCGCGAGTAGTTCTCTATGCCGGGGCAGTAGCCCATCTCCTTTATCATCTCAAGGTCATACTCGACGCGCTGCTGGAGACGCTTCGCCTCAAGATGCTTGCCTATCTCATGGAAGTACTCGACCTGCTGGAAGAGGTCGTCCTGGATCTGGCTTATGGCGGCATTGGAGCGTTCCTTGGTCGTCACGAAGTTGTTAGCGGGATATATCGACACCTCGCTTATCTCCTCCAGACGTGCCCCCGTCACGGGATCGATGATCGCCATCGAGTCTATCTCATCGCCGAAGAACTCGACCCTGACGGCATTCTCGCCATACCCGATGCATATGTCGACAGTATCGCCGCTCGTGCGGAAGGAGCCGCGCTTGAACTCCCCTTCCGTACGGCAGTAGAGCGCGTCCACAAGGTCGTACATGAGCTTCGTCTGGGCTATGGACTGGCCTACATGGAGGGTTATTGTCTGGGAATGGAAGTCCTCGGGGTTGCCTATGCCGTAGAGGCATGACACCGAAGATATTACGATCACGTCGCGGCGGCCGGACAAAAGTGCCGACGCAGCCGACAGACGGAGCTTTTCGATCTCGTCATTGATCGAGAGGTCCTTCTCGATATATGTGTCCGTTACAGGGATATAAGCCTCGGGCTGGTAGTAGTCGTAGTACGACACGAAATACTCGACGGCATTGGCCGGGAAGAAGGCCTTGAACTCGCCGTAGAGCTGGGCCGCAAGAGTCTTGTTGTGGGAAAGGATGAGGGCAGGCCTCTGGAGGCGTTCGATCACGTTCGCCATCGTGAAGGTCTTGCCCGAGCCCGTCACGCCGAGCAGCGTGACGTCTCCGACACCCGCCTCAAGCGCACTCACGAGGCCGTCGATTGCCGATGGCTGGTCGCCCGAAGGCTTGTAGGAAGACTCTATATGGAATTTCATGGAAAAATGGCATCTCCCTTAAGGGAACAGGCAAATATAGCACTATTTATTGAGGGAATTTTGCTAAATTTGTAAGATTTAACAAAAAACCGCAAACGCCATGTCACGAATCGGATTCAAGTTCGCCCTCAGCCTTCTTGTTTTGATGTGCTCCTGCTGCAAGCACATCCCGGCTGGACCGGAAGGCCCCCGGAAGCCCGGGAAAGGTGACGATGAGACTGTTTACGTCCTCGACCTCACATCATACAACAACCGCAGTTCGTCCAATCGCGCCCAGATGGCCGAGCTCTGGGACATGATGCACGCTGTGGCCGGTCTCCAGGGTCTTGTCAACCGTGACGCCGAAAGGCTCTATGTCACGTACGTCAAAAACGAAGGAAAGAATATCGACGAATACTGGTGGGACATGTACAGCAAGCCGGGTGAATGGCTTGCCGACAGGGGAACCGTCAGGACTAAGAACTTCTTCGACGTCATAGAACATTTCAAGGACTATGTGGACGGTCTTGTCGTATGGGACCCCGCCGTTCCTTCGACCAGCAACGTCGCCTCGACAGTCGCCGGTGCCGACAATCTCCTCCCCGTACGCTGGGATCCGTCCAGGACCAGCATGTTCACCGACCTCAGGGACATGGGCTTCGAGGTCAAGGTATGGCTGGTGAACGAGGACGGCTCGTCAAAGTTCCACGACAAGCTCGAGCCTTACGAGTGGGCCCTCACCAATTACCTCGAAACCGGGAAATGCTCCGCCAGGTATGCCGCATACTATATCGACGGATACTGGATAAACCATGCGAACCGCGCCGTGATAAACCACCATTGCGTGACCAACCACGACTTCTTCATATCCAAAAAAGCATTCTTCTTCGACCTCTCCCCCTGGGAGGACGAACCCGCGACCGACAACCCTGCCGGGGAAACCGGCGCGGATTACCGCCTCCTCTGCAGGATACTCAGGACAATCTATGAGAAGAACGACAACGGCCGCTACTTCTGCCACATAGGCGGCTTCCCCGCCTGGGCCTTCAAGTACACCCGCTTCGACGGTGTCGGAGGAAAACACGGCGAGGTCGATACGGAGTGGGAATTCGCCAGGATAATAAGCGCTTACAATGCCTACAAGGACGCCGACGCCATCTCCTATGGAGCTATGGCGAACGGTTCCTTCTGGACCCATTTCCCTCTTGACGCGCAATATCCCCAGGAATGGACTACCGCCGAGGAGCTGAAGAAGAAGGGCTATCTTACCGCCGACGGCAAGGTCGACACCTCAAAGAAATACTTCATCTTCTATGTCGGGGACTATGATTCCGCCTCCTGGCTGTATCAGATGATGCCCAGCCTGTGGGACAACCCCGCACGCGGAAGTGTCCCTATGATGTGGGCGATCTCCCCTGTCCTTGCCGTACGCTCCCCCATGGCGATGCATTACATAAGGAAGAGCGCTTCTGCCAACGACTATTTCGTCGCGGCGGACAACGGTGCCGGCTACCTCAACCCCAGCATGCTCCAGGAGCCCCGCGAAATAAGCGGGCTCCCCTCCGGACTTGACCAATGGGCCGCCCACAGCAAGCCGTTCTACGAGAAATGGGGGCTCACGGTATCCGGATTCATCATCGACGGATTCTGTCCCCAGATGAACGGGGACTGCCTCAAGTGCTACGAAAGCTTCAGCCCCAACGGCATAGTTCCCCAGAAGACAGACGCGCTGGGAGGCATGTATGGGAACATGCCGATTTTAAGGTCCGGCCCCGACATAAACCAGGGGAATCCTCTTGAAGCGGCGACAAATCTCACCACATACCTCAAGGGCAGCCATACAAGCTTCCCCTTCTACTGGGCCCGCGCCATTCTCAAGAGCCCCGACTGGTACAGGCAGGTCAAGGCCCGGGTTGAGGCGGGAGTCAGCAATGTGGAATGGGTCGACGCCCCGACTTTCTTCGAGCTCCTGAGGATGTACGAAACTGAAGGTCACGACATACCTTAAATCAACATTATGGAAAAGACGATAAGCGAACTGTTCCCGAAACTTGACGCCGAAGCGGCCTTACTGGTCGCAAACGCCGCCGGCTTTGCCGAGGCGACCCTCGAGGGCCGGACCCGCGGCAACGGAAAGCCCTTCTTCGAGCATCCGCTCCACGTGGCGCGGATAGCATGCGACGAGATAGGCCTGCCGGCCGAATGCCTCGCCGCCGTCTTCATCCATGAAGCGATGAGCCAGGGCGGCGCGGAGATGCCCGCCGGGCTGCCCAAAGACGTCATGACGCTGGTCGAAGGCCTCAACAGGATTTCGACGATCAAGCCCAAGGACACCCGTCTCGAGGCTGAGAACTACAAGAAACTTATAGTCTCCTACTCTACCGATCCACGCGTCGTGGTCCTCAAGCTTGCCGACCGCCTCGAGGTCATGCGCTCGCTCGAGCTCTTCCCGAAGTCCTCGCGTGAGAGCAAGCTCCTCGAGAGCCTCATGCTCTACATTCCCCTTGCCCACCAGCTCGGTCTCTACAACATGAAGAGCGAGATGGAGGACATCTACTTCAAGTATGCCGAGCCCGAGGCCTACCGCCTGATAACCAACAAGCTCAAAGCCTCTGAAAGGGACCGCATAAAGATCACCGAACAGTTCATCGAGCCCCTCGAGACCAAACTTCGCGACGCAGGCATAGCCTACAAGGTCAAGGCCCGCACGAAGACCGCATGGTCGATATGGAAGAAGATGCAGAAGCAGAAAGTCGACTTCGACGGAGTCTATGACGTCTTCGCCATGAGGTTCATAATCCATCCTTCGGAATGCGCCCCGCTGATCGGCGACGACGGTGAGATGCTTGAAGGGCTCGCCTACGAGCATGCCCTGTGCTGGAAGGTGTTCTCTTTCGTCACCGAGAAGTACGAATCCGATACCAACCGCCTCAGGGACTGGATCTCCAACCCCAAGCCCAACGGCTACGAAAGCCTCCACATAACCGTCAGGAACAGCGACGGAGCCTATCTTGAGGTCCAGATAAGGACCGACAGGATGGACGCCGAGGCCGAAGCCGGCCTTGCGTCCCACTGGTCCTACAAGGGAATCAAGAGAGAGGCCTCCCTCGACAACTGGCTGACTGCCGTACGCACCGCCCTCGAAGGAGGCGCAACCCTCCACACCGACGAGGACGAGCTCCCCACGCCGCCGTCGAAGGAAGTTTTCGTGTTCACCCCGACGGGTGAACTCCGCAAACTTTCCGCCGGCGCGACCCTCCTCGACTTCGCCTTTGACATCCATACAAATCTCGGCTCCAAGTGTACCGGCGGCCGCATCAACGGCAAGGCCGTCTCCTTCCGCGAGAAGCTCTCGACCGGAGACGTCGTTGAGATCATGCAGAGCAAGAACCAGAAACCGACTGCGGACTGGCTCAACATATGTGTAACCTCGAAGGCCAGGACCAAGATACGCCAGAAGCTCAAGGAGATGGAGTTCGCCAAAGCCGCCGAGGGCAAGGAGCTCCTCGAGAGGCGTCTTAAGAACTGGAAGATGGAGATAAGCGACGAGGAGATAGCCGAGCTGCTCAAGAAATGGTCCTACAAGACGACGAGGGCCTTCTATGAGGCGATAGGCGACGAGACGCTTGACGTCTACGTCGTGCGTGATGCAGTCCTTGCAATGAGGAACATCTCCACAGAAGAGTCGGACGCCGCGACCCACGAGAGGATCGAAGAGCAGAAAGCCCGCGAAGAGGCCGCCTCCGCCCGCAAGAGCAAGGACGACATACTCGTCATCGACGCGAGGAACGTCCGCGGGCTGGACTACAAGATGGCCAAATGCTGCAACCCCGTCTACGGCGACGAAGTCTTTGGCTTCGTCTCGCGCCTCGACGGCGTCAAGATCCACAGGATGAGCTGTCCTAACGCTGCCCGTCTTATCGAGCAGTACCCCTACAGGATCCAGAAAGTCCGCTGGAGCGAGAACGCCTCGACCTCAAGTTTCCAGACGACCCTGCGCATCAGCGCCGCGAACGACACCTCAGCGATAGCCGACATAATGAACGTCGTCGGCTCCTTCAGGGCCTCCGTCCGCAACCTTACGGTAAATGCCAACCCGAGGAACTCGACCTTCGACATAGTCCTCAAGATTTCCGTCAGCGGCAATCTTGAGCTGGACAAGGTCCTTTCCCAGCTCAAGATCCAGAAATCCATCCTCAAGGTTTCCCGCAGCTAGTCCACCGCAAAAGTTAAAAAGCTAGCCGTCAACAACTTACACATAACCGTCTCCGAAATTTCCGGCGACGGTCTTACGTAACGCGCTACCAATCAATAAATTAGCCTATATCCCTGATGTTCAATTATTTAGACTTCACGCTATCCAGTCGATAACTTCGCGGATAATATCCGGAGCCTCTGCTTCATTGAGAATTTCGTGACGGAGGCCGGGATAGAGCCGGGAAGTGACGTTGGCGTAGCCGCGGGCGCGGATGAAATCCACCGCCGCGGCGAAAGCCTTGTCACTCACGCGGCAAGGGTCATCGCCTCCCGAGATGAAGAGGACAGGCAGCGAGGGATTGGCGACAGCCCATCCTTCCGCGCCGTAGCAGTCGCCCATCAGCCCGAGCAGACCCTTGAAACCGTTGGCAGTGAAGCAGAAACCGCACAGAGGGTCGGCGACGTACGCCTCGGCGTTCGCGCGGTTGCGCGAGAGCCAGGCAAAATCGCCCTCAGCCTTGAAGGGTTTGTTGTATGCTCCGAAGGACATAGCGTTGAGGAGCGCTGAGCGATGGCGGGCGCCGAGCAGGGCCGAGATTGCCGAGGCAATCGCAAGGCCCGCGCCCTTGGCCGGATTGTCGGAAGGGCAGCCGCAGACTATCAGCTTCGCGATTTTCTTATCATAACGCTTTGTGAATGAACGGACTATCATCGAGCCCATGCTGTGGCCGAAGAGAGTCACCGGGAGTTCTCCATACTCACCGAGCGCCCAGTCCATTATGACGTTCACATCCTCGACCATTCCCTTCCATCCTCCGTCATATAGGAAGCCGAGGTCTGTCGGAGCCTTGACAGACTCGCCGTGGCCGCGGATATCGCCGATTACGGCGACATATCCTTCGGCCGCGAGAGTCTCCATGAAGGGATAGTATCTCTCCTTGTGCTCGGCCATGCCGTGGACTATCTGGAATATGCCTTTCGGCTCGACGGAAGGTTCAAGGACCGCAATGGAAAGCATCAGGTCGTCACTTGATGCAGGAAGTGTAAATGTCTTCATAAGCATGCTATTATGAGAAATGCCCGATAAAGTTAATGATTTGATGGTATTTTTTATAATTTTGTGGAAACAAAACACACGATTATGAGCATACTCGGTAACATTCTCTGGATCATCCTCGGCGGGCTGATAGTCTCCGCAATGTATTTCCTTGCCGGTCTGTTTATGTGCATCACAATAATCGGCATACCTTTCGGCCTTCAGCTGTGGAAGCTTGCGGTACTGGCCCTCTGCCCCTTCGGCAAGGAGGTCAGCTTCTCCAAGGACCCCGGCTGTCTTTCGGTCGGTTTCAATGTCCTTTGGATTATCGGAGGCTGGTGGGAGACTGCCCTCGTCCACCTCATCTTCGGCCTTCTCTGCGCTATTACAATAATCGGCATTCCTTTCGCCAAACAGCACTTCAAGCTCATGAAGATGAGCCTTATGCCCTTCGGCATGAACATCGGTTAGAAGGGTGGCTTATTCCACAAGATCGCCAAGGTTCAGGGCCTCAAGAGGCTCGGAGCCGTCTATCGAGACCATCTTTGTCTCCCCCAGATGGGAGGAGATGAAGGCGGCATGGACGTCTCCGGAGGAGAGGTCTTCGACCGTGTATTCCTGAGTGTGGAAGGCCTTGACGCCGAGGACATCGGCGAAGGCGACGGCTGAGGCGAGAAGCGCCGGGGCGGCGGGAACGCCGAGCCCGTCGCGGCCGAAGGCCAGAACGCCGAAGTCCGCCTTGGAGGAGCCTTCGACAAGCGCCAGCAAATCGGCACCGCCAACAAGGCAGAGCGCATGGACGACGTCACGCTTCCTGAAGCGGGACACGTCAAGGATGCGGCCATCGACAAGGATGAAATGGCTCTCCCCTACCTGATATTCGTTGAAACGTATCATTTCTTCTTGGGAACGACAAGGCGCTTCTTCCACTTGTCGCGGGCGAGCTGCTGCATGTCGACGACAGCGTCCCGCTCGTCGACGATCTCGTCTCCGAGCACTGTCTCGATTATGTCCTCCATCGTTATTATGCCCTGGAAGGAGCCGTACTCGTTTATGACGACGGCAATCTGTTCCTTCTTCTCGAGCATCTCGTCCCATATCGTCTCTATGGAAGTGTCTTCCGGGTAGCTGTGGATGTCGCGGCGGATGTCCCCGAGAGTTGCGTCATACTTGTCCTCAGCCATCAGCTGGAGCGCATCCAGACGGAGGATGTAGCCGGTGATGTACTCGTCATTGTCCCCGTAGACGGGGATGCGGGAATGATGGAAGAAACGGCGGTCCTTGTAGAAAGTCTTTATCTTCATCGTCTCGGGCGCTATCGCCGCGACAACGCGCGGAGTCATAGCGACAGAGGCTGAAAGCTCGTCGATATTGATGAGGTTCTGGATGATCTCGTTCTCGTCCTCGTCAAGCTCTCCCGACTCCTCGGCAACGTCAGCCATGGCACCGACCTCCTCGCGGGAGATGGCCGTCTCCGAGCTCTTGGGGGTTATCAGTTTCTGGAGGAACTCCACCGTGACTACAATCGGGAAAAGGATTATGATCAAAACCCTTATGGCCTTGGCGGCAAAGCCCATGAGCCCTTTCCAATGGGTCGTTCCTATTGTCATGGGAATTATCTCGGAGAATATGAGGATCAGTATGGTCGTAATCGCACTGACAAGTCCGAACCACTCGCTGCCGAACACGAGCGTCGCCTGACGGCCGACTCCCGCAGCGCCTATGGTGTTGGCTATAGTGTTGAGCGAAAGTATCGCCGCAATAGGTCTGGAGGTGTCCTGTTTGTAGTCTTTCATGCGGACGGCAGGCTTGTAGCCCTCGTCCTCACGGAGAGTGATATATGAAATCGGCGTCGACATGAGAGTCGCCTCCAGGATGGAGCACAGGAAGGAAATTCCGAGAGCGCCGCAAAGAAATACAAGTAATAGTCCCATAACGGCGACAAAGGTAAGCATTATTTAACTATCTTTGCAAGTCACAATCGATTGGAAAGATGAAGAACATTACGCTAAAGAACGCTGAGGATATCCTTTTCAAAGGTGCCCGTCTCGATATTGACACCCTCCCCCTCGACGTAGTTGAACAAAGCTACGAGTTCCTCAAGGAATTCGCCTCCGACAAGGTTATCTACGGAATCAATACGGGTTTCGGCCCCATGGCCCAGTGGAGGGTCGATGACCAATACCTCCAGGACCTCCAGTACAACATCATAAGAAGCCATTCCACGGGCGCCGGCGAGCCCCTTCCCGACCTTTACGCAAAGGCCGCGATGATCGCCCGCCTCGGCACTGTCCTCCAGGGCAAGTCCGGCATCCACACGGATGTAGTGAAGCTTCTGGTCGCCTTCATCAACAATGACGTAATCCCCTTCATCCCCCAGCACGGCTCAGTCGGAGCGAGCGGCGACCTTGTCCAGCTCGCCCACATAGCCCTCACCCTGATCGGCGAGGGCAAGGTCCACTACAAAGGTGAGTGGCGTCCGACTGCCGAGGTAATGGAGGAGCTCGGCCTGAGGCCGCTCCCGATATACATCCGCGAAGGCCTCTCGATAACGAACGGCACTTCCGTCATGACCGGAATAAGCCTCGTCAACCAGCATTATGCCGAGAAGCTCCTCGACCTTGCCGTCGGGGCCGGCGTCCTCATGAACGAGATCGCCTCCTCCCACGACGACCTGATGTCTCCCGAGCTCAACGAGTACCGTGTCCACAGCGGCCAGATAGAGATAGCCCGCCGCATGAGGGAAGCCGCCGAAGGCAGCCGCTGCCTCCTCAAGCGCGAGCACGACCTCTACGACAACGGCCATGCCGACACGAAAGTCTTCGAGCATAAGGTCCAGGCCTACTACTCCCTCCGCTGCCTCCCCCAGATCCTCGGCCCGATACTCGAGACCCTCGAGAACAGCGCGAAGATCCTCGAAGAGGAGCTCAACTGCGCCTCCGACAACCCTATCGTCGACCCTACGACAAAGAATATCTACCATGGCGGCAACTTCCATGGCGACTACATATCCCTCGAGGAGGACAAGGTCAAGATAGCGATGGTCCGCATCGCGATGACGACCGAGCGCCAGCTCAACTACCTCTTCCACGACCGCATCAACGGCATCCTTCCTCCGTTCCTCAACCTCGGTACCCTCGGTCTGAACTACGGAATGCAGGCCTGCCAGTTCACAGCCACTTCGACGACCGCCGAGTGCCAGACCCTCGCGATGCCGAACTATGTCCACTCCATCCCCAACAACAACGACAACCAGGACATAGTCTCGATGGGAACCAACACCGCCATCCTCTGCAAGAGAGTGATCGACAATGCCTTCCAGGTAATGTCCATCCACTATATCGCCCTGGCCCAGGCCGTCGACTGCCTCGGCATCAAGGACAGCATATCCCCTGCTTCCCGCAAGATCTACGATTCGATCCGCGCGATAACCCCGACGATAAAGGACGACACGCCCTTCTACGAGGACATAGCTGCCGTTGAGGCCTTCCTCCGCGGCTAATCCGAACCTCCGATATGAACCTCATAAAGCTCTTCCGCAAGATAGGACCCTTCGTCAAGCCCTACAGGTGGCTTGTCGTCATAACATTGGTCCTCACCCTCATCGGCTCTCTCATAGCCCAGGTCAACGCCGTCGTCCTCGACCGCACCGTCGACGCCGTCAACGCCCTCGTCGGCGCCGCCGACTTCAGCTGGGCCAAAGCCACGAGGATACTCCTCATAATATCGATAGTCCTCCTGAGCAAGGAGATCCTCTCAGCCCTCATAACCTATTTCCAGAACTTCTTCGGCGAGAGGATGAGGATCTTCGTCAGCAAGGACATGAGCCAGGCCGTCATCGACAAGATGCTGACCTTCCGCATGGCCTTCTTCTCCCGCCAGGAAAACGCGACCGGCCAGCTCCAGACGAGGATCGACCAGGGCGTCAGCAGCCTCAGCCGAACGGTCCAGAACTTCTTCATAGACCTTCTGCCCCTCTTCACGAGCGCTATCCTCGCCCTCATCCTCATGTTCGCAGCGAACGTGTGGGTCGGCCTCACAGCCCTCGGCATAGTCCCGATATACATCTGGATAACGGTGCGCCAGGCCCGCAAGCTCCAGGGCTGGCGCCGCAACATGCGCAACTACCGTGAGATGAAAAGCCATGGCGTAATGTCGATCATCGAGAGCATCAACGTCATCAAGAGCTTCAACCGCGAGAAGATTGAAAGCGGCAAGCAGTGGGACCTCCAGACGAAGTTCACCGACAACCAGATGAGCGTCCGCCAGACCTCCTTCTACTATGACGCCGTCAAGAGTTTCGTACGCCAGGTCGGAACTGTCCTCATAATCATCCTCACGGCCTACCTCGTCCTAAGCAGCTACCCCGGCATGACGATAGGAAAGATCATGTACCACGTCATGCTCTTCTCCAACGTGACGGCCCCGATAACCCAGCTCCAGCGCATCTTCGACGACATGAATGACGCCCTGATCTATGCCGAAGGCTACTTCGACATCCTCGACAGCGACGAGGACGTCGAGCTCAGCGGCAGCTACCGTCCCGAGAAGGTCGAGGGACGCTTCGAGATCCGCGGCGTCGATTTCACCTACCCCAACGGAAACAAGGCCCTCCACGACATCAACATGGATATCAATCCCGGCCAGATAACCGCCTTCGTGGGTCTCAGCGGCGCCGGCAAGAGTACCGTCGTGAACCTGCTCGACAAGTTCTACGAGCCCGACTGCGGCTCGATAAAGCTCGACGGCGTCGACCTCAGGGAATGGGACACCCATTATCTCAGGGACAACATCGGTCTTGTGCTCCAGAAGAACCACATCTTCGACGGGACAATAGCCGAAAACATCCGTTACGGCCTTCCCGAAGCCTCTATGGACGAGATAATCGATGCAGCCCGCAAAGCCTACATCTACGACCAGATAATGTCTCTTCCCAAGGGTTTCGACTCCCAGGCGACCGAGCTTTCCGGCGGCCAGCAGCAGCGCATAGCCATCGCGAGGATGTTCCTCAAGAACCCTCCGATAATCTTCCTCGACGAGCCTACCGCCTCGCTTGACGCGATAGCCACCGAACAGATCAAGGAGAGCATCGACGAGATAAAGAAAGGCCGTACGGTCATCATAATCTCCCACTCCATCTCCCAGATCATCGATTCCGACATAATCTACGCCCTCCGCCAGGGTCGCGTGGAGCAGAGCGGCGACCCCGACGAGGTCTACGCCCAGGGCGGTATCTACAAGGACATAGTCGACGCCTCCGCCCGCTCGCTCAATGTCGAGAAGCTCGCAAGGATAGTCGACGACGGAGACTAGAATTCTATAAGTTCGTAATCACGGGTCCCGAGGCCGATCCTTTCGGCCTGGTCGAGGCATGACTGCCAGTCGACAGTCTTCCTGTTGTTGAGGAATACATCCTTGGAATCCACGAAACCGGGACGGGACATATTGTCGCCGAGCTGGCTGGCCCGGAGCGGCGTGGCCGCATTGCAGGCGTCAGCGCAGGCCTGGTCGAGCGCCACGGGATCCTTCGAGGCGAAGATGCCGATATTGGGAATGATGGGAGCGTCATTCTCCGCGTGGCAGTCGCAGTTGGGCGAGACATCTACGATCAGAGAGATGTGGAAATTCGGGCGTCCGTCGACGACAGCCTTGGAGTATTCGGCGATGCGGCGGCCGAGGATCTCGTTAGCGACACCGCTCTTGAAACTTATCGCATCGAAATTGCAGGCGCCAATACACCTGCCGCATCCAAGGCACTTTTCCGTAACTGTCATCTTCTTCGTGGCCGGGTCAAACAGAAGGCCGCCATTGGCGCAGGTATTATAGCACAGGCGGCAACCGCGGCAGAGGGCCGGGTTGATGGTAGGTTTGCCGTCATTGTGCTGGTCCTTCTTGCCGGCTCTCGAGCCGCAGCCCATGCCTATGTTCTTGAGGGCTCCGCCGAAACCAGTCTCCTCGTGGCCCTTGAAGTGGCTGAGGCTTATGAAGACGTCCGCATCCATTATGGCGCGGCCGATATGCGCGGTCTTTATGTATTCGCCCCCGACTACGGGGACATCAACGTCATCCGTGCCCTTGAGGCCGTCACCTATTATCACCGGGCAGCCGACAGTATAGGGCGTGAAGCCGTTCTGCCAGGCACACTCGAGGTGCTCCAGGGCATTTTTCCTGTAACCGGGATAGAGCGTGTTGCAGTCCGTGAGGAAAGGCTTTCCGCCGAGCTCCTTTATGTAGTCGACAAGAGCTCTGGCGTAGTTGGGTCTCAGGTAGCTTATGTTCCCGCGCTCTCCGCAATGCATCTTTATCGCGACGAACTTCCCTTCAAGGTCCAGTTCGGCAAGGCCCGAGCGCTTCAGGAGTTTCTTGAATTTAAGTGGAATCGAGTCGCCGTACATCTTCGTACGGAAATCGGTGAAATAGACTTTGGCTGCCATATCCGGTTATTATCAAGTGTGATCTCCAACAAATATACGAACTTCGGCTTAAAAAGTATATCTTTGCAGCCACTGGAAATGAAAGATTTGGGAAACACTTTATGGGATTCTTTCCGAAAGGACGGAGAACGCCGGGACTTCAAGGCGCTCTTCGACCTCTACTATTCCCCCCTCCACCGCTACTCCTATTTCATCACCGGCAACAGCGACGATGCCGAGGAAGTCGTCATGGATTTCTTCCTCAACATATGGACAAAGAGGGATACCCTCGACATATCCGGTTCCTTCGAAGCGTACGCACGCAGAAGCGTCCACAACCTGAGCCTCAACCATTTGCGTGACAGGAAAGGATATCTGAGCGCTGACCTTTCCGAGGCCGGGGAGCTGGTTTCCAATTTTCACATCGACCTGGAAGAGGAGGAGCTTGAGACCCTTATCTGGGAAGCGGTCTCCTCGATGTCCGAGAAGTGCCAGAAAGTCTATTTCATGAGCCGCAGGGACGAGATGAGCGACAAGGCGATAGCCGAGGAGCTCGGCCTGTCCGTAAAGTCCGTCGAAGGCTACAAGACCCGCGTCCTCAAAGCCCTGCGGAGCCTCCTCTCCGGAAAGCTGCTTGCAAGTATTTTCATTTAGTCTGAGTTACGGGAGCGGCAACGATTTATAAGTGAAAGGACATTCTTCTCCCGTGTTTTTACGCATTTCAGAAGCAAATTCAACGAACCTTTCCTTTGCGTCGTCGTAGCGTCTGATGTTTCGGAGCGCGCCCACAAGATGGGATATAGCTATTTCGGAAGTGGTGTCATAAAGAAGTATGATATCAGCTATTTCAATAACATCCAACCACTTGCCGAGTTTGTATCTTATGGAAATTTCATTCTCCAGGAAAGAAAGGCAGGAGTCTTCTATTTCAGCCTTGAATTCGTCAAGAGACTCGTCTTTCATTCCGCACAAGAAACGACCTCTGGACAGAATACGGATAATTTCATCACTGTCATTATTTTCGGCCAGACCATTCTTGAAGTTGAAGAAATCACAATAAGCAGGTTCTTCGATTTCAAGGAAGTAATGTTTGTCGTGGAATACAATGGAAACGCCGTCAAGTTCCTTGAGCTTGTTTCTAAGGGTATTGATAGCGAATCCACGCGAGTTCCTGGACTTTTCCTCATTCTTGTCCGGCCAGAAAATACTGCTGATCCGCTTGGATGAAAGCCCGTGTTCGCCATACTTTATCAGGAGTAACAGAAGGAGGGTTGATTGATTGTAGAAAGTTGCTGTTATGTCATCTCCTATCCTGTCTCTAATATTTATGTCTCCGAAGATGCAAATGGAGTTTGGGCCCGTCTTTCCCCGGAAAACCTTTTTGTCCGGATTGAGTTTGGAAAGGGAGTATTCGTTTGCCAGTCTCATCTTTTGTTTCGCCCTTGACACAGCGAAAGCACATATGACAAGTATGGCAATCAGTAAGATTATTCCAGCAAAGATTGCTGCGTGCATTAAAGTTTTGTTCGCTCCGACATCTTTTGTTGTTTGTGGGGGAAAATCGATGGAGTAAACATTTATTCGTGTCTGCTCATTTTCAGAAAAGCAATTTGAAATAAGAACAAGCTGCTGGATATTCTTATCATAGTATAACGTTATATCCGCGTCATTGTTTTCCGTGTCTATGGGTATCTCGTTCCCGAATTTAGTCCAGTCACCATCGTCTATGGAGAACCTATATAACTGAATTTTCGATTTGGGACTGTATTCATTATAGCAGGCCGCATAGATATATTCCTTAGTTACCACAATGTTCTTTGCTGGTATTATATCATTTTCCGGCAACTTTATATCCCATAGGCTTTCCACCTCCCCGTCAGCAAGTCTTATTCTGTAAAGGTCATAAAAGTATTTTCTTCCGACCACTGTATCGCCGCACTTGTTGCCTGTTCCGCCGAATATGTATAAATACTCATTCCCAGGGTCAATTCCAGCAGCTGAAAAGTATCGTGGCATGATCTTGTCTTTCATGTCCGTCCATATTTCATTCCAAGTTCCCGTTTCCTCATCAAACTCAAGGAATTGGTTGCTGAATGCCGTCTGACCACAGCCTCCAAAAATGGTATGTTTCCCTGTAATAGGGTTCATGAAGGACGCGTGATGGCTTCTTGAGGACTCTAGATTCGTGTCCCAGGATTGTGTCCAGGACGCATCGAAAACGTCGAATTTTGCCGCTTTGGCCATCGTATTAGGATTCTCCTGCGTTTCGAAAACAATGAGGTTGGAATTGCTGATAAAACAACCGCTGTTTTGGAAGGATATCGGACAGGGATTCAAATAGGAACAGTTGGCTTCCCGCTTAACTACAGTATTGAATATCCATACACCCTCTTCATCAAATAAAAAGATAGTCTTAAATGAGGGCTCGTAATAGATGCAACATTTATTTTTTGACTTTCTTTCAGTTAACTGGGTCCATTTGATAGACTTTTCCACTGTCCATACTGGATTTTCCACTACACCTCTGATAATGTAATGTGAGCTGTGGATATACTTGCCTCGAGATTCGTTAAATGGGAAAGAGATTGTTTTGTGACTGTCAGATATTTTCAGGTCCTTGATTTTAAACGGAGGCACTTCCGTCGATGTGCCACTTTTTCCGAAATCTACGACGAGATGTCTATTTGAACGATCAAAGTCATAGTAAGCCCTCCATTTTCTTTGTCCTAAAACAAAGGATACAGAATCTTCTTGGAAATCCATTGAAACGAAAAAGCTTTCCCAGGTCTGCAATCCCATCTCTTGTGTTGGGATTTTCGCATATATCAACGTTGAATTTGCCTCTTCGTTTATTCTGAATGCGAGGCTGTCTCCTTCCATATTGCAAGACAAGTTCCACACAAAGGAATCATCATCCGGATCCCAAATACGCAATATATTACCAGGAAAGAAAACGTGTCGGAGAGACAACATGAAAGACGCCGAGAACTCCCCGGAAAAACGCGTCATCCCGTGGTTGAAAATGGAACATGACGTACGTTCTTCTATTGGTTTTTCATTTCCGTTGAAATCAAGTCCTTGGGAGAAAGCCTGTATGCTCAAAAGAGCAAGGATTATCAATAGTAGTAATCTTTTTGTACTCATTTTCAATAAAAATTTCGTACAAATATAAAAAATAATAAGCCAACTACGACTTTTTAGTATGTGCTAATAAACGTATAGTCCTTTTTCTAATACACTGGAATTTACTTTGTATTCGAAATTATTAGCTATGTTTTCGAAAATACTAACCGTAGCGGTGTCGGTATATACACCACAATATAGCACAACAACAAACTATTAACTTATGAAGCAAAATGTTTCAAAATCAGTCAACCCGATGAAGGCATTTGCGCTTGCAGCATGGCTGTTGGTTGCACCGGCTTTCTTCGGTAATTTGAGTGATATCAGAGCGGCTGCGAATTCTTTCACACCTTCTGATGTCAAAAGCTTCTCCGGTCTTGTCGTTGACAAAGAAGGCGCACCTGTCCCTGGCGCGGCCGTTTTTGTTACCGGCACGGCAACGGGAACCGTGACGGATTTGGACGGAAAGTTCTCACTCGAAGTTCAAAACAATGCCGAACTTACGGTATCCTGTCTTGGCTTTTCCGACGAAATCATATATGCGGTCGGAAATAACGTCGAAGTTGTACTTTCTCCTGACACCGATGTTCTTGACGAACTTGTCGTCGTTGGATATGGTATGCAGAAAAAAGGCAACCTTACAACAGCTGTCAGTACTATTTCCGGTGAGAAGATCACATCCACAGTAAGCTCTGACCTAGCCACTCGCATACAGGGTAAGATTTCCGGCGTGATTGTCTCGAAAGATGACGGAGCTCCCGGTTCAAACTCAGCAACGATCTCTGTTCGCGGTTTCGGTACCCCAGTCTTCATTCTTGATGGTACAACCACCATCAGCGCGAGTGAGTTCCAGATGCTTAACCCAGAGGATATAGAGTCCATCACTGTCCTTAAGGATGGTGCTGCAGCAATTTATGGTATGAATGCTGGTAACGGCGCTATTCTTATCACGACAAAACACGGTGACATGGGAAAGGCAAGAATATCCTACAACGGCTCTGTTTCCTTATCTTCACCGACTAATATTCCCGAGATGTGTAATGCTTACGAGTTCGCACTTCTCGAGAATGACGCCAGCCTTAATACCGGAGCGATTCCTCCGTTCTCGGCCGAAATGCTTGAGAGCTATCGCACCGGAGCTCCTGGTTATGAATCAACCGACTGGTATGATCTTGTTTACAAGAAATTCGCCGTTCAAACTCAGCATACTATCTCCGCAGAGGGAGGAACAGAAAGGGTCAATTATTATATGAGTGCCGGCTATCAGAAGGAAAACGGTCTTTTCCGTATAAATTGTACAGATGATGACAAGTTCACATACAGGGCAAATGTATCCGCCAAGATCATTGATTGCCTGAAGGCAGGCGTTGAGTTCAGTGGATATTATAACAACCGCACCCTGCCATCGTCCGGACTTTCTGACATTATTGGCGGAACAATCGCGATGGAGCCTATCCACAAGGCTTACGCGAATGACAACCCTAAATACATCAATTATGTTCAGGATGGATTGTCCTTAACTCCGCTTGGAAAGATGGATCCCAGCCTTTCTGGTTATAATAATAAAAGGAGCGTATCTT
Source organism: Bacteroidales bacterium (assembly GCA_024398155.1). Classification (GTDB taxonomy): domain Bacteria; phylum Bacteroidota; class Bacteroidia; order Bacteroidales; family UBA932; genus Cryptobacteroides. The sequence continues at coordinate 601 of JAKSJS010000026.1, read as the reverse complement.
TCATCACGACCGGCTCACTCATTTTTGATGTTCCTTGGGTTAAAGGCCTTCAGGCCAAGGGCGTTGTCCGCTACGGTCACTGGTCTAATGTCAGCAAAGAGATGGAAACACCATACAAACTTTATGGCTATGACGCAGAAACGGACACGTATCCATATGTGGAGCAGAATCCGAAGGCGAAAATCAAAGAGACATCCGGAGATTTGAATGATCTCCAGCTCCTTGCTCAGATTTCATATGACAGGACATTTGCGAATGCGCACCACGTTTCGGCTACTCTTGCTTATGAGCAGAGAAATGTTTGGAGCACATCAATAAGCACGGGTCGTTATTTCTCCGTTTATCTTATCGACCAGCTTAACTTCGGTGATATGGATGAAACTCAAACGACGGGTTCGAACCAGGGTCAGGAAGGCTACCAATCCCTCGTATCCAGGGTTTCTTATGACTACAAGGGCAAGTATTTGATTGACTTTGCAAGCCGATATGACGGATCTTACCGTTATGCTCCGGAAAACCGCTGGGGTTTCTTTCCTGTCGTTTCTGTCGGTTGGAGAATTTCCGAAGAGGGCTTCATCAAGAACAATCGAAACTGGCTGTC
>JAKSJS010000025.1 GCA_024398155.1 Bacteroidales bacterium | reverse complement strand
TGCATACGCCAGAATTTCTTTCCGGCGAGCGAGAGGATGTTCACGGAAATAACCCGCGGCGTCCTCGGGAAGGACATCTACGAGACTCCCCACCATACGACCTGCGGCGGAATCGCCTATCACTGCGACACAATCCCCCAGGAGACCGCGATGACGATAGTCGCACGCCAGTTCGCCCTCATGACCGAGGCCGGCTACGAGAACTATTGTCCCAGCTGCATAACCTCCTTCGGCAACTATGCAGAGATACTCGAGACCTGGCGCGAGTTCCCCGAGCTCGAGGCCAAGATACGCGAGGACCTCTGGAAAGCGACCCGCAGGGAGTTCAACAAGCCCAGATACCTCGCCCACACGTCCGACCTCATATATCATTGGCGCAATGACATAGCCGCAAGGGCGAAGTTCCGCCTTGTTGACAAGGAGACGGGAGAGCCCCTCAGGATAGTCGAGCATATAGGCTGTCATTACGCGAAGATGTTCCCCTCCAAGGGCGTCGGCGGGGCCGAGTACCCCTACGTCCTTGCCGGCATGATAGAGAGCTGGGGCGGCGAGGTTGTGGACTACCCTGAACGCCGCCATTGCTGCGGCTACGGTTTCCGCCAGTACCACGTCAAGGCCAACCGCGGCTACAGCCTCTCCAACACCTACAAGAAATTCGAGTCGATGGAGCCCTACCATCCCGATGCGATAATAACCAACTGCCCCGGCTGTCCCTATTTCCTCGACAGATGGCAGTATGTGATTGCCGAGCAGACCGGCAGGACCTACGGCCGCGGCGGCTTCGGCATCCCCGTACTGACGTACGAGGAGCTCGCCGGCCTCGTCCTCGGCTACGATCCCTGGGACCTCGGTCTCCAGCTCCACCAGGTAGCGGTGGAGCCGCTTCTGGACAAGATAGGCATAGAGTATGACCCCAAGGCCAAATACCTCGGCCTCAACAAGGAGGACCTCCTCCGTCCCGAACTTCCCGGATCTATAAAATGCTTCTAGGATGAAAGACAATGTAGTGATAATAGGCGGCGGAATAGCCGGCATGGAAGCCGCGAAGCAGCTTCTTTCGCTCGGCGTGAAGCCCATCCTCGTCGAGAAGGCCCCCCGTCTTGGCGGCCACGTTGCCTCGTGGCACCGCCTCTTCCCCGACATGACCCTCGCAAGCGATATAATAAAGCGTCTTGAAAAGGACATCGCCGGAGCGAACATCTTCCTCGAGACAAGCGTTGAAAACATCTCCAGGAAGGGCCGCAGCTATAACCTTGTCCTCTCCAACGGCATAACCGTGAATGCCGCCGCAGTCCTTTTCGCGACCGGCTTCTCGCTTTTCGATGCCGCGAAGAAGGAGGAGTATGGCTACGGCGTCTATGACCGGGTGATAACGAACGCCGACCTCGAGGCATGGATGAACGGGAAGAAGGACAGCCGCATTCCCGCCTCGCCGGCGACAGTCGGCTTCGTCCACTGCGTGGGCTCGCGCGACATAAAGGCCGGCAACACCCAATGCTCGAAAGTGTGCTGCACGACCGCCATCAAACAGGCGATCGAGATAAAGGAGCGCTTCCCCGCGGCAGAGGTCTACTGCTTCTACATGGACCTCCGCCTTTTCGGCAAGAAGTACGAGGACTTCTACATCGAGGCCCAGAAGGACTTCGGCGTCCATTTCGTCCGCGGACGCGTCTCCGAGGTCGGAGAGAGGATAGACGGCTCCCTCCAGGTCAAGGCCGAGGACACCCTTTCCGGCCGTCCGCTCCGTGTCGGCGTGGACCTGCTTGTACTGATGTCAGGCATGTGCTGCAACCCCAAGGCCGGGGCCCTTGCTTCGTCCGTGAAGCTGGAGCTCGACAGCGACGGCTTCCTCAGGAGCCGCGACAATGTATACGAGATCAACCGCTCGAACCTCCCCGGAGTCTTCTACGCCGGGGCGTGTACGGGTACCAAGACGGTGCCGGAAACGGCCGCCGAAGCCCGCGCGGCAGCACTTGAAATATATAACTACCTCAAGGCATGACGGATTTCGGATTCTCCCTCTCCAAGAGTTCGGTGGTCGACATCGACAGGACCGACACGGCGCTCTACCGCCGGCTGTGCGAGCTTGACCGCACCGCGGCGAGCTGTATGTCATGCGGCTCCTGCAGTGCAACCTGTACGGCCTCGTCCTACAGCGGGATGAGCCTCCGGAAGGTCCTGCACGGCCTCCAGAGGGGAGAGGATGTCCGGCCGATGCTGAGGTGCTGCATGCTCTGCGGCAAGTGTACTATGGTATGCCCGCGCGGAATCAATACGCGCCATGTACTCCTTACGATAGCGAAGATCTATGATTGACAGAATTCCATCAGGCTTCAACCCGTTCGTCATTCCCTTCCTCTTCGGAATGGCCTTCGTCCTCGGATACTGTCTTTTCGGGGCGGTGAGGATACTCCTGCAGCTCCCGCGCGAGGACAGGAAGAAGCTCTACCTCTCGCTTATTACCCCGACCACAATATATAAGAACATAAGGGACATATTCTGCGACTGCCTCCTCCATGTACGCCTCTGGAAGAGGAATCCGGTACTGGGATACATGCACTCCTCGATTGCCTTCGGATGGTTCATGCTGATAGTGCTGGGCCATGTCGAAGTGCTTCTTTTCGTGCCCCACAGGATCAACCTCTTCTACTACCCGATATTCTTCAACTATTTCGTGGCCGAGGCGAACCAGACGCTCCGCGGAGCCTTCATGTTCTTCCTCATGGACCTCTTCCTCCTGCTTGTGATGAGCGGAATCGCGATAGCAATGATCAAGCGCGTGCGCTCGAGGATAGTCGGCATGAGGAAGACGACGCGCCATTCCCTCATAAATCTTATCGGCATGTATTCGCTGTGGGCAATCTTCCCGCTCCGCCTGCTTGCCGAGTGCTTCACCGCCCACATCAGCGGCGGGTCCTTCCTTACCATTCCCGGCAACTGGGTCTTCAGGAGCATACTCGGAAATGACCTGAACCTCCTGCCGACATGGTGGGCCTATTCGATCGTGCTGTGCATATTCATGTGCGTTCTGCCATTCTCACGTTATATGCACATCCCGGCCGAGATGATGCTTATCCCTCTCCGGAACGCGGGACTCAAGGTCCGCGATTCCAGGAAGGGATTTGCACGGGTCCAGGTAATGAGCTGCCCTAACTGCGGAGTCTGCCTTGACGCCTGTCCAATGAGTGTCAGCCGTGCGGATGTCCGCGACTGTACGGTCTACCTCATGCGCCAGATGAGGGCCGGAAACGAAAGGCGCATCAAGGAAATCAGCGAGAAGTGTCTGCTTTGCGGCAAGTGCGAGGCTGTATGCCAGGAAGGAGTCGAAGGGCCGAAGCTGCGCCTTCTCGAAAGGGCGAAGACAGAGTACAGGCTCTCTCCCGACTACTCGGACATATATGTAGCGGCCCCTTCCGGCAAAGTACTCTATTTCAGCGGCTGCATGAGCCAGCTCACTCCGTCGGTAGGCCGCAGCGTCGAGTCTGTGATGCGCAAGGCGGGAGTGGATTTCGACTGGATGGACCGCGAGGGAGGCATCTGCTGCGGCCGGCCGATGTTCACGGCCGGACGCCTCGAGGAGGCCCGCGGGATGGTCCGCAGGAACGAGGAGCTCATCCTCGCCTCCGGCGCGGACACCCTTGTCGTGAGCTGCCCGATATGCTTCAAGATGTTCCGCGAGGAGTACAGCCTTCCCGGAGTCCGTGTCGTCCACTATCTTGAATATTTTGACGAGCTCATCGCGGAAGGGCGCCTGACCCTTGAGAAGAGCGAGCTCTGCTATGTATACCACGATCCCTGTGAACTCGGACGCGGATCGGGCATCTATGACCAGCCGAGGCGGCTGCTCGGGCGCGCTGCGGCTATCGCCGAAGCGCCCAAGGCCCGCGCCGAGAGCGTCTGCTGCGGCGGCTCGCTCGGCTCGCTGACGCTCGACTTCGCCCGCCGCGAGAAGATGACGCGTGCCTCGCTCGAGAACCTCTACGCGAGCCATGCCGACGCAATAGCCACCGCCTGTCCTCTGTGTCTTGCGACTTTCGGACGCTACTCGGACCGCCCCGTCAGGGATGTGGCGGAAATAATCGATCAACAAACAAAAGGAAATAATATAGAGCTATGAAATTCAGTGAAACCAAGTACCGTCTCGTGAATGTCTCAAACGGTAATGAATTCGAAGACAGGGGCTGGACGCTCTCGGACCCCGAAGGCGGCGAGCCCTCGCTCATCCGTGCCGTATATGCCAATCCCAGGTTCACTCCCCGGGAAGACCTTGACGGAATCTACAGATATGCCGACTGGATGCCGGTAAAGAGGACCCTCAAGAAGTCCTGCGCGCCCGTCACCTACAAGTCCAAGGGCCTTGCCAGGTATCTCGGTCTCGAGAACCTCTATATCACCTTCTCCGGATGGTGCCCCCGCCTGGGAGCGAAATTCAGAACCTGCTCCTTCAAGGAGACCGAGGCCTATTCGGTCCTTGCAAGGATGGATAAGGATGAGAAAAGGACACTGATAGTCCAGTCTGCCGGCAACACCGCCCGCGCCTTCGCCCAGGTATGCTCCGACAACCATATCCCCATCGTGATATGTGTCCCCATGGACAATCTCCACGACCTCTGGTTCCACAAACCTCTCAACAAGTGCGTAAAGCTCGTCGCCGTCCCTCATGGCTGCGACTATTATGACGCGATAGCCCTTGGCGAGAAGCTCGCCTCGGATCCCCGCTACATGCTCGAGGGCGGAGCGAAGAACGTCGCCCGCCGCGACGGCATGGGAACGACGCTCCTGAGCTGCGCCGAGAAGATGGGCCGCATCCCTGATGCCTACTTCCAGGCTGTAGGCTCCGGAACGGGAGCCATAGCCGCATGGGAGAATGCCTGCCGCCTCGGTGCCGACGGCAGCTACGGCCCCAATAGGATGAGGGTGTACTGTGCCCAGAACGCTCCCTTCACCCTCATGTACGACTCCTGGAAAGCCGGCTCCCGCTCCCTCGTCGCTCTCTCTCCGGAGGAGGGACGCCGCGAGGCAGAGATCATCCTTGCGAAGGTCCTTTCCAACAGAAAACCGCCTTACGGCTTGGCCGGAGGCCTGTATGATACCCTCAAAGCCAGTGGCGGAGACATCTACCTCGCTGACAACAACGACATCATGTACTGGATGATCCAGTACCGCAACCTCGAGGGCTATGAGCTGCTTCCCGCCGCATGCGCGGCTGTCGCAGCTCTCGACAAGGCCGTCAAGGACGGGACAATCGCCAAGGACGACTATGTGATGTTGAACTGTACCGGAGGCGGAACGCTCTCAGCGATGAGCAAGGGCTTTGTCTTCAAGGAGCCCGACCTCGTCCTTGCGCCGGACACCCCGGCCGACGAGGTCATCGCCCGCGTCTCCGCCCTCTTCTAGCCCGTACTTCCGCAGTAAGTTCGGCAAAATGCCGAACTTACTGCGGAAGTACCGCCGGGTTTAGCGGAGCTTGTTGGTCTCGAAGTGGGGCCGGGTGGCGAGGAGGTAGTAGGCGACGGCGACGAAGTTGACCGCAAAGGCGCACCAGAAGGCGGAGTGGTAGCCGAGGTGCTCGGCGAGGACTCCTCCGGCAAGGACGCCGAGGCCCACGCCTGCGTCCCATGCCGTCAGGATCGACGAGTTGGCCGTCCCGCGGCGGTTATGCTCGGCCAGGTTGATGAACATGGTCTGGAAGGCCGGGTACATGTGGCCGTTGCCGAGACCTATTATGAGGGCCGCACCGTAGTATCCTATCTTGTTGTGGAGAGCCGCAAAGAGGAGATATCCGAACAGGGAGACTATTATGCCCATCGTCGCGTTGCGGCTTACACGGCCCTCGCGGAGGGCGTGGGCGCCGGTAAGGCGCGAGAGGATGAGACCGCCGGCGAGCAGTGAGAAGAACATGCCCGTGCCGCCTTCTATTCCGAGTTCCTGTTTTCCGTAGATTGCGACATATGTGGAAATCACGCCGTATCCGAAGGATATGGCCATCATGTTGACCGCTTCCCTCCATCCGTTTATGAGGAAGAAGCGGTCGAGGGACAGTGTCATTTTACGGTCTATGGTCTCCCTGCGGGGCACTTTTATCGTCGCATCGACGACAAGCCCGAGGAAGGAAACACCGAGAGAGATCCAGAAAAGCGCCTGGAAATTGCCTTTGAACGCCTGGAGGAGGAATACCGCCAGGGCGGGCCCCAGAGCCATTGCAAGGTTGTTGGAGAGCCCGTAGTAGCCTATGCCTTCTCCGCGTCGTGAGGAGGGAAGCACATCGACCATCACTGTACTGGCCGCGACCGTCGTGGCCCCGAACGGCGCGCCGTGGAGGGTCCTGAAGATGGCAAAGGTCGTAAGGGAACCGGCAACCAGATATCCCGCGAAGAGGGCGAAGAAGAGGAAGTTGCAGATAACGAGTACGATATACCGGGGAAAGGAGTCGACGATGTATCCTCCGAGGGGACGTATCATGAGGGAGACGACCGCATATCCGGCAAGGACAAGCCCGATTGTGTCCTTGCCTGCGCCGAAGGTCTCGTTGAGGTAGAGGGGAAGCAGCGGGACGATCAGCATGAAGGCGAAATGGACCAGGAAGTTTCCCGTCCATATCTTGATGTAGTTGCTGTTCCAGAGTTTTTCCATATCCGAGGCCGCAAAGGTACTTAATTTTGTCAGTATTGGGTTTGCGGGAAGCGACAATTTAGTATATATTTGCCGACGGTTTACTATGAATACTGTATGAAACGTTTACTGTCCTCCTGTCTTATTTTCCTCGCTATAGCCTGTACTTCCGATTATACGAAATACGTCAATGTCTTTTCCGGGACTGACGGTAACGGCCATTGCCATCCTTGTGCGACTACGCCCTTCGGCGCTATCCAGGCCGGTCCCCAGACCGGCAACTTCGCATGGGAATACTGCGGCGGATATCAGTGGAAGGATACGACCATAATGGGATTTTCCCAGAACCGAATAGACGGTACCGGAAGCTCCGAGTGGGGGGACCTCCTCCTTATGCCCTTTACCGGCGAGAACTATAAGGACGACTATTCAAGCCGTTTCGACAAGTCTTCAGAGAAGGCCTGGCCCGGCTACTATACCTGCTGTCTTACGGACTATGGGATCAAGGCCGAATCCACCTGCTCGAAGAGGGTGGCCTTCCATAAGTTCACCTCCGACGGGGAGCCGATAAAGATCCTTCTCGACCTCCAGAGCGCCCAGATCGGCTCGGAGGAACGCTTCCACAAAAGGGTGGTCGACTGTTCCCAGGACTTCTCCGATTCCCTCCATATCTCCGGCTACACCCATTCCGTTGCATGGAACGACCGTGAGATATACTACGACATAACCTTCAACCGCCCCTATGAGATAGCCGCCATCCTTCCCCTCAGGGACCCCGCCGAGAAGATCCATCGTCTCGTGCTTGACTTCGGGGAAAGCGACGAGCCCCTCATGGTGAAGGCTTCCATATCAGTCGACAGCGTGAAGGGCGCGGCGGAGAGCATCTCAGAAGAAATCCCCGGATGGGATTTCGCGGAGGTCTCCAAGGCCGCCCGAAACGCCTGGAGAGACAAGCTCCGCATGTTCGAGATCAGCGGAACAAGGGAAGAGAAGAACATCTTCTACACCTCCCTCTACCATCTCATGATGCATCCCAACGACATTTCGGACTCCTCTTCCGACAAGCCGTTCTACTCGACCCTTTCGCTATGGGACACCTACCGTGCCGCCCATCCTCTCTTCACAATAATCTGCCCCGAGATTGTCGACGATGTCGTCAATTCCTTCATGAGGTACTATGACGCCCAGGGCTTCCTCCCCATGTGGGCCCTCGGCGGAACTGACAATTTCGGCATGATAGGCAACCACTCGATACCCGTGATCGTTGATGCCTACCTCAAAGGCTTCACCGGTTTCGATCCCGAAGTCCTCTATCAGGCAATAAAGCGCTCGATTACCGAGGACCACATAAAATATGACTGGTCAGCGTATGACAGGTGCGGATATTTCCCTTATGACGTAACGACGGTAGAAAGTGTTTCCAGAACACTTGAGTGCTGCTACGACGACTATTGCGCAGCGAAACTCGCAGGCGCCCTCGGCCACAAGGAGGACTCGGTCTTCTTCGCACGCCGTGCCGGCTACTGGAAGAACCTCGTCGATCCTGAGACCCGCCTTATGCGCGGCCGCGACTCCGAGGGTGGATGGCGCACGCCCTTCGACCCTCTCCTCTGCGGCCATTTCAAGACTGGCGGCGACTTCACCGAAGGCAATTCCTGGCAGTACAGTTTCCATGTCCTCCACGACGCCGAAGGTCTCATGGAGGCGATGGGAGGCCGTGAAGCCTTTGTCGAAAAGCTCGACTCGCTCTTCACGATGTCCTCCGAAACCCATGGCACAGGCACTACAGTGGACGTTTCCGGCCTTATCGGCCAGTACGCCCACGGCAATGAGCCCAGCCACCATGTAATCTACCTCTACACCCTCGCCGGAGAGCAGAACAAGGCTGCCGACCTTATCCGTGAGACCTGGAAGACCCAGTATCTCGACGGCCCCGACGGTCTTTCAGGCAATGATGACTGCGGCCAGATGAGCGCCTGGTACATCTTCTCCGCGATGGGATTCTACCCTGTGAATCCCTGTGGCGGAGAATACGTCCTCGGCGCCCCCCAGCTTCCGCTCGTAAGGCTCAACCTTCCCAATGGCCGCGTCTTTACGGTAAGACGCCTGGGCGACGGGCCCCATGTGGCTTCCGTCTGCCTTGACGGCGTTCCCGTCGAAGGCCCGACCATCTCCCATGACGCCATTGTCGGTGGCGGAACCCTTGTATTTGAAATGACTGATTAATCCTTCCTCATTATGCTCCTCTCCAAAGAAATCGCCGTCTCCCTAAATCTTGCCTCCTGCAAGCTCAAACAGTACACGGGAATGATGCTCCGTCAGGGCAACGTCGGCCTGACGCCCGAACAGTTCCTCCTTATCGACATCCTCTGGAACCAGGGCCCAATGAGCCAGCAGAGGATAGCCGACACGATGATGAAGGACAAGAACTCCATCACCAAACTTGTCGATTCCCTCGAAAGGAACGGTTTCGTCGTAAGACAGAAGGACACAAGGGACCGTCGTTCCAATACGATAGTCCTTACGGAAAAGTCTGACACGATGAAACTGGGAGCCAAGGAAGCCGGCATCTCGATGCTCGGCGACATCCTCGAGGGCATAAGCGAGGAAGAGCTCCGCTCGTTCCTCGACACCCTCGGCAAGATGACTGCCAACATCGACAAGCTGGCCGGAAGGAAGGCCTAGTCGCGGACTTCTCCCGCGGCGTACCTGCGGTTGTATTCCCTGATGAGCTCGAAGGCCTTGAGGCCTCCCTCGCTGTCGGCCGTGAAGCTGTATTCGATATTGCCCATGTTGGAGAAATTCCATACAAGGGACAGCTGGATCGCGTTGTCGTAGAAGGCCTTTGTCTGGGCCTTCATGCTGGATGATATCTCTGTAGTACAGCCGGGGCCGGTGTATTCCCCTACATAGAAGACTTTATCGAGGGCTTCGGCTGTCGCCTTCGAGGCGGCCGTACGCTCCATGAAGTCCATTTCGCCAAGGTCGGAGTAGATCCTCTTGTCCTCATAATAGTGCTCGGAGAAGCCTTCCATGGGGCTTGGCGTAAGGATGCCGATTATCCTGACAGACTCATCGAACGAGTCGACGTCCCAGCTCGGTCCGGTATAGAGGTGGTACTGGGCGTTCCTCGTCAGGCCGTGTCCGCTCATTATCATGCGTCCTGTCGGGTCGTATTCGCGGACGCAGCCGGCAAAGCCCTTGCAGGCTGTGCCGAGCTCGGCGGCGGTAATCATCGGATTGCCTTCGTGGCCGAGGTCGACATGGAGGTTGAACTCGTTGCTGAACTCCCATGCGGCGATGCATTTATGGCCGGCGAATCTCGTCATGATGTCTTTGGTGTACTTCAGCATGAAGGCGTAAGTCCTTGACGAAGGGTCACCCCATGCGGAAAGGGGCTCCCCGCAGAGCTCGTTGAAGCATGAGAAGTTCCAGAAAAGCGTCGGTATGAGGAGGATATGCTTCTCGTCGCAGAGATTGAAGAGAAGCTCCATGCATTCGAAATACCTGTCGGGAGTTTCCGTATAGTAATGCATCCAGAACGGGTAGAAAGGCGAAAGCGACAGGCGGACTACGGGCATCTTCTGTTCGGCGATGACCTCGACAGCCTTCTCAATCCTTTCGGGGATGAAGCCTCCGTCCATACAGCCCGTGAACAGGTCGAAGCAGTTTATTCCGAAACAGTAGAGAGGCTTTCCGGCGAGCATCATCCGGGTCTTTCCGGCCGCGTTGAAGCCGGTATGGAAGCCCAGGGGGCCGTCATATCCGTCGGCCCAGTAGAGATCGGGAGCCCATCCTTCGGGCCTGTCGTCAAGGACGGCCCTCACGGAGTATCCCTCGTAGCGCAGACCCTTGCAGAGGCCCGGACCGTCGGTTCCGTAGAGGCGGCGGTACTGGAAGAGCATGGCGCGCGTCTCGTCGTCTTCTGCCGCTGTGGAGGTCCAGTAGAAGCCTCCGGTTCCGCGGATGGCGAGGATATCCTCAAGCTGGAATCCGGCTGCAGGAAGGAATATGGAGTTGCCGTTAGGGCCCTTGACGACGAAGCCGTTGGGCTCGCCGAGGGTCCATGTCCACTCGCACTTCTCTACGAGTTCGCGGAACTCTCCGGCAGTCGGCATCCTCCAACCGCCGCCCCACTCGGCGGCAGCGACGTCATCCTTGGAATCAAGGACGGAGCCGTCGGGATATTTGCTTCTGTAGCCCTCCTTGAAAGCGGCTCCGTCAGACGGGTCCGTCTTTCCCCAGGCATACATGTTTCCGAACTCTTCAGGCGCGGTGGCGCCTATGTTGAAAGGTGCCCATTTCACGGAAAGTCCGAGATCCACGGCTTCCGGAGCCTCGCTTCTGGGCGTTGAGGTGCAGGCTGCAACAAAAAGGCAGGTAAGTAAAAATATTCTTTTCATGCCCCAAAAATACAAAATTCATTGAAGCGAAAAAATATTAACTTAGCGGTACAATCCGGCATTCCGCCCAAAATAGATAAATTGTACATATATGAGAAAGATTTTCCTTGCCATTGCGCTCGCGCTCTGTTCAGCTGCGGCTTCCGCCGCACCCAAGTATGGACTCACTTCTCCCGACGGGACAATCAAGGTTGACGTTTCGGTTTCTCCGGAGCTTTCCTACAGCGTTTCCATCGATGGAAAGACAATCCTCCAGCCCTCCGCCCTTTCGATGACATTGTCGGACGGAACCGTTTGGGGAGGCGGTGCAAAGCCTTCGAAAGCCCGCCAGAACAGGGTTGACAGAATCGTGGAGGCACGTATCTACAGCAAATCATCCATACCGGAGAAATATAACGAGCTGGAGCTTTCCTACAAGGGATACAAGGTCATATTCCGCGCATATGACAATGGTGTGGCCTATCGTTTCGTAAGTCTCTCGAAGAAGGATTTCAAGGTCGCTTCCGAGAAGGCCGAATACTCCTTCCTCCCCGGTTCGTCGGCTTATGTGCCTTATGTCGACCAGAACCTTGACGGAGATTTCGACAACCAGCTCCACAATTCCTTCGAGAACCAGTATGCATACCAGAAGCTTGCCGCCTGGAAGACTGACCGTCTTGCCTTCCTGCCCCTCATGGTCGAGGCCGAGGGTGGTGTGAAGATGTGCATCAGCGAGGCCGACCTTCTCTCATATCCCGGCATGTTCCTCTACAACGGAGACTCGGATGACTCGCTCGAGGGCTACTTCCCCAAATACCCCACATCAAAGGCCCCCAAGGGCGACGGACGTTCCCTCTATGTGGAGACTACCGCCGACTACATCGCCCAGTGCAAGGCCGGCTGCACCTTCCCCTGGCGTCTCATGGGTATCTCCCGTAACGACTGGGAGATGACCGAGAACGACCTCGTATACCTGCTCGCCAGCCCTGCCGACCCCAAGGCCGACTACAGCTGGGTCGAGCCCGGCAAGGTCGCCTGGGACTGGTGGAACAACTGGAACATCTATGGAGTCGACTTCGAATCCGGAGTCAACAACGACACATATAAATACTACATCGACTTCGCCTCGAAGAACGGCATAGAATACGTCATCATGGACGAAGGCTGGTCGGTCGGCTTCGAGGACCTCTTCCATATCGTTCCCGAAATCGACCTCCAGGCCCTTGTCGACTACGGTAAGGAAAGGAATGTCGGCATCATTCTCTGGGCCGGTTACACCCCCTTCCAGAAAGACATAGAGAAGGCCTGCAAGGTCTACTCCGAGATGGGCGTCAAGGGCTTCAAGGTGGACTTCATGGACTCCTGCGACCAGCCTGTCGTTGAGTTCCACAGGACAGCCGCCGAGATTGCCGCGAAGTATCACCTCATGGTGGACTTTCACGGCACATACAAGCCGACAGGTCTCCACAGGACTTATCCCAACGTCATCAACTTCGAGGGCATATACGGCCTTGAGCAGCTCAAGTGGAACGCCAAGGCCGACCAGGTACCCTACGACGTGACCCTTCCCTTCATCCGCTTCTTCGCCGGCCCTGCCGACTACACCCAGGGCGCCATGCGCAATGCCACGAAGTCGAACTTCCGCGCCGTATATGACGAGGCGATGAGCCAGGGCACCCGCTGCCACCAGCTCGCCGAGTATGTCGTCTTCTCCTCCCCGCTCAACATGCTCTGCGACAATCCGTCCAACTACATGGCCGAGCCCGAGTGTACGAAGTATATAGCTGAAGTTCCCGAAATCTGGGACGAGACGAAAGCCCTTGCCGGCAAGGTCGGCGAGTATGTTGCGATAGCCCGCCGCAGCGGCAATACATGGTATGTCGGAGTCCTCGGCAACTGGGACGAGCGCGACGTGGAGCTTGACCTTGGCTTCCTCCCCGAGGGAGATTACAAGGCTGAGATCTTCCGCGACGGTGTCAATGCCAATAAGGTCGCCCGCGACTTCAAGCGCGTCGAGGAGACTCTTCCCGCCGACAGGAAGCTTGCCGCCCACCTCGCTCCCGGCGGCGGCTATGTCGCCATCATCACAAGAACATAATCAGCGGTCCCTTCCTGGCTGCACATAAAATGAAATCAACCCGGTCCCGCGGGGCCGGCTTGATCCGTAACACAATCATATTCAACCTTACTCAACTTTTTTAGCTGTAATCCAACCAAGGTTCTGGACAAGGTTTCCTTTCTGGTTCTTGTCGATTTCGGTCTGGCTAATAGGGAAGAAGTAATGTTTGGGGGCCTCAAATACGCGGTCCTCGATCTTTACCCTCTGGTAGAAGGCGGGATCCTGGAGGCTTGTTCCGGCGTAGATGTTCATAGAGTAGACAGGCTGGTTCTCCGAGTTCTCGGCGTCAAGCCAGCGGCGTACGTCGAAGAAACGGTGGGTCTCGAATGCAAGCTCGATGCGGCGCTCATGTTTGATGCGGTCGCGCATCTCTTCCTGGCTGAGGCCGGAAGGAAGTCCGGGAAGGCCGGCGCGCTCGCGGATGGCGTTGATTGCCTCGTAGCACTCGGCGGTAGGCCCATAGTACTCGTTGATAGCTTCGGCGAGGTTAAGATAAGTCTCGCCAAGACGGACGTAGACCCAGATCTGGTTCGGTGTGTATTTCCAGGGAATACGCTCGGGAGAGACGAGTTTCCTCATCAGGTAACCTGTCTTGCAATAGTCGGAACCGGCGTTGTTCTTGCCGTCGACACCGGTGTACCAGAATTCGAGGTAGTGGGGGTCGTTGGTAACGTAGTTGGGGGCGTTCCATTTCCATTTTGCTCCGTTGAAGCTGATGGATGCATAGAAACGGGGCTCGCGGTTTACGTACATGTTGCATACGCCAGCCGGCCAGCGGTCGAGTCCGGAGTTGTCAGCCTCGGCGACAAAACCCTCGTCTACATAGTTTGCCTCGGGATTGATGATGGGCTTGAGGACTTCAGTTGCCTGGCCGTTGATGTCGACAGTCTCCTTGTTGTAACCGATGATGGGGTTCACACCTTCGGCCGTCTCATAGGCATCAACCTGGTTCTGGGTGGGGTCGAGGATGGAGAAGCAGTTGAAGGAGATAGGGTCGGCACAGTTGAGCCAGTGTTCATAGGTACCTATGTTCTTTGCCCAGAGGATTTCGCTGTTCCAGCCGTTCTGGCAGTCGGTGAAGATGCTCTGGTAGTTCTTGATGGGGTTCTCGGGGTACTTGTTGTAGAGGCCCTTGCCGGCGGCGAGACAGGCGTCGATACACTCCTTGGCGGCATCGGCGGCTCTTTTCCATTTCTCCTGGTCATAGACCTGGCTGATGAGGGGCTCGTGGGTAACGGGATCGACGAGCTCGGCCTGCTGGGTGTTGCCGTTGTAGAGAGGAGAAGCAGCATAGAGGAGGATGCGGGACTTGAGGCCGTAGGCGGCAAGCCTTGTGGCACGTCCGGTATCGGTACCGGGCCAGATGTCCTCGTCATAGAGGAGTTCTGCGGCTTTGTCGCAGTCCTTTACCATGAATTCGACGACTTCGTCAACACTGGCCCTGCGGTAGCCCATGAGGTCTTCCGAAGGATCGAAGCAGTGGTCGGCGATCACGATGGGTCCATGGGTGCGGAAGGCGAGGAAGTGGAAGTAAGCTCTGAGGAAGTGGGCTTCTCCTGTCCAGTGGCGGATCTCCTCTGCGGAAGCGGGCGAACCGCCAACTCTCTCGAGGAACATGTTGGTTTTTCTGAGAGCCATGTATGACTCCTCCCAGACCTGGGTCTGGTGGATGGTTGTGGGGTTCCAGGCACCGCTGTTGATGTTGTGGCCATATGCACCTCCGTAGGCGCATTCCATCTCGTCACATCCGGCCACGAAGGGATTCCTCCATGCACCACCGTCATCAGCCATGTTGGCCTCGGTCGGGATCCATGAATAAGTATGCGACAGGAACAGCTTGGTGTACTCACGGTCGGCGAAGATGTCGTCAACGGTAAGGTTCTCTTCCGGACCCTTGTCAAGGAAGTCTTCGCAAGCCGTAAATGCCATCATTGCAAGTACAATTGCAGAAAGGGTATATATTTTACGCATAATCTTACGATGTTAAATGTTAGAATCCGAGTTGAACGCCGAAGGTGAGACCTCTCTGGGTAGGATAAGTGGCGGAGCCGAGGTGGTTGAACTCGGGATCGGTCATCTTGATCTTGTCGATGCTGAAGAGGTTGGTTCCATTGAGGAAGAGGCGGACGCTTTCTGCCTTGATCCTTGCGCAGGCTTTCCTGCTGAAGTTGTAACCGAACTCAGCAGTCTTGAGCTTGAGGTAGGAAGCATCGTGCATGTAGAGCGTGTTGACAGTGAAGTTGTTGGTAGACTGTCCGGCATGTACTACAGGGTATTTGGCATTCGTGTTGTCGGCTCCGGGAATGAAGCGGTTGTCGAAATACTCGTGATAGATGTTGTATGAAGGGTATGCAAGGGCGAAGGGCCACATACCGTTGCTGTCAAGCAGCATGTTGGTATGGCCGGCGCCGCTGAAGTTGAGGGCGAGGTCGAATCCCTTGTAGGCGAGGGTGATGCCGAAACCGAACATGATTTCAGGGGTACGGCCGTAACCGATGAAGCTGTAGTCGTATGCGTTGATGACACCGTCGTCGTTGAGGTCGGCGTACTTGATGTCACCTACACCGTAGCTTCCGAGTTCCTGCTTGGGGGAGTTGTCAACATCTTCCTGGTCCTGGAAGAGTCCGATTGCAGTAAGACCGTAGATGAGGCCGGCGGAACGTCCGCGGGTGTCCTGGTAGTCCCAGGTGTGGTATACGGTGTCATCCTCGATGATCTTGTTGCGGGCGAAGGATACGTTGCCGCGGAGGCTATAGTAGAATCCGCCCTTCGTCGTGTCGGAGAACTCGATGTTGCCGTCGAATCCCTGGTTCTGCATGATACCGATGTTGGCCCAGGGAGTATCACCCCACTGCGCACCGAGGATGTTGGGGATCTGGGCGCGTTTGATGAGGATCTTGTCGCGGTACTCGTAGAAGTAGTCGGCGCTGAGTTTGAGCTTGCCCTTGAACATCTCCATGTCGATACCTACGTCGCTCTTCTGGGCGACCTCCCAGGTTGCTTTGGGTGAACCCATCGAGAGCTCGGCCGTACCGCCGGTAGGGATCATCTGGTTACCGAGGAGGTAGGAGTTGGCGGCCATGTTGACGGTGGACATGTAGTAGAAGCGCTCAGCGGAGTTGGCGTCGTTACCGACCATACCGTAGGAACCTCTGATCTTGAAGTGGTTGATAGGGTTGTCAGCACCCCAGAATTTCTCGCGGGAAGGAACCCAACCTGCGGAGATTGCAGGGAAGAGACCGTAGCGGAGACCCTTTGCGAAGTTCTCGGAACCGTTGTAGCCGAGGTCGATCTCGATGAGGTATTTCTGGTCATAGCCGTAATTGATACGACCTGCGAAACCCTGGCGGCGGAAAGGAAGACGGGCGGTGGAGTTTCCGGCATTGAGGTCTACGTAATCCCTTCTGTTGAAGAGGGCGAGGACACCGATGCTGTGTTTGTCGAAGGTCCTGTCGTAGTTGATCCTTGCGTCGTAGTAGATAGTCCTGTTGGAGCTCTGGCCTACGCCGTAGCTCATGGGCTGCTCTTCGAAGATGATGTTGTAGCGCTCTTCTCCGGTTACGGAATCATATCCGAGGAACTGTTTCGTATCGGGAGTCTTGCGGCGGAAAGCCTCGTTGTAGTCCCAGAAGTCGAAGGAGAGGTTTGCGCTGAGCGAAAGGCCGGGAGTTACGAGGGAGCTGAGGTCCCACTTGATTCCGGCGTTGGACTGGGTCATGATACGGAACTGGCTTGCGTATCCGTTGTTGGTCGCGAGGCTCCAGGGAGATCTCTGCTCGTAAGAGGTGGCGCGGCCGCCGAGGCTGCCGTCGGGGTTGACTGCGGGATAGGCAAGAGGGGAGGATATCTTGAGGGAGTTGAAGATATCACCGGCAGCGGTTCCGGGATAGTTCCTGTGCTCGATCGTCTCGGAAAGGCCAAGGCTTACGGAGAGGCTCTTGGTGATGTTGATGTCGACGTTGGAGCGGAAGTTATAGCGCTGGAACAGGGAGTTGGTCCTGTACTCGTAGGCGGGGTCCTGCTTGAGGAGACCGCCCTGGGAGGTGAAGCCGAAGCTGACGTAGTACCTTACGCGCTCGTTACCTCCGGATACGGAGAGGTTGTTCATCGTCTGGAACGCATTCTTCTTGAGGATCATGTTCGTCCAGTCGTTGTCAGGATACATGTATGGATCGGATCCGTCACGGAATTTCTCGATCTCCTCATCGGACCAGGGGATGATCTGGCCATCCATCAAGCAGGCCTCGTTCATGAGGGTCGCAAAGTCGGCGGAGCCGATGAAGTTGTCGAAACGCATACCCTGGAGGTCGGTCATTTCAGTCCTGAAGGTGACCTTGGGCTTACCGGAAGCACCTTTCTTGGTGTTGATGAGGATAACGCCGTTTGCACCGCGCATACCGTAGACAGCAGTTGCGGAGGCATCCTTGAGTACGGAGAAGGACTCGATGTCCGTAGCGTCAACGACGTTGATATCCCTTTCGATACCATCGACGAGAACGAGGGGGCTGGCGGAAAGCCAGGTACCGAGACCGCGGATGAGGAGGGCGGCGCTGTCGTAACCGGGCTCACCGCTCGTCTGGCGGGAAACGATACCGGGAACTACACCACCGAGGGCGTTGGAGAAGTTGGGGGTAGCCTGACGGGTCAGCTGCTTGGTGTCGACGGTTGTGAGAGCGCCCGTGACGGTCGCTTTCTTCTGGGTACCGTAGCCGATTACGATTGCATCCTCGAGGGATTCGGCGTCGGTCTCAAGATAGATGTCGAATTCCTTGCGGCCGGCGATGTTGACAGTCTGGTCCTTGTATCCAAGATAGGATGTGACCAGCTGGCTCTCGATGTTGTTGACACCGATGACGAAGAGACCGTCGGTATCGGTGATGGCACCGATGTTCGTGGCCTTCTGCATCACTGCTACGCCCGGGAGCGGTTCTTTTGTCTCCGCATCGTAGACATGTCCGGTGACCGTTGTGGTCTTTCCAGCCTTCTGTGCGCTCATCGTAAGGGAGCATGCGAGGGCCATGAGGACAGTTAAAAAGACTTTGGGCTTGTTCATAAAAATGAATATTAGTAAAATAATAGGTAACAATACTCCTGATTAATAGGTCTCGAGGATTTCCCAGCCGGGGCACTCGGGGAAGGCTGCATGAGGCTCGGCCTGATACCAGAAGGCCGTGCCGGCAACGTCGGAGTGCTGGGCGAGGTAGCGGCCGTCAAAGCGCCAGCCGAGGTCCTGGATCGTAACCTTGAGGTCTTTCTTGAAGCGGACGGGGTCCATGATATGCCAGCGGTATAGACCGAACCTCTCCTGGGAACGGTAGGTTCCGTCGGGACGGATGACCTGGGGAAGGCCGGCATAGGGAGTGCAGAACTCGACAAACCTTCCGCCGCGGTCGAAGTTGTACGAGCCGCAGAAGTAATCCTCGAGTCCGGTGGAACAGATCGTGGGGTTCTTCTTGTCGCCGTCGATGTAGAACTTCATCTCACCTTCGCCCCACCAGCCGTTGTTGGTAAGGCCCCATGCAAGGTAGGTTCCGACATACTGGCCTTCGCCCTTGATCCCGTCAACGACAACGAAGTCGGAGGACTCGTTGTAGCGGGTGCGCCTCCAGTTGCAGTGGAAGTAGGCGGCATCCTCGGGAACCTCGGTGAGGGTGTAGTCTATCTGGTAGTAGAGGGTCATTGCGTCCTTGGGGTTGACGTTCTCCATAGTGATCTTGCATTTCTTGCGGAAAGGCATCTGCCAGTAGCAGTTGAACGCGCTTCCGGGATTGACGCAGACGGGGAGGGAAACAAGAGGGGCGTATTCATTCCAGCCCATGCAGAAGAAGTCAGCGATAGGGCACTCTACGGAAGGCTCCTTCTCGTCATCCCAGTACATGCGGATAATTGAGAAGCGCCATACTCCGGTAGGGGTCATCCAGATGTGCTGGATGGCGCCGGAGCCCTCAATCTCGGCGATTGTGATCTCCTGGCCGGCGTCGATGATTATGTAGGGGTTGACCTTCCAGCCGTCACCGAGGTCACGTGCGGCCCAGGAGGCGTTGTTGACGTTCCTGGTGTTGGGGAGTTCGACCTTGGCCTTTGCCGCTTCGCCTTTTCCGCCCGTGAAATTCTCGGGACAGATAGAGCGTGTTTCAGCTTTCGAGAGGCGTGAGAGGTTGCCCAGATTCATATCCAGGCCGTTGAAATCCTGCGCCGATGCGCAGAGTGTGAGCGCTCCCAGAGCGACGATAGAAAGTAAACGGTTGATTTTCATGATAAAAATCCTAATAAATATAATTTTGGCAAAAATGGCTAAAACGATTTATTAAAACAATAACTTTTTGAAGTTTTTTTCGAAAAATTTACGAATTAAGTCCAAAATCATCCAAAATTAAGTCTATCGAAGGCGTATTTTATCAAAATCAGGTGCCTGTATACCTTCCTTTCCCCAAAAATTCACTCTATTGCTAAATTGTTTTTGCATTTTGCATTTCTTTGCATATATTTGTCGCTGATAAAGTATTATCAGATTGTAAATAAAATACTAAAACACATACCATGAACTATCCCAAAATCGGAATCCGTCCCATCATAGACGGCCGTCGCGGCGGAATCCGCGAGTCTCTCGAGGAGATGACAATGGG
>JAKSJS010000024.1 GCA_024398155.1 Bacteroidales bacterium | reverse complement strand
GATAGTCAAGAATCTGCTCCGCATGAATCTTTGTCTTGATTTCCTTCGGAACAAAAATCTTCTCGATTATTCCCTCCTCATTCACAAGATATGTGGTGCGTAACGTGCCCACCGTCCTATGACCGCAGGCTACCTTCTCGCCCCAGCAGCCAAGAGTCTGCAGCAGCTCTGTTGATGTGTCCGCGATAAGCGGGAACTCAAGGTCGAACTTCTCAGCAAACTTTGCTTGCGCATCCTGCTTGTCCTTGGAAACGCCTATGATGGCATAACCGGCTGCCTCAAGCTCCGCCTTGTGCGCCTGAAGTGAGCAGGCCTCCGCGGTGCATCCGCCTGTATTCGCTTTCGGGTAACTGTAAAGAACGATTTTCCTTCCACGATAATCGCTGCTTTTGATTTCATTTCCAAACTGGTCCGATCCCAGCACTTCCGGAATTCTATCACCTACTTTCATCTGAAAAAATCAATTAATGAAAAACATGTACAATTTAAAATCAATTACCAGGAGATTAAATCGCCTCCGCCTCACTCACCTGTTCATGGAACCTTTCCAGGCTTACCATCACTGATTCGTAGTTCTCATCACCGGCCGAATATATAACCATGAGGTAATCGTACTCCATCATCCTTCCGAAGAATTCATCGCCATGGAACTCATACAATCTCCGTCCGCCCTCCCGTGAGAAGGAGTCCGGCTCGAGAGTGACGCCCGAGTCGATGTCCACAAGCTGGTCACTCCCTTCCGGAGCCCGGTGACAGAACATCGCGACAAGCAGGAGCAGGATATATTTCTTCATTGCAGTTAGAGAATAAGCAATCAAAAATAGTAAAATTTGTCGCAGCTCAAGCACGATTTTTACCACATATGACGGAAAACTCATTAAAGACTTTGATCGGACTGAATGGAAAAAGCCCGGAGCATATAGATCTCAACGAATACGGTGCGGTGGTTGTCTGTGGCGGAGACAACAGCACCAGGGCCTCGCTTCTTGAGAATATCAGGTTCAGGAAGCCGGTGCTAATGCGCCGTTTCAACGCGATGGATAATAATAACCGGGAGGAACTGGAAGAGGCGGTGTTCCCGTGTTATGGCGTCAATATCTCCTGGGGGAAGGAATCAAATGCAAGGCATGTCGAGGAATTCCATCCTGACGGGATTAGATGACAAACACAGTTCGATAAGTAAGTATATCAACATTTGCATTTTGCACTGAATAAGATAATGCATACATTTGCCTGATCAGAAATAAAAACCACCATGAAAAAAGTCCTCATTTTGGCAGCCGTATCTGTAGCGTTTGCCGCCTGCAATGTCACCCCAGAAAAGCCGGAGCCTTACACACCGGAAACTTCATCTCTGGAATCCATGTTCACGGTAAACAAGAAATCATGGAATATAGTCACAAAGGCACACTCTATTTCCCCGGACGCGAACTGGGAAGTCGGCGAGACCGTCACGGTCTTTTGCGAAGACGGTTCCTACAAGACTTTCACCGTTACCGAGACCGACGGTTTGAATGCCGGGATTGAATGTCCGGACTATGACTTCATCGACGGTGAGAAGTACAAGATATTCTACCCGTCGCTTGCGGATGGTTGGCTGAATGACGGAGAATACGTCCTGACTTATGGTTATCTTCCCTCAACCGAAGCCCATAAAGTCGGAGACTGGTCTCACTCCGAGTGGGTCACTTACAAAGAGGACGAGAAAATGTCGTTCGAACTCCTCCACTACAACTCTATGCTGGCTCTCCAGATCAAATCCCCTCAACAAGGTTCGCTGGCGGAGTGTTACATCTACATTGCAAAAGCCCCGGAAAAAGAATATTTCCCGGAAGTATTCGGATACAAGATACAGTACCTCTTCAATGATGGCGATTTCTTCGTAGAAAGCGTCTCACGTGAGCACAGGTTCCCGATTATCTTCGACCCGAATGCCATATACGATGAAGGGGAGTATATCAACTCACTCACTCCGATCTATACGGATGACTATACTTCTTATGATATGCAGCTCTATCTCGTCTATACCGACGGGGCGGTCTTCCATTCTGACATAAAACTACCTGAATTCGAGGTCAGTCAGTGCTATTCTGACACCGTCCTAAAATTCACCCGTGACGAGAAGGAGCCTCCTACGAACATATCCTGGTAGTTTCCCGCGATTAATTAACGGTATTCAACTGTTTCAATGTCATAGGCATTACACGCGTAATGCACTATCAAGTACATACAGAACGAAAACCACGGCCCAATCCTTTTCAAAAAACTCCAGCGGGTACTCTGCCCGAGAGTGCACTTCAAGATAATGCTGTTCGACTATCGCGAGGTCTATGTCGGGTCCGCCAACCTCACAGATACCGGCATCGGAGCGAAGGGGAAGAACAAGCGAAACTTCGAGGCGGGGATTCGTACACTAATCAGTTCGAATTCTCACTCGGTTGTTCCTGTAGCTATTGTATCTTCACCAGCTCTATCTCGAAGCACAAGGTGCTCCAGGCGGGGATGCCGTCAAGTTTCATGGAGCCGTAGCCGTACTTAGCCGGGATGAAGACCTCGTATTTATCTCCAGCGTGCATTCTGAGGAGCGCCGCCTGCCAGCCGACGATGACTTCCCTCACCCTGAAATATGCCGGAAGGTCCTGTCCTTCCGTTGAGTCGAAGACTGTCCCGTCGATAAGTTTCCCGGTATAATGCACAAACACTACGCTATTCAGCTGAGGGCGCCTGTCCCCGCTCCCCTTCTCCAGCTGGCGCATCAGGATGCCGCTCTCCAGGGCGATGATTCCGTCTTCCTGCGCCTTCTGCTCGAGGAACTTCTCATTCTCTATCTTGTAAAGGGTCGTTTTCTTAGGCTTCTTGCTCATAACTAAAGGGAAAAGCTCATTTCATTATTCAACAAAGATAGCACGAATCCTGAAATATCCGCTTCCCGCCAAAATGCTTTTCATTTACCCCCTCCACAACGCACACACAGTCCCTCAACGAAAAGCATTTTGGCAGCTGGCAACGGAAAGGAATTTGCCCGTCACAAGGAGATCGCGAAAGGGATCGATGCTATCTGACTCCTGTTGAATTTTGTAAATTAATGCTTAATTTTGACTTTGGAGTGCGTTGCACTTCGGAGTAGAATTGACTTTATGATGAAACTTGCATCTAAAATACTCGTTCTGGCCTTATTTTCTGTTTCATGCTCCTCGGGAGTTATAGAAAAGACACCATCCGATTTCTCCGTGGCACCGGATGTCATCCTGGACACCGACATCGGGAACTCGCTCGATGACTTGCTTGCCCTCGATATCCTGCACCACTATTGCCGGCAAGGCGAAATAAACCTCCTGGCCGTCATGGTCAACCACGACGTGCCTCTTGCCCCGCAGGCGACAGATGTGTTCAACACATGGTACGGTGCCGGACAGACTCCGATAGGCATGGTCACAGATGGCGTGAAGGAGAGCCATATCTGGGAAGATTATGCCCCCCTCCTCTGCAACTGCGAATCATATGGACGTACAATATCGGATTATTTGGCCTTGCCCGACGCAGTCGCGCTCTATAGGAAGATTCTGGCAAGGTCGGATGACAATTCCGTGACCATTCTTTCCATAGGGTTCCTCACCAATATCTCAAGGCTTCTTGAAAGCGGGCCGGATGAATATTCCCCATTGACCGGGATTGACCTTGTAAAGAGAAAGGTCCGCAGTGTCGTGGCCATGTGCGGGTCGCAGAATGAAGCGGAATACAACGTATCCTACGACATTCCTTCGGCCAGAACCGTATTCGGGAAACTCCCCGTAGCGATGAGCATCATACCGGGAGAAACCACGATGTCCGTCTTGTCCGAGGATATATTTGAACACACCGGCTGGGACGATACCCATCCTGTCGCTCTTGCCTACACCACACACGACAAGTCAGACATGAACATGTGCTGGGATGCAATTGCTGCTTTGGCGTATGTGACAGGGTTCTCCGACGTCACGATATCAGGCCCGTACGATGCGGCGATCAATGGCAAGGGGATAATGGAGCTGGCCGGGAATCCGAATGGAAACTTCCGGGTCCTGAGTCTTTCGCCCGAGCAGCAGCTTCGGAGCAAAGAACTGCTTCTGAATATTCTGGGAACCAGGTTGAGATACTGACGCGCCTACGGCACACTTCCGCACCGGTTCAACGAATCCGCATTTCTCCATAACACGGCCGGAAATGTCTGCATACTCATCTGGATTTGATTGCTTTGCGGAAAAGGCCTTTCATCGAACCGCCCGGTTAGTCATACTCACCCCACTCGCAGCCGATGTTTTCGGCATGGATGCGGTCTATGAGTTTGTTCCCATGATAAAGTTGTACTGTGCCTTTGCCATTGCCGCCATTCCATAGGCGGTTATGGCGCTTCAATCCGGTCGGGGCCTCGTAGTTTACAAGAAGCATGTCCTTCTTTTCGCAGGTGATGTCTGTAATCATCCTGCTGCGCCAGGTTCTCTGGTCGACATGCCAGATGATTTGGGTATCGGTTTCCTTGCAGTCGAACTTGGTCCGGCAGAAAGTCCAGAATTTGGAGAAATTGAACTCGAACCCCCTTCCTTCGTACCAGAACGCGGAGAGCAGCTTCCTGTCGAGAACGACAGGGCCGCATTTCGGACGGCCGCCGCCGATGTCGAAGACCGAGTCGGGAAGTTTCCTGCCGGTCAGTTCGCTCGTCAGGTTGCATGATGACAGCCAGACCCACGGGCTGGTGAAGTCCTTGCCCCAGTTCTTGTCGGCATAGCCGTAACAGTCCTCCGGACGGACAATGAACTTACGGCCATTCCACACGACATATCCCTGATATTCAGTCGCCATACCCTCTGCATGCCAGAACATCTCAAAGAGCTGGAGCTTGCGGAAAAGCTTTCCGGCGCCATAGCCTACGTTGAAGGCGGTCTTTTTGGCGATGGTCAGGTTCCATGACATCTCACCGGCCTCACTCATCCACTCGGGATGGCCGGCGCTCTCGTCCGGGCTCACGCAGATGCGGCCTTCGGTGAAAGTCTCCCCCATCCTGCAGTCATCGGCTTCAATGCCAAACGGGCACCCCATGTCGACATGGATCTTCTCCCAGCCGAAGAAGCGGTGCAGCTGGGCGGCATCCGCGCCCCAGCTGCCTGCCTTGACCATGAGGTAGGACGGCTTGATTCCCTTTTCCCGGTTCTCCGGGAGCTGCCCGAAGACGGGATCGCTCCCGCCTGAGGCCGGATTGCAAACGAAGAACTCGATGAAGAACGGACGGGCCTCGCCTGTCTCGGCATCATGCCCGGTAAATGAATGCCACCACCAGTCATACCCCTGACGGGCCTGTTTTCCTACCAGCTGGCAGCAATCTCTTGTTATATCGTGTTTATTGAACATAGTATTATACTGTTTACAATTCAACAAAGATAGCACGAATCCTGAAAACAATATCCTTTCCGCCAAAATGCATTTCATCAGCCCCCTCCACAACGCACACACAGCCCCTCAACGAAATGCATAGGCCCGAAACAGGCCTATGCATTTCAACGGCCCTTCATACACGCTCTCTACGGCCTCCGCTTGAAATGCATTTTGGCGGGAAAGCAGGCCGCCGGACGGAAAAGGCGGGGAAGGAGTTTGCTCTATGGGGACTATAGGTTACTGCTGGGGAACGACGGCGAAGAACTCGAGGTCGGCCTGGGAGTCGTTCACGAGGCTGTGGGTGTGGCCCTTGGGGCAGTAATGGACGTCACCGGCCGAGAGGGGGATGCGCTCGCCGTCGAAGATGACCGAGCCGCATCCGGCAGTGATGAGCATTACCTCGCAGCCGGCATCATGCGTGTGCATGCCTATCGATGCTCCGGGAACAAGGCGGGCTTTCATGATCCTGTTGGTCCCATCATAGAACATCCGGGCGATGGTTTCTTTCTCGCCACCCTTGAAGCCCTGAATAGTATTCTCTGTAATTGTGTTGAAATCTATTTTCATACTCAAAGTATTAATCCATTGGTCAATCGGAAATCTTCTGGTAAGCCAGGCGGGGGTCGCCGGAGAGGAGGTGGATGATGCCACAGTAACGGAAGCCGGCCTTCGCGATGCAGTGGCGCATGATGACGTTGTCCTCATGCGTGTCGATGCGGAGCGTGACGGGGGCTTGGGGCCCGACGCTGAGGCTCCGGGCCCTTGCCCAGCACCAGTCGAAACAGGCCCGAGCGACGCCGTGGGAGGTTTTTGTACTGGCGAGACGATGGATAGTCGCATAGGGCGACTTGTCGTCGAGCCACTCCCCGCCCTCGATATGCCTGTAGGTCGGATCCTCGCCGGGGATGAAGGCGAAAGCTCCGACAAGGGCTCCGTCATCCTCGATGCAGCAACCCTGGCCGAGTTCGATATCCCTCCGGATTATCTCCTCGGTCGGGTATCCTGGCTTCCATTGGTTGACGTCCCCGCATGAGAGCATGATCTCCCTTCCCTCACGGTAGATCTCCATGAGGCGGGTAAGGTCCTCCAAAGTGCTTTTTCTTATGTTCATTGGGCGTAATCTGTGGAATCGGATTCCAAAGTTAGCGATTTTCGGGAAAGGACGGAAATATCCAAAAAATTACTACCTTTGCGCCAATGATTTGAGTTAACAATCTAATTATCGATAATTATGAATCTTAGAGTAATCAAGAAAGACATCGAGTACTTCATCGGCGAATTCATCGACGACTGCACTCTTTTCGTTTGCCTAAACCCCTCAAAGGATGCCGACCAGGTAGCCTCTATCATCAGCGAAGCCGTAGACCTCTACAACGACCTCCGCGACAAAGTCAACCATCCCGAGGGAGAAAACCTCAAGCTCTTCTACAACGGTATCCGCAAGGAGATGTTCGAGAAGCTCGACGGTCTCTGCGAGAAACTCTCCGCAGCAATCAGCAAGTAATCAGAAACTTTTGACAATAAAACCGGCCCTCCAGACGTATGGAAGGCCGGTTTTATTATGGTTCCAGGGGGGCTTAGAGGCGCATCATTGCGTAGGTTGTGAAGGTATAGTCCTTAGCGTTGCTTGCCACATTCGAGACGCCCTGCCTGAACATGATGTTATAGGCTTTTGATTTATCACCGGGGTCCTCGTTGGAGGTCCATACCCAGCGGTCAAGAATCAGGGAGGCATTGGCCGAGATCTCATTGAGATGCTGGGTCACAAGAAGGATCTCTGCGGAAGAGGGAAGGTACCAATTTTCACCATGGGCGACGCACCAGTTGGCCGCATCGCAGCAGTTTATCGAGTAAAGGATCTTCTCTGTATTGAGAGCGCCGTCATCATAGATTGCTCCGCATTCGATACAGTCCTTGGACCTGTCCCAACTGCACGATGCACTTGCGCAGGAAAGGAGCTTCCTGGTACCGTCCGAGTTGATGATTGCGACAACGCCCTTCTCGCCATTGACGGTAAGGACATAGCCGAGGGCATAATCATTTACTATAGACAGACTGGGGGAGACTTTGTAATCAAGCGACTCAAGGGAAGTGCAGCCCTTGATGTCGATGCCTTCCAGGTTGATGTTGGAGCTCAGGTCGAGCTCCTTGATTGCGGTATTGCCGGGAAGCGTGAGATAGATGAGGTTAGGGAACATGCCTACACCCACAAGAGAGAAGAACTGCTTGTTTGAGACGTCGAGGCCGGCGATAATCAGACCTTCGTCGGCACTGATCTCGCCATCGTTGTTAAAGTCAGCCTGGCTCAGGCAGTACTCCTTGAAAGCGGGATCCTCGAAGATGATGATATCGGTCCTCACGGGCTTCACGGCGACATATTCGGAATTTATCGACCTCGTTTCGTCCTTGACGAGCAGGCTCACGCTGAGGCCGCGGGAGCCCTTGAAGGCAGAGGCATCAATACCGTCGACGTCGGCCGTGACAGCGAGAAGGCCTTTCCCGGACTTCGCGGCAACAATGGGAATGTCGAACAGTTCGGGACCGCCGGCACGCGTCTGGGTGTAGTTCCCGCGGAGCGACAGCATCGAAGGGTTTGAAGCGAGCACGCTTGCAAGGGAAGCGGGCTGGATCTCGTAATAGATTACGGGGTTCTCGGCGATGATCGCGCCGGTCTGGGTCTGGTTGTAATTGAGCGTGATCTTGCCGTCATTGTAGTCCGGAACATAGGTTATGGACTCGATGCGGGAGGCAAGCTCATTCTTTATCGACTCGATGTCGAGTTCGCATGCGGCGACCCTTTCGGTAAGTTTATCGAGGGCGGTCTGGAGCTTGCCGAGGGCAGTCTCGAAGTCCGAACGCAGGGTTCCGACAGCGGTCTCGAAATCGGAAGTCAGAGGCTCTATGTTTTCTCCGATGGTCGTTATGCTGGACTCTATCGAGGTGATCGACTCGCTTATGAACTCGTAGTTCTCGAGCGAGACGGACTCGACAATCGAGAGTTTCTCGGAGAGGTCATCTAGCGTCTTGAGGCTCGCCTCAAGCGCCTCGAGGCTGCCTTCGTGGGCCTTGTCGGCCTCGGCAAGACTCTTCAGTGTATTGTCGACATTCTTCAGGTCATTCAATATGGAGGCGACCTCCGAGTTCTTAAGTTCGTCGATCTGGCTCTGGAGAGCGTCCACATCATTCTTTGTGGCGCAGGAGGCGGCAGCAATAAGCGCCGCCGCAAAAAGGACAATCAGTTTTCTATTCATGTGCTAATATTATTGTTTTTAATCTCGCGAGGTTGTATATGTACGGGTTGAGAAGGTACCGCTGATAGTGATCCAGTCGATTTCAGGGAAACAGTTGCGTCGGGAGGAACCGGAGGTGGATGAGGCGGTCTGGTAGATCCTTATCTCTACTGTCCCGGAGAAGAGGAAGGTGGCGGAGCCGTCATAGCGGCAGGAGAGGTGGCCATCCGGAGATGCGAAGGTCGAGCGGAAATCGCCGTCATTGTCCTCGAGGAGGGGGAAGGACGCATCAAAGAGGTACCATCCGTCTTCCATACCGAGGTATTCGAAGGTCACGCCGCGGTTATGGGTCCAGGAACTGACGACAGAGGTTTCGGGATCAGCAGCCGGATTATTGGGCGTAAAGGACTTGGGGAGGCCGGTCTTGCCTTTGAGGGCTTCCGTAAGGGTCTGGACGGGAATGTCGAGGTACTTCGCAAACAAAGCGTCGCTGTAGGCGCAGAGGGTACGGCTGGTCACGGGTTCGCAGCGGTCCGGTCCGTTCAGTTCGCATGACACTAGGGAAAGCGAAAGGACTGCGGCGAGTACGATTGATATTCTGTGTGCGTGGGTGGGTTTCATAATTGTAGGAATGAAGGTCAGAAACGGTAGCCGATGCCGGCCATGCCGCCGGTATACATGGTGCCAAGTCCTATTTCGGCAAATCCGAAGAAACGGCTGCCGAAGGTCATGCCGAATGGAACAGGCTGAAAGGCCGGATACACCTCGCAATCAGGAAGCCGGGCGAACTGTAATCCTAAAGCGATGGCCGAATATATGCCGAAATATTTTCTCCTGAAATAAGTGAAACGGGCGCCGGCCAGGACCTGAAGGTCCGCAGAATACTCTGTCTTCTCCATTCTTGCCGCGGGATCGTGATATGGACGGTATCCGATATCGAAAGCTGTTATTACCGGTATCGAAAGCCAGCTTAATATGGGGATGTCACACGTAACAGAAATAACAGACGTGATGTGTTTGGTCTCATAGGATTTCTGGTATATGCTTCTCAGGCTTGAATAGTCGCGGAAGGTATCTCTGGACCCGTCCCGAAGGAACACCATATCCAAGTACGGATAGCCGCCCCAGCCGGCGCGGAACACTGGCTTGCGGGAGAAGTCGTCCTGGGCGCTGGCGGGAATGGAGACCAGCGCCAAGAAGGCGGCGAGGAGGATGAGGAGCGGTCTTTTCATTGTTACTTTACAATTTTGTGGAAATGGCAGTTGATGACTTCGCGGCAGTCTCCATGCCAGTTGTGCATGCCGTTGCCGAGGCAGTCCCTGAAGGCCGGACAGTCCCTGCATCTGCCGGTCCTGGTCCAGGTACGGTCGCGATAGGGCCCGAAACGGTTGTTCCAGACTTCGTAAAAGCTGTCCTTGTAGATGTTTCCCTGGGAGAAGGCATCCCTGTCGATGTTGGGGCAGCCTGAGATACGGCCGTCGATAAGGACGGACGCTATCGTAAGGCCTGCGCGGCATATGTAGGGATGGTTGCGTACCTCTCCCTCATAAGGTCCGAGATAGCCCTCGCAGCCGAAGGCAAGCCTCAGCGGGGAATCGGGGTTTCCGCGTTTTTCCTTTATATACTCCATAAGAGAAACAAACTCACTGTCAGACAGATGCAATTCAGGGTCATCCGTTGCTCTTCCTATGGGGATTATTGTGAAAATACGCCATTTTCTGACGCCGAGGGAGATAAGTGAGTGGCGGATTTCCTCGAGATGGGGAAGGTTACGTTTCGTCACACAGGTTACGACATCGAAATTGAGGCGGGGCTCCCGCGCGGCTATGGCTATTGCCTTCGCCGCCCGCTCGAAGCTCCCCTCACGGCCTCTCATCCAGTCATGGTCCTCCCCCAGCCCGTCGAGGCTTATCGTTAGGGCGCGAAGGCCGGAGGCCATAAGGTCAGCATGCATAGACTCGTCATAGAAATACCCGTTGGAGACCATTCCGACGGCGGCGCCGCGGGCGGATATCGCGCGGATGGCCGCGCAGATATCCCCACGCAGGAGCGGCTCGCCGCCGGTCAGAACGACGGTGAACCTGTCGGGCATCTTTTTCTTGGGGATAGTGTCGAATGCGGCAAGGAAGTCCTCCAGGGGCATGTCCGCGTCTGCGCTCGCCGCGAGGCAGTCGCTCCCGCAGTGGCGGCAATGGAGGTTACAGCGGGCAGTACACTCCCAAAAGAGATAATTGAGCTCGTGAACCTTCGCCTCATTATCCCTGAACAAACGGAACAGGAGTCTTTTAAGTCCGGAATACATTATTATTCAGCCTTTTTGGAAAGCTTTACCACTATTTCCCCGTCCCTCCTGATGATTACAGTATCCTTGGGTTCGTATATACCGTTCATATCCTCGAAACGGAACTCGGGGGCCATTTCGTCCATAACCTCGACATCTACCTTTATGGACCCTGCTTCGTCCGTTGTGCCATAACGTCCCCAATCAAGGAACTCGGACTTGTAGGGACGGGAGCAGACGTATACGCCATAAACAGGGGTATTGTCCTCCTTGGACACTACAGTAAAGTTATATGTACGGGAATGCATGTACCCATCATAGCTACCGTAGCATGCCTCGAAGATAAAGAGAGCCGTTGTAAGGGAGGCTCCCTTGAGGATTTTTCTTAAAAGCTTTCTCATAATCGTCAGTCGTTATTGCGGAAAAGGCTGCGGCAGAGGGCGGGGATGTCGGAGACTTTCACGACCTCGATGCCTTTGGGCATGTTTTCAAGGCTTGAGTATGATGAGACATATATCTTTCTGAAGCCCAGGCGGGCGGCTTCGGTCACACGGCGGTCGGTCTGGGCGACAGGGCGGATCTCGCCGCTGAGGCCGACCTCGCCGACGAAGCATACGTCGGAGGGAATCGGGAAGTCGAAGTTGGAGCTGAGGACGGCCGAAACGACAGCGAGGTCGCAGCCGGGCTCGGTCACGCGCAGGCCGCCGGCCATATTGAGGAAGACGTCCTTGACGCCGAGGCGGAAGCCGGCCCTCTTCTCGAGGACTGCGAGCAGCATGTTGAGACGGCGGACGTCAAAGCCGGTCGCGGAGCGCTGGGGAGTCGGGTAGGCGGCGGAACTGACGAGGGACTGGACCTCGATCAGGAATGGACGGGCGCCGTCAAGCATAGCGGCTACGGCGACACCGCTGAGGCCCTGGTCATGCATGGGGATAAGCATCTCCGAGGGGTTCGCGACCTCGCGGAGACCCTTGCCCGTCATCTCATAGACGGCAAGCTCGCTGGTCGAGCCGAAACGGTTCTTGATGCTTCTCACAAGGCGGTAGGAACCGCTGTTGTCGCCTTCGAACTGGAGGACGACATCGACAATATGCTCGAGGATCTTCGGACCGGCGAGGGTGCCCTCCTTAGTTATGTGGCCGATAAGGATAATGGGTATGCCGGTTTCCTTGGCGAGGCGCAGGAGCGAGGCGGCCGTTTCCTTTATCTGGGTCACGCTGCCGGGAGAGGAATCGACATTCTCGCTGAACATGGTCTGGACGGAGTCGACGACCATGAGTTCGGGCATCATGCGGCGGGCCTCGGCGATAATGTTCTCGACGAGGGTCTCGCTATAGATATAGCAGTTGGAGTCATCCCCTCCTATTCTCTGGGCCCTCATCTTTACCTGGCGTAGACTCTCCTCGCCGGTTACATAGAGGGTCTTGAGGTTGGGGCAGCCCAGGGGAATCTGGAGGCTCAGGGTGGACTTGCCGATGCCGGGCTCGCCGCCGAGAAGAACGAGGGAGCCTTCGACGATTCCGCCGCCGAGAAGGCGGTCAAGCTCGCCGTTGCCGAGCGACCGGCGGTTCTCGGCCGCAAAGTTTATGTTGCGGAGGTTCTCGGGAGAGCGGCGTGGCGCGCCCGGGGCCTGGGCCGCGGCGCGCGAGGGCGCCTGGGCCTTGCCCGTGACGCTCGTCGACTCGACCATCGTATTCCATTCGCCGCAGGCGGGACACCGCCCCATCCATTTGGGACTTTCCGTACCGCAATTCTTGCAGAACCAGACTGTTTTCTCCTTTGATGCCATAATATCCTCGTCTTAAGGGTAAAGATTGTAAAGTTACAACAATTTGTCGTCAATCCCAATTACAGGAGGGAGGAAAGCGACTGATAGTACTGTTTGCTTACAGGGACAGGGGGTATCTCGGCTATGTTCATCTCGGCATAGATAAGGCCGTCGGAGTCCTTGCGGAGCACTTTCACATGCGCGGGATTGACAAAGTAGGAGCGGTGGCAGCGGACAAGGCCGCGGGAGCCTTCGATGCTCTTCATCGAGGCACGAAGCAGGAACTCCCTTACCCTGCCGGACTCCTGATAGCAGATCTTGACATAATTGGACTCGGAGCCGACGTACAGGAGGGAGGAGGGGGCGATTGTGAGCTTGAGGCGTTTGTGTTCGTCGTAGAAACGTACGAGGCTGTTGTCCTGACGTTCGACAGCCGCCTCGATCTCGTCGTCCTTGTTGTCGATTATCTGGACCATCATAAGGAGGACATAAGGCCATATGACAACAGGATAGATGAACTTCATCGCAGTGGAAAGAGACTGGAAATAGTCCCCTCCCCTTTCGAAAAGCACAATGTACAGAGCCGAAAAGCAGGACGCGACCAGCATCTCCCCCAGACACCACGAGACATACTGCAGCCACTTAAGGTCAAACTTCTTTATAATAAGGAAGAGAGTTCCCCTCGTAATCATCAGGGTAAGGAGGATTATGGAGGCTATCATCATGAGATGGAAGCCGTACCCGAAGCCTCCCATCACGAGATAGCCCTTAATGTCGAAGGGATTGTAGAGAAGGGTAAAACCGATAAAGAAGAAGGGCACGGTCAGCATGTACACAAGCTCATGCCAGAAATCTTCCGGAAGTCTCAGAATCTTGGTCATCATATATCCTATTTTTATCCCCGCTTATTGTGGGACGAAAATTTACATTATCGTTTTTCGTCACAAAAATAGGGGTATTTTTCCGCCAAATCAAGCTTTCGTCACATATTATGAAGGTTTCGTCTCATTTTCATCCCTGAGATTTTCCGCCACAGTACCTTTGCGTCACAAAAACTTTGAAAGCTATGAAACATTACCTTGATTATTTTGAAGAAAACACCGTGTCGCGGTGGGAATACCCGGCCATGAGCGACTGGCATGGGGCTGACTTTACATATAAGGACACAGCTGAGTACATCGCGAAGCTGCACATCCTGTTTGACTTCCTCGGCATAGGCGAGGGAGGCAGGGCTGCAATATGCGGAAGGAACTCCTCGCGGTGGGCGATGGTCTTTCTCGGTACTGTCACCCACAGGGGCGTTGCAGTACCCATCCTCAGCGACTTCACTCCCGAAGCTGTTGCAAAGCTGGTAGCCCATTCTGAAAGTTCAGTGCTGTTTACAGACCCGAAGGTTTTCGACAGGTTGGACCTCTCCGGATGCAAGGACCTCAAGATAGTCCTGAGCCTTGAGGATTACTCCATTCTCTGGTCGTCCGTGGAACTTCCGGAAGACTGCGTCGACGCGGAGTTCGGCAGACGCTATCCTTTCGGAATGCGTCCCGACCACGTGCATTACTGCGAACGCAGTCTCGACGACCTGTCGGTAATCAACTATACGTCAGGAACCACCGGGGAGCCTAAAGGCGTAATGCTCACGGCAAGGAGTATCAGCGCCAACGTCAACTACGGGCTCAGTAACATACCCGCACACATCGGTGACAAGTCCCTCTCAATGCTTCCCCTGGCCCATATGTTCGGCCTTGCATTCGAGTTCCTCTACGCCTTCTTAGGAGGCAGCCATGTGTATTTTCTCGGGAAAGCGCCGGGACCTTCGACCCTTGCTGCAGCATTCTCCGAAATCAGACCGTACATCCTTGTAACCGTACCTCTTGTCATGGAGAAGATAGTCAAGGGAAAGGTCCAGCCTGTGCTTGAGAAGCCCGTCATGAAATTCCTGACCTCGATTCCAGGAGTCAGGAGCATCATATATAAGGTGATTCGCAGACGTTTCATGGAGGCGCTCGGCGGCAAGGTCCGTGCGATCCCCCTCGGGGGAGCTGCGCTGAACCCGGCCGTCGAGGAAGTGCTGCTGAAACTGAAAGTGCCGTTTACAGTAGGTTACGGCATGACCGAATGCGGTCCCCTTGTCTCATACACATCCTGGGACAAGTTCAGGTCGGGCACCTGCGGAAAGGAGCTCGGGGAATACTCGAGGCTCAGGGTTGATTCGCCGGATCCGGAAAATATCCCCGGAGAGATCCAGGTCAAGGGAGACAATGTGATGGTAGGATATTTCCGTAATCCGAAAGCTACGTCCGAGGCTTTTACCGAGGACGGGTGGCTGAGGACAGGAGACCTGGGAGTTATCGGAAGCGACGGTTCTGTCTCTCTCAGGGGGCGCAGCAAATGCATGATACTTTCGGCGAACGGGCAGAACATCTATCCTGAGGAGATCGAAGCGACGCTGAACAGCATGCCCGAGGTTGACGAGTCGCTTGTCGTCTCACGCGAAGGCGGGCTTGTCGGGCTTGTGGCTCCGGTAGCCGGAGCGGTCGAGGCGGCGGGCGGCCAGATAGCCGCCCTCGCCGACCGGCTCCGCGAAGCCGTCAACGGGACCCTGCCGAAATACTCGAGGCTCTCTTCTGTCGTGATAATGACCGAGCCCTTCGTCCATACGCCGAAGCACTCGATAAAGAGATCGCTCTACGCCAATCAGTGATTGTTGATGCTGTATTCACAGCCGCAGTAAAGCTGGTTGTAGAAATCCATCTCGCGGATTATCTCAAGGCGGCGCTCCTGGAGACCGCCCTTTCTCCAGTTCTGGTCCCACCATACAAGGGCGGAGGGGTCGGCGGCGCCACGGGCCTCCAGGGCCCTTGCGACCGCCTCGGCCCCGGCCTTATTGATCTGGTCGAGACTCTTCCAGCGGCTTGAGGCGAGGGTCGTCGTTATGACCCTGAAGCCGTTGTCGAGCGCATATTCCGCAGTCCTCGAAAGACGCATCCTGAAGCACTCGAGGCACCTCGGACCGCGCTCCGGCGCGTCCTCGAGCCCCCTCGCAACGGAGCAGAGCCAGTTCTCGTGATCATAATCGGCGTCGATGATATCGAGGCCGAGTTTCGCCGCATAACGGCTGCACTCGTTCTTACGGATCTCATACTCCTCGCGGGGATAGATGTTGGGATTGCAATAATATATGGTAGGACGGATGCCGTTCTTGAGAAGGCATTCGATGATGGCCGAGGAACAGGGCGCACAGCAGGTGTGGAGAAGCACTTCCGTCTCTCCGAAAGGGACTTCGGGTTTGAGAGTTACCATGTGTCAGAGTATCCTGCGGGCCTTTAGCAATACGTTTTCAGTTTCGTAGAAATCCGGCTCTCCTTCTATCAGGGAATTGATCCTAACAATCTGGGAGCTCTGGATTATCCTTCCCCCGCCGATATAGATTGCGACATGGGTAATCCTTTCCTTCTGGAGGAACTTCGCGGGCTTGCCGAAGAAGAGGAGGTCTCCGGGCTTCAGGGCTGCATATCTGGCGGAAGCATCCTCGCCGGGCAGCACCTCGGTGAGGGGGATCTCCTCGCCGAGGAGCGCCTGGGCGGAAGCGTTGCGCGGCAGAAGTATCCCGTTCATCATGTAGCAGAAGCGGACGAGACCGCTGCAGTCGAATCCCTTGGGACTCATTCCTCCCCAAAGGTAGGGAACGCCGAGAAAACGGCGCGCAAGGGCGATCACGGCCTCCGGCGACGGGTTCGAGGAGTCCTTCCATTTCGAATGGTCCATAAGGTCACCCTTGGGTACATAACCGACAAGGCCGGAGGGAAGGACAACCTCCGCGAACTTCTTCTTCACTACGGGCTTGTCCTTCGAAAGTCCCATCCTCAGGACGTCTCCCATTACAAGGTCGCCTATAGGCTGGGCCTTCAGGGACGGAGCGTCATAAACGGTGGAATACACCGCCGTACAGATATATTTCCGGGACTTATGGTAATCGGCAAGGGCATCATCATCCATCCGGGCAAGAGCCATTTCATTGACCCAGGCCTTATAGGGCTGGTCGGTGGAGACCAGGGCCCAGATGCCGTTGGTCTCCAGTATATCGACGACATCTCCCATCAGGGCCTCGGTCTCGAGGCCGCTCTCGTAGTCGGCGGCCGAGCGGAGATGGGCGGTGGAAACATTCACAACGGCATGGTTCTGGGCGCCGGCGGCGAAGGCAGCGGCGATACCCAGGCATATTGCAAGAACTATCTTTTTAATCATATGAGGACAAATTTAGTATTTTTGCAAAAGAAAAAAATGTGCCTCATGGATTTTCCCGAAGGAAAACGATACAATACCTTTGTCGGCTATTTCAAGAGACGCTACGGTGAGCGCCTCCAGAAAGTCGTCATCGACGCCGGGATGACGTGCCCCAACCGCGACGGCACAAAGGGCCGCGGCGGCTGCACGTATTGCGACAATGCCGCCTTCCACCCCGGCTACAGCGTGCCCGGGAAGTCCATCCTCCAGCAGATAGACGAGGGTATCGAGTTCCACCGGGGCCGCTACAGGAACGCCCGCCTTTTCCTCGCCTACTTCCAGTCCTATTCCAATACGTATGCCCCTCTGGAACGCCTCAAGGAGCTATATGAAGAGGCCCTGAGCCATCCCTCGGTAGCCGGCATAGTCGTCGGCACCCGTCCCGACTGTGTAGACGAGGAGAAGCTCGACTACCTCCGCGAGATCCAGTCGCGCGGCAAGACAGTCGTCGTCGAGTTCGGGGTCGAGTCGTGCTACGACGTGACCCTCGCCCGCATCAACCGCGGCCACAGCTTCGACGACGCCCGGAGGGCTGTCGAAGCGGCCGCCGCCCGCGGCCTCGATGTCGGCATCCACATGATGCTCGGCCTGCCCGGCGAGACAAAGGAGATGATGCTCGAGGAGACGGCCCTGCTCAACACCTTGCCTATACGTTCCGTCAAGTTCCACCAGCTCCAGATCGTAAAGGGCACAAGGATGGAGAAGGAGTACGCCGGCCATCCCGAGGATTTCGTCCGCTTCAGCCTCGAGGAGTACCTCGACTTCTTCGTGGACATCCTCGAGCGGCTGCGCCCCGACATCTTCATCGAGCGCTTCGCCGGCGAAGTCCCCCCGCGTTTCGTCACCGAAACGCCCTGGGGCCTTGTCCGCAACGCGGAGCTGCTCCACATGCTCGACGAGCGCCTCGAGGTCCGCGACACATTCCAGGGCCGGAACCTCCCCCAATGACTCCCGGCTTTTTTGCCCCCAATGATTGAGGGCAAAAAAGCCCCCAGTCATTGGGGGCGTTGGAAAGATTTTTGCAGCAATACTCAAAAATAGGAGTAAATTTGCGTCTGATATGAAGAAAAGAATACTCGCCATAGCCGTAATGGCACTTGCCGCTTCGGGCCTCGCCGGCGCCCAGAGCCGCTCTTTCAATATTGGCAAGTGGATGGAGATCCACGACAACATCCTCAAGACCCTGTCGATGTCCTATGTGGACTCGCTTCCCACCGACCGCATGATGAGGGCCGGTATCGACGCCATGCTCGAGGAGATCGACCCTTATACGATCTACGTACCCGAAGAGGAGAACGAGGACTTCGAGATGATGATAGGCAAGACTTACGGCGGCATAGGCGCGATCATCCACAAGAAGGTCGGCGAGAACGTCATAATCAACGAGCCCTACGCCGGTTCTCCCGCCGTCAGGGCCGGACTTGAATGCGGCGACGAGATCCTCGAGATCGACGGCGTCGACACAAAACCCCTCGAGTCCAAACAGGCCAGCGAGCGCATGAAGGGCCAGGCCGGCACCGACGTGTGCTTCAAGATAAAGAAAGTCCGCACAGGCGAGATCAAGGAGATAAAGATCAAGCGCGAGCGCATCCATCTCCCCGATGTCGAGTATGCCGGCATGATCAATGACACGACAGGCTACATCCTCCAGAGCGGCTTCACCTCGAGCGTCGCTTCCGAAATCAAGGCGAGCTACCTGAAGCTCAAGGACGCCGGCATGAAGAAACTTGTCCTCGACCTCCGCGGCAATGGCGGCGGCCTCATGAACGAAGCGATAGACATCATATCGCTCTTCGTTCCCAAGGGCAGCCTCGCAGTTTCCTCGAAAGGCCGTCTTGACAGCACGACGAAGGAATACAGGACTTCGTCGGAGCCTGTCGATACCGAGATTCCCCTTGTCGTGCTTATCGACGGGGGCTCGGCCTCCGCTTCCGAAATCGTCGCCGGAGCCCTTCAGGACCTCGACCGCGCGACAATCATGGGCCAGCGCTCCTATGGAAAGGGCCTCGTCCAGAGAGTCATGCCTATAGCCTACAACGGCCAGCTCAAGGTCACGACAGCCAAGTACTACACACCTAGCGGCCGCTGCGTCCAGGCAATCGACTATGCGACACGCAATGAGGACGGAAGTGTCAGTCACATCCCCGACAGCCTGACCCACGAGTTCAAGACCGCCGGCGGACGCACAGTCCGCGACGGCGGCGGCATCACTCCCGACATAACCCTCAAGACCGAGAAATACTCCCGCATTGTCTATTCCCTCGTCCTCGGAGGCATAGTCGACGACTACGTCATGAATTTCGTCCGCTCCAATGCAACCATTCCCGAGCCTGAGGAGTTCCACTTCTCAGACGCCCAGTGGGAGGATTTCGTCGCGTTTGCAAAGACAAAGGACTTCGATTACCGATCCAGCGCCAAGGCTCTCTTCGACCAGATGAAGAAGGAGCTCGAGGAGGATGGCCTCTCCGAGGCCTGCCGTCCCGAGTTCGAAGCCCTCGAGTCGGCTATCAATATGGATAAGGAAAAGGTGCTCCGCCTGAAGAAGGACGAGATCATCCCCTTCATCGAAGAGGAGCTCGCCGTCCGCTACCACTACCAGGAAGCCGGAGTCAAGGTCCGCCTCCGCTACGACACCGCCCTCGCCGAAGCCCTCAGCCACTAATCCCCACCCAGCTTCACCCCCCAACGACTCCCGGCATTTCTGCCCCCAATGACTCCCGGCAAAAATGCCGGGAGTCATTGAATCATATCGCTGATTATCAGCAGATTAGACTTTTCCCGCATGGTTAATCAATGGAAGGGCCCTCGGGGCCACAAAAAAAGTCTGCCGGAAAGCAGACTTTTTTTGGTGGCCCTTGGCAGAGTCGAACTGCCGACCTCTTGCCTGTCAAGCAAGCGCTCTAAACCAACTGAGCTAAAGGACCGGGGATTGTAGCGGGAGTGGGTCACGATCCCACGACCTCCGGATTATGAATCCGACGCT
>JAKSJS010000023.1 GCA_024398155.1 Bacteroidales bacterium | reverse complement strand
TGTTTTCTTCTTGCAGTTCGCTCTGATAAGTCATAGTCACAAACCTCACGGCAGAAGGCAGTTCATTGGCGATTTCCTCCCTTCCGACTGTCATCTTTGCGAATTTGACAAAATCCGCCCTCTCAAAGAGAGCCTTCATATCTTCATAAAGTTCCACCGGAACATCCATGCCCTTCATTCCGTCAAAAATCTCGGCGGTCGTCATCTCCATTGCGGAGACTCCGTAGCGGGAATCTATGTACTCGCGGAGGGCGTCGGTCACTCCCGAGTAGAAGAGCTTCTGCTTGTCCTCGGCCCAGAATTTCTCGCCGCGGTAGCTGTCGAGTTTCCTGAGGGCCACGATATGGGCGGGGTCCTTGTGGACATTCTCCACTCCGGCCTTCTTCCTCCTCATCCTTATTATGAGGAATACGGCGGCAGCGATGAGGGCAAGGGCGCCGAAGACTATCCCGAGCACGGAGAACACCTCTCCGGCAGTCACAGGATAGATGATCTGGTCCTTGAGGTCATGGAGCTCGAAGGTAGCCGTATCGACGGGTATCGTCTTCACCTCGAGATATTTCTCGTCGAAGACAACCGAGTCGACAACGCCCTTGGGACTCCATTTCCTTACTGTGAGCTTGGGAATCTCATAGGATCCCTCCTCGAAGGAGGAGACGACTATATAGGATTCGAGGTCGTAGGAGCGGGGGCCGTCCTTGGGCTCGAAGACCTTCAGGGTGTCGGTCTTCCAGGGCCTCAGGACCTCGAGGTCCTCACAAATCTCTTCCCCGAATTCGTCGGGTATTATCCTTGTTCCCTCGACTACGCCCTTGAGGCGGTAGCCGAAACGGAACTGGTCACCGATAAGGACCGAATCACGCTTCTGGAGAGGCTCGAGGAAGCTCTCCTCGGCCGTGGCGCCCTTCTTTGAAGAGCAGGCAGAGACGGCCGCAAGCGCGAGGACGGAAATTACCGTGTACAGGATTCTTTTCATAAGTTGGATGCTATCTCTTTTGGAAGAAGCCTATCAGCCCCTTCACATAATCGTCGGACGTCGATATGCTGACGGAATCGACGCTGTATTTCACAAGGAGACTGTCCATGCCTTCCTTGACCTTGCGGAACCACTCCCCATACCCGGAACGCATCCTGCGGCTTGAGGTGTTGACCCACGCGGACTCGCCGGTCTCGGCGTCCTTGACGGACACGAGACCCACGTCGGGGAGCTCCCGCTCGCGGGGGTCGTAGACGTTGATGACCGAGAGGTCATGACGGTTCACGGCCACCTTGAGGGCGTCCTCGTAGCGGGGATTCCCGTCGCTGTCAGCGTCTATCATGTCGGAAAGGAGGAAGCATGTACACTTCTTCTTGATTGCGTTCGTAAGATACTCGAGGGCCGCTCCGACGTCGGTGCGGTTGCCTTCGGGCTCGTACTCTATCACCTCCCTGATGATATGGAGGAGGTGGCTGCGGCCTTTCTTGGGCGGGATGAACTTCTCGACATGGTCGCTGAAGAACATCGCTCCGACCTTGTCGTTGTTTATTATCGCGGAGAAGGAAAGGACCGCGGCTATTTCGGCTATGAGGTCTCTCTTGGTCCTGGTGGACGTGCCGAAGAGGTTGGACCGGCTTATGTCTATCAGGAGGACGACAGTCAGTTCCCTCTCCTCCTCGAAGACCTTGATGTACGGCGAGCGCATACGGGCCGTCACGTTCCAGTCCATATTGCGCACGTCATCGCCGTACTGGTACTCCCGGACCTCGCTGAAGGCCATTCCGCGTCCTTTGAAGGCGGAATGGTACTCTCCGGCGAAGATCTGGTGGGAGAGACCGCGGGTCTTGATCTCTATCTTCCTGACCTTTCCAAGAAGCTCGGCCGTTCTGTCGCTTGATTTATCCATTAAGGAACCTCGACTGCGTTGATTATTTCCTTGATTATCTCCTCGGAGGTTATGTTTTCGGCCTCGGCCTCATAGGTAAGGCCGATACGGTGGCGGAGCACCTCCTTGCTGACGGCTATCACGTCCTCGGGGATCACGTAGCCGCGGCGTTTGATGAAGGCATAGGCCTTGGCGGCCATCGAGAGGCTTATCGAGGCACGGGGCGAAGCGCCGTAGGAGATAAGGCTCTTGAGCTTTCCGAGGTTGTAATCCTCGGGGCGGCGGGTCGCGAAGACGATGTCGACTATGTAGCGCTCGATCTTCTCGTCCATGTAGACCTCACGCACGAGGCTGCGGGCGCGTACGATGTCCTCGGGCTTGAGTATTGCGTTGGCCTTGGGGAATTCGCCGGAGTTGTTCATGCGGACTATGAGGCGCTCCTCCTCCTTCTTGGGCTAGTCTACGACGACCTTGAGCATGAAGCGGTCTACCTGGGCCTCGGGAAGAGGATAGGTGCCTTCCTGCTCGATAGGGTTCTGGGTCGCCATGACGAGGAAGGGCTCGGGGAGCTTGAAGGTCTCGTCACCGATTGTGACCTGACGCTCCTGCATGGCCTCGAGAAGGGCGGACTGGACCTTCGCCGGAGCACGGTTGATCTCATCGGCGAGGACGAAGTTCGCGAAGATGGGGCCCTTCTTGATGTTGAACTGCTCGGATTTCTGGGAGTAGATAAGGGTACCGATAACGTCAGCGGGAAGCAGGTCGGGGGTGAACTGGATTCTGCTGAACTTAGCGTCAACGGCTGAGGCAAGGGTGTTGATTGCCAGAGTCTTGGCAAGGCCGGGAACTCCTTCGAGGAGGATGTGGCCATTGGCAAGAAGACCTATAAGGAGGTTTTCGACGAGGTGTTTCTGACCGACGATGACCTTGTTCATCTCGAGGGTCAGAAGGTCCACGAACGAGCTCTCCTTCTGGATCCTGTCGTTCAATTCTTTGATGTTTGGACTCTCCATAAGTTAATATTTTGTTATTTTTGCATTGTTTTCAAACTGGGTCCGCGCCCATAGCGCGCGTAAACCGCAAATTTAGTAAAAATTTCAATATGCGCTACCTTGTCAGGCTCTCTTACGACGGCTCCTTCTTCTCCGGATGGCAGATCCAGGAGGACGCCGTGACCGTCCAGGGCGAAATATCACGCTGTATCTCCACCCTCCTACGGAAAGAGGTCCAGGTGACCGGGGCCGGACGCACGGACACGGACGTCAACGCGATCAATTATGTCGCCCATTTCGACCTTTCGGAAGAGCTTGACGCGGCCCTTTTTGCGCACAAATTAAATGCCATACTACCCTCCGGGATCGTCATTCACGAAATTTCTCCGGCCGGACCTGATTTCCACTCCCGTTTCGACGCGAAAAGGAGGGAATACAAGTATTTCATCCACTTCCGCAAGGACCCCTTCGCGGAGAAATTCTCGTGGCGCTGCAAGTTCCCCCTCGATGTCGAAAAGATGAACAGGGCGGCCCAGAAGCTCGTCGGGACGCGCGATTTCTCCTGTTTCGAGAAGAGCGGAAGCTCGAACGCAACCTCGATCTGCACGGTCTATGAGGCCCGCTGGGAGAACTATGTCCCGGCCCATTGCCGGGAGATGGGATTCCCTTATGAAGAAGGCGCCTACATAGTCTTCACCGTGAGCGCCGACCGCTTCCTCCGGAACATGGTCCGCGCGATAGTCGGGACGCTCGTCGACGTCGGCCGCGGGCGGATGGAGCCGGAGGCGATGGAGTCCCTCCTCGACTCCCGCGACCGCTGCGCCGCCGGCCAGAGCGTGCCCGGCAATGCACTTTTCCTCGTAAAAGTGGAGTATTAGCCGCTTTTTTCGAGGCTTCCCCCCATACCGAATCGGAAAATTATAGTATCTTTGTAGGCTATTGTGCGTGTACGTACACGTCGTAGCGCGCGAAGAACCTTATTTTGTGACAATAGATAAATCAACAAAAATATGCTTTAC
Organism: Bacteroidales bacterium; assembly: GCA_024398155.1. Taxonomy (GTDB): domain Bacteria; phylum Bacteroidota; class Bacteroidia; order Bacteroidales; family UBA932; genus Cryptobacteroides. The sequence goes on along the minus strand of JAKSJS010000023.1, from coordinate 16,617 downwards.
ACATTACTTCAGTCCACAGTCGACACCCTCGCCGGAAGCGGCCTTGAGGCTACCGCTCCCGTAGCCCAGGAAATGAAACTCTCACTTATCGAGATGTGCACCAAGGGAGGCGCCCTTATGATTGTGCTTCTCGCACTTTCCGTAATCGCCATCTACATCTTCGGCCAGAAGTTCTTCATGATCCGCAAGGCCGGCCAGACCGACCCCCATTTCATCAAGGACATCCAGGCCGAGATCAAGGAAGGCAAGATCAAATCCGCAATCTCCCTCTGTGAGGAGACCGACACTCCCGTCGCCCGCCTTATCCAGAAAGGCATCGAAAGGATAGGCCGTCCCCTCCAGGACATCCCGACCGCTGTCGAGAACACCGGCAACGTCGAGGTAGCCCGCATCGAGAAGGGTCTCCCCTATCTCGCAATGATCTCCGGCGGCGCCCCCATGATCGGATTCCTCGGAACAGTAACCGGTATGATCCGCGCCTTCTTCAACATGTCCCAGGCCGGCAACAACATCGACATCACCCTCCTCTCCAGCGGTATCTATGAGGCTATGGTAACGACCGTCGGCGGTCTTGTAGTAGGTATCCTCGCCTACTTCGCCTACAACTACCTGACTGCGAAGGTCAGCGACGTCGTCTTCAAGATGGAAAACAGCACTATCCAGTTCATGGACCTTCTCCAGGATCCCGAAGAATAAAGAATTATGGCAATCAAAAGAACCACAAAGATAGACTCGGGATTCTCGATGTCCTCGATGACGGACATCGTCTTCCTCCTCCTTATCTTCTTCCTCGTGACCTCGACCCTCGTCAACCCCAACGCCCTCAAGCTCCTTCTCCCGAAGAGCACCGGCCAGGTTGCCGCAAAGGCCACGACGAGCGTATCGATCAAGGACTGGAAGAACGGAACCTACTCCTATCATATCAACGGCAAGGAAACCCCGATACGTTTCGACCTCCTCGAGGATGCCCTCATCGAAGAGCTCCAGTCCGAGGATGACCCTACCTTCTCGATCTATGCTGACGAGACCGTACCCGTCAAGGAAGTGGTGGCCTGCATGAACATAGCCAAAAGGAACCACTACAAAGTAATAATGGCAACCTCACCCGAATAGCAGTATTCCCATGAAGAAGTATCTGGAAGAAAGAACCCGCAGGGAGAAGATTTCCCGTGTGACCGGCGTCGCGCTGACGCTGGCCGCCCACTCCGCGATCCTGCTCTGCGGCGCTTTCACCGGCTTCAAATACATCTACCCGCCCCCCGAGGAGAAGACCGTCCTCATCGAGTTCGAAGAGGTCCAGGAGTCCGATCCCCTCAGGGTCAAGACCGGCACCCAGCCCCGCGCCCAGGAAGTCGACAAGACCAAGCCCATCGAGATCGTAAAGCAATCCCAGGCCCAGCAGGAAGGCCACAAACAGAACCTCGCCAAGGAGGCCACTGTCGGTGAAGACGGAGACGTAGAAGTAAATGAGCCGAAAAGAGAAAAGGAGATAGACAAGAGAGCCCTTTTCCATGCCGCTGACAATGTCACCGACAAGGACACCCTCGCCCCCCAGACCAGCTCCAAGATAAGCGAGAGCCTCTCGGCCGGACATGCCGACGGCAACAGCAAGGCCGGCAAGACGACCGGCGAGCCCAACGCGAAGCTCCAGGGCCGCCAGCTTCTCGGCTCGATCCCGAGCCCGTCCTACACCGCCCAGGCCTCCGGAACTGTCGTAGTCGACATCTGGGTGGACAACTACGGCAATGTGACTAAAGCCATCCCCGGCGGAGAGGGTACGACAGTGACCAACACAGAGTTGTGGAACGCCGCGAGAAAATCCGCGATGAACACCCACTTCTCGATGTCGGCCGATGCCCCCGCATCCCAGAAGGGTACTATAACCTATATCTTCAAACTCAAATAGAAAAGGCGGCGTGAGCCGCGAAAAGAATATTCAAACAACTTTTAAGAGGCCGTGAAGGCCTGAAACAATGGAAAACAACAACGAGAAAAGACCGCGCAGACAAAGAATAAGCGCAGGTGACAGACAGCAGCAACAGAGCGTGTACTCCTCCAAGACCGGAGGAAACAGAAGCTATGGCTCTTCGAAGCCTTACGGCGAGAAGTCCTATGGCGAGAAGAAATCCTATGGAGAACATAAATCCTACGGAGAGCACAAGTCCTACGGCGAACACAAAGCCTACGGAGAGCACAAGACCTACGGCGAGCATAAGGCTTATGGCGAGCATAAGTCCTACGGCGCCTCAAAACCTTACGGCGAGAAGAAGTCCTACGGAGACAACCGCCCTTACGGCGAGAAGAGAAGCTTCGCCTCCTCCAAGCCCTATGGCGAGAAGAAATCCTTCGGCGACAAGAAATTCGCCCCTAAGAGAAACGGCTTCCAGAAGCCCCAGTTCCAGAAAAAGAACGACAACGAGATAATCGACAGGATGATCGACGAGCGCAATGCGAAGGCCTTCGCCGAGTACTCCGACAACGACAACGTCAACATCCCCGTAAAGGATGTCGTACGCCTCAACAAGTTGATAGCCAATGCCGGCATATGCTCCAGCCGCGAGGCTGACAACTACATCCTCGCCGGAGTGGTTACCGTGAACGGCGAAGTTGTGACCGAGCTCGGAAGCAAGGTCAACGTCTACACCGACGACATCCGCTTCAACGGCGAGAAGCTTAGAGGCGAGGAGAAGGTCTACATCGTCATGAACAAGCCCAAAGGCTTCGTGACGACCGCCAGCGACCCCCATGCCGACAAGACCGTCATGGACCTCCTCAAGGGCTGCAAGGCGAGGGTATTCGCCGTCGGCCGCCTCGACAAGAATACTACCGGCGTCCTCATGTTCACCAATGACGGCGAGATGGCCGAGAAGCTGACCCACCCTTCCTACGACAAGAGGAAGATCTACCAGGTCGGCCTTGACCACGACCTCAAGAAGGACGACTTCGACAAGATACTCGCCGGCCTGGAGCTCACCGACGGCCCGATAGCCGCCGACGACCTCCAGTACATCGACGAGAACGACAAGAGAAAGGTCGGCATCGAGATCCACTCCGGCAAGAACCGCATCGTAAGAAGGATCTTCGAGAGCCTCGGCTATGACGTGAAGAACCTCGACCGCGTATACTTCGCCGGCCTCACCAAGAAAGGCCTCAAGAGAGGCGAATGGAGATATCTCTCCGAGGGTGAAGTCAACATACTCAAGATAGGAGCATACAGGTAATGGCTGAGAGACATCGCGCAGGATTCGTAAACATAATCGGCAACCCCAACGTCGGCAAGTCGACCCTCATGAACGCCCTCGTCGGGGAGAAGCTCTCGATAGTGACCGCCAAGGCCCAGACGACCCGTCACAGGATCATGGGCATCGTGAACGGTGACGACTACCAGATAGTCTACTCCGACACCCCCGGCATCCTCCGTCCCAACTACCGTCTCCAGCAGTCGATGATGAACTTCGTCGAGACTGCGATAGGAGATGCCGACATCATCCTTTATGTGACTGACACAGTCGAGAAGGCCGACAAGAACATCGAGTGGATAGAGAAGCTCAAGAAGCTCGAGTGCCCCGTCATCCTTGTCATCAACAAGATCGACATAAGCTCCCAGGACAAGGTCCGCGAGCTTATGGCCTGGTGGGGCGAACAGCTTCCCAAAGCTGTGATCTACCCCGCCTCGGCCCAGGAGAAGTTCGGACTCGAGAACATCTTTGACGCCATCGTGTCCAACCTTCCCGTAGCCCCCGCATGGTTCGACAAGGACACCTTCACGGACAAGAACATGCGCTTCTTCGCCTCCGAGATAATCCGCGAGAAGATCTTCCTCAACTACAAGGAAGAGATTCCCTACAGCTGTCAGGTCGAGGTCGAGGAGTTCAAGGAAGGCTCCGAGAGATACGACATATCCGCAGTGATATACGTAATGCGCGACAGCCAGAAAGGCATCATAATAGGCAAGGGCGGTGCCTCCCTCAAGAAGGTCGGCACCGAATCCCGCCTCGAGATGGAAGACTTCTTCCAGACGAAGGTCTTCCTCAAGCTCTACGTCAAGGTCGACCCCGACTGGCGTGAGAGCCGCAAGGAGCTCAAGCGCTTCGGCTACGATTTGTAAAACAACATTTTTGCGCCGAGCGGCGCGTAATACAGAATATGATAGAAGACGAAAACATCCCCCAGGAGGAAGAGCTCGGAATTGAGGAGGAAGGTGCGGTTGCGAGCGGAGAGGCAAGCGGCAAATATGACGCGCTTCTCGGCGAGAACAGCCACAAATACAAACTCTCAGGAATGTTCAAGGACTGGTTCCTTGACTATTCTTCCTATGTCATACTCCAAAGAGCAGTGCCCCATATCGTCGACGGTCTCAAGCCCGTCCAGAGGCGCGTGCTCCACGCAATGAAGGTCAACGACGAGAACTCCCTGACTAAGGCCGCCAAGGTCGTCGGTCAGGTAATGGCCTACCACCCCCACGGAGACGCCTCCATTTTCGGCGCCCTCGTCCAGCTCGGTCAGAAAGAGCTCCTCATAGACACCCAGGGTAACTGGGGCAACATCATAACCGGAGACGCCAATGCCGCCGGCCGATATATCGAGTGCAAGCTGTCCGCCTTCGCCAAGGAGGTTGTCTTCAACCCCAAGACGACGACATGGATGCGCTCCTACGACGGCAAGGCCGACGAGCCCGTCGAGCTGCCGGTAAAGTTCCCCCTCCTTCTCGCCCAGGGCGCCGAGGGCATCGCCGTCGGTCTTGCCTCGAAGATACTCCCCCACAACTTCAACGAGCTCATCGACGCCTCGATATCCGCTCTGAAGGGCGAGGACTTCGAACTCTACCCCGACTTCCCGACCGGCGGCTATGCCGACTGTTCGAAATACAACAACGGCCAGAGAGGCGGCGTCGTAAAGGTCCGCGCAAAGATCGAGAAGATAGACAAGAACACTATCGCAATCCGCGAGGTCCCCTATTCGAAGACCACCCACATGCTCTGCGACTCGATAATGAAGGCCAAGGAGAAGGGCAAGATCAAGATCCGCAAGATAGACGACCTTACGACCAAGGACGCCAACATCATAATCCATCTTCCCAACGACGTATCGCCCGACAAGACGATAGATGCCCTCTACGCCTTCACCGACTGCGAGGTCAGCATCTCCCCCAACACCTGTGTGATCGTCGACCACAAGCCCGAGTTCCTCGGAGTTGACGATGTGCTCCGCTACAGCGCCAATCACACCAAAGAGCTCCTCGGATGGGAACTCCGCATCCGTCTCGACGAGCTCTCCGCCGAGTGGCACAACACCTCCCTCGAGAGGATCTTCTTCGAGGAGAAGGTCTACAAACTCCTCGAGAACGAGAGCGACCGTACATGGGAGGACCAGCTCGACAACGTGTTCGCGAAGATGAAGGAATACCAGAATATGGTCCACAAGGAGATCGTCATGGACGACATCCTGAAGCTCGTGTCCCTTCCTGTCAAGAAGATCTCCAAGTTCGACGTCAAGGCCGTCGAGGACAAGATCCGCGCTATAGAGGCGGAGATGGACGAGGTCCAGAACCACCTCGACCACCTCACCGAGTTCACGATCAACTACTTCAAGAATATAAAGAAGAAGTACGGCAAACCTTACGTACGCCGCACTGAGATAAGCTCCTTCGAGACGATTGCCGCGACCAAGGTCATCTCCAACAACGCGAAGCTCTACGCGAACCTCGAGGAGGGCTTCGTCGGCATGAACCTCAAGAAGGACGACAACGGCGTCTTCATCTGCGACTGCTCCGACCTCTCCGAGATAATCGTCATCGGAAAGGACGGCAAATACAAGGTGACCAAGATCAGCGACAAGGCCTTCTTCTGGAAGAACCTCCTCTACGTCGGTGTCTTCGACAGGAACGACAAGAGGACAATCTACAACGTCATCTACCGCGACGGCAAGGCCGGCATCTCCTACGCCAAGAGGTTCAACATCACCTCCATCACCCGCGACAAGGAATACGACATAACCATGGGCACCGAAGGTTCCCTCATCACCTGGTTCACAGCCAACCACAACGGTGAGGCCGAGACCGTCCGCCTGCGCTTCCGCCCTAAGGGCAAGATCAAGAAGCTCGTCGACGAGTACGACTTCTCCCAGCTTGCGATCAAGGGCCGCGCCTCCCGCGGAAACGTCGTCTCCAAGAACCCCATCCAGTCCATCCAGCTGCGCAGCAAGGGTGTCTCCACCATCGGAGGCAAGTCAATATGGTTCGATGAGGATATCCAGAAGCTCAACGAGGACGGCCACGGCCTTCTCCTCGGCGAGTTCCAGGAAGGCGACCATATCCTCGCCATCTTCAAGGACGGCACCTACTACACTACCGGCTTCGACCTCAGCGTCAAGTACCAGGGCGAGATCATGAAGATCGAGAAACTCGACCTCAACAAGACCTACACCGTACTCTACTACGACAACACTCCCGGAGTCAAGAGCTTCTATGTCAAGAGGTTCTCCTTCGACGTCAACGACAACACCCCCGTCTCCTTCATAAGCGACTCCAAGGGATCCTACCTCGTTGAAATGAGCGAGGACAAGCATCCCCAGTTCGAGGTGACGCTCGGAGGAAAATGGGCCCACAAGGAGCCCGAGAGGGTTGATGCCGAGGAATACATCGCCAAGAAAGGCATCGGAGCCAAGGGCAAGAAAGTCACCGCCCTCGAAGCCAAGTCAGTCCGCTTCATCGAGCCTCTCGTGAAACCCGAGGACATCGAGGAAGATGAGGAGACCGCTCCCGAAGAGCTTACGGCCGACCTCAGCGAAGACATCGTAGAGATCGACGAGACCCCCATCGTCAGCGCAGCGGCCCATCTCGCGGCGAAAGCCGCCGAAGATGCCGCAGCTAAAGAAGATGACGGCGATGAAGTCGTCGAACTGAACTTCGACGATGACGACGAGCCTACGCTCTTCTAAGATTTTTTTGTTCTGCTTGCTTCATTTTGATGTCAAGCAGAACAATTTTTCACTTTGAAAGCTTGATACAGAATCCACCTCCGCTCGCAAGCGATATCGTCTTGCGGGCGGATTTGTTTACGGAGAATCTTTCGATGCGGTAGCTCTCCGCATTGACGCCGGCGTCCTCGCCGTCCATGAATATCTCAGCATTCCATTTTCCCCTTCCGAGGAAGGAGAAATCGACTTCTATCTCACGGGGAGTCCAGTCGGTAAGGGCTCCGACGTACCATTCGTCGCCTTTCCTTTTCGCGACAAGTATCGACTCGCCGAACTTTCCGGAAAGCACCTTCTTGTCGTCATAGCTCCTTGGAAGCGAGGTGATGAAATCCGTTGTCTCCTTTTCGCGGAGGTAGTTCGAAGGAGTGTCGCATACCATAGTGAGCGGAGAGTCGAGCACGACATAGAGCGCTACCTGACGCGCTCTTGTGCCGGGCGAGCCGGGATGGCTCTTGCTCGGTGTATAGGTCTCTTTGGTGAAGTTCTTCATCGCTCCGGGCGTGAAGTCGCAGATGCCGTACATGTTCCTCATATAAGGTATGGTCACGTCGTACGGGATGATCTGCTGGTAGTGGGTGTCCTTTGTATTCTCAAGGCCCCAAACGCCTTCGAAATTGAGGAGGTTCGGATATGTCCTGTCAAGTCCTGCCGGAGGGAAGACCCCATGGAAATCCATGATGAGATGATGACGGGCTGTCGTTTCGGCAATCTCGTAGACCCGTTCGACTTCCTCCTGGTCGTTACGGTTGAGGAAATCGCATTTGAATCCGGCTATTCCCATCTTCTCGTACCTCTCACAGGCTGACTCCATTTCCGGATAGAAGACGTCCATCATCACCCAGAGAATGAGTTTGACGCCTTTCTCGCGGCCGTATCGGACAAGGCCCTCGACATCGACTTCCGGAATAGGGACAAGAAGGTTGCGGCCGGGGCCGACCTTTCCCCATCCCTCGTCAAGAAGGACGTACTCGATGCCGTTCGCAGCGGCGAAATCTATGTAGTATCTGTAGGTCTCGGTATTGACGCCGGGAGTAAAGGGGACGTCGGTAATCTGCCAGTCGCACCACCAGTCCCAGGTGCTGAAACCGGGTTTGATCCAGGACTCGTCGGCTATCCTCGAGGGCTTGGAAAGGGCAAACACGAGGTTATCTACTGGAAGCTGGGTATCGTCAGTCGTGATTTTCAGGATGCGCCAGGGGTAAGTCCTCGCTCCGCTGGTCCTGGCGATATAGGGCTCCCTCATTGCATATGGAGCGAACTCGCCCTTGAGTTTCGTCGTCCCGGCGACAGGACGCACGAACATGCCGGGGTAGGACTCATGGTCGGCCTCGACGAGGGTGACGCGGACTCCTTCGGCAGCATCCACGCTTACCGGCAGGAACGCAGGCACATTGGAGCCTTCTGAGAGCTTGACGGTCCTGTAGTCATTCTCGAAGGACGTGCGGTACGGGTCATTGGGGTTCCATACGCAGGAGAGGACGCAGTCGCGGTCCTCGGCGAACCCGAATTCGACAGTCTCATTATTGACGACAGTCTCACCGCCCCGGGACGTGGCGAAGCGGTAGGCGACGCCGTCATTGCTGACCCGCCATTCAATGGAAAATCCGTTCCCGAGGTCCATCGACATCGAGTTGTACTCATAGTCGAAGGACGACATGCGGTATACGGAGGAGGTCACATGCTCCTTGACTCGTTTCCTGAATACCGGTTTTGACGCTTTCCCGGGAGCGAAAGTTTCCTCTCCACCTGCAAGGGTCATGGAGGTCGCGGCTTCGCTGACAAGAGTCTTGCCCTTGTAGGACACAGTCCAGGTCGCGGTTTCGCGATTGACGTACACTAAGATTCTGCGGTTCGGTGATTTGACGGTCTCTGCCGAAAGCGGCATGGCAAGAAGGGTTGCCAGAGCAACGAAAAGAAGGAAGCTTGTTCTTTTTTTCATTCAATAACTATCTCGACAGGACAATGGTCGGAGCCAAAGACCTCATTATGGATTTCGGTTGAGACTATCCTGGATTTGAAGAAGTCGGAGACGAGGAAATAATCGATTCTCCACCCGACGTTCCTTTCGCGGGCGGCCATGCGGTAGCTCCACCACGAATATTTGACCTCATCTGGATGCTGGTAGCGCCATGAGTCGACGAATCCGGCACCGAGAAGCTCGGTCATCTTTCCCCTCTCCTCGTCGGAGAATCCGGCATTGAAGTGGTTGGTTGCGGGGTTCTTGAGGTCTATCTCCTCGTGGGCGACGTTCATGTCGCCGCATACGAGGACAGCCTTTTTCGAGGCAAGACCGCAAAGATAGCGGCGGAAATCGTCCTCCCACCTCATGCGGTAGTCAAGACGTTTGAGACCGTCCTGGGAGTTGGGTACATAGACGTTCACAAGGTAGAACTCTTCGGTTTCGAGAGTTATGACGCGGCCTTCGTGGTCGTGTTCGTCGACGCCGATCCCGTACGTTACGGAGAGAGGCTCGACGCGGGAGTATATTGCCGTTCCGGAGTAGCCTTTCTTGTCGGCATAGTTCCAGAAGGAACGGTAGCCGAGGAACTCGAGATCGAGCTGGCCGGCCTGCATCTTTGTCTCCTGGAGGCAGAAGAAGTCGGCGTCAAGCTCCGCGAATATGTCCGCGAAACCCTTGCCGACGACGGCTCTGAGTCCGTTTACGTTCCAGCTTATGAGTTTCATCTCGTAAGGGCTAGAAGGTCCATTCGACACCGTCCTTAGTGTCCTTGATCTGGATGCCGAGGGCTTTGAGGGAGTCGCGGATCGCGTCGCTCTTAGCCCAGTCGCGGGCTTCGCGGGCGGCTGTACGGGCTTCGATCACCATGCCCATGAGGCCGTCGATGATCTTAGCGGACGAGGAGGAGGCGCCTTCGTCGTCCTTCAGTCCCAGGACGCCGAATACAACGTCATTGAAGAGCCCGACGAGAGTCTCGATGTCGTTCTTCGAGAGGGTAAGTTTCTTATCCTTGGCGAGGTTGATGATCCTTACGGCATCAAAGATATGGCTGAGGGCGATAGGGGTATTGATATCGTCGCAGAGAGCCTCGTAGACACCGTCGAACACGGCCTTGACCTCGGCATTGTCAGCCTTGCAGGTGTCGGGGGCGACGGCCTCGCTGAGCTCGCCGTAGGCGCAGGCGGGAGCCTTCACGCCGGCGAGGGCATAGAGGTCCTTCGCGGCCTGGAGCACTCTCTTGAGGCCTTTCTCGGCAGCCTGGAGGGCTTCATTGGAGAAGTCGAGGGTGCTTCTGTAGTGGGCCTGGAGGATGAAGAAGCGTATCGTCATCGGCGCATAAGCCTGCTCGAGCTTCGGATGGTCGCCGGAGAAGAGCTGGGGAAGGGTTATGAAGTTGCCGAGGGACTTGCCCATCTTCTGGCCGTTGATGGTTATCATGTTGTTGTGGACCCAGTAGTGGACTCCGCCGGTACCGCGGGAGGCCACGTTCTGGGCTATCTCGCACTCGTGGTGGGGGAACATGAGGTCCATGCCGCCGCCGTGGATGTCGAACTCGTGGCCGAGGTACTTCTCACCCATGACGGAGCACTCGAGGTGCCATCCGGGGAAGCCGTCGCCCCAGGGAGAGGGCCAGCGCATGATGTGCTGGGGCTCGGCCTTCTTCCATATGGCGAAGTCGTAGGGGGCTTTCTTGTCGCTCTGGCCGTCAAGGGCCCTCGTTCCCTCGAGGGTGTCGTCGAGGTTGCGGCCGGAAAGTATTCCGTAGTGATGGTCCTTGTTGTATTTCTCGACGTCGAAGTAGACGCTGCCGTTGCTCTCGTAGGCGTATCCGCTCGCGAGGATCTTCTTCACGGCCTCTATCTGCTCGATGATATGGCCGCTGGCGCGGGGCTCTATCGAAGGGGGCGCAACGTTGAGCTCCCTCATCGCCTCATGGTAGCGGAGAGTGTAGGACTGGACCACCTCCATAGGCTCGAGCTGTTCGAGACGGGCCTTCTTTGCGATCTTGTCCTCTCCCTCGTCGGCATCATGCTCGAGATGGCCTACATCGGTGATGTTCCTCACGTAACGCACCTTGTAGCCGAGATGGCGCAGAAGGCGCGAGAGGACGTCATAGGTCACGCCCGGACGGGCATGGCCGAGGTGGGCATCGCCGTAGACCGTCGGTCCGCAGACATACATTCCGACACGGCCGGGATTGATAGGAACAAACAGTTCCTTCTTTCTTGTAAGGGTATTTGTAAGGAAAAGATCTCTCATATCCGTTAATATTTCTTAGTATCCCACAAAGTTAATCAAAAATCGCGAATACGTTCAAATTCTTCCTTGTGTGAATTCTGCCAGATATTGCTGGATTTGGGTTTTCAATTCGGGAAGGTCATTCTTTATTACGCGCCAGACTTTGCTGGGATTGACCTGATAGTATTCATGCACCAGGAAATGGCGCATGCACTCAATCACGGGCCAATCAGTTTCAGCATGCTCCCCCTTGAATTGCTTGCTCAGCATATAGGCGGCTTCGCCTATATTTTCAATGCTCTTTACAATCGCATAGAATCTAAGCATATCATTATGCAAGGACTCTTCGCTGATGCCCGAGGAAAATTCCTCCAAGTGTCCGATTTCAAGCATTATATGCTCCAACCGGTTCTGATCTCTTATTGGTTCTCTCATATATTTTGAATTTATCATGGTCAGCAGTCTTGACTGCAAAAGGAAGCAGGTACCCGTTCTCTATGAGGTCTACCTCCTTATTCAGATAGTCATTTATCTTCAAGGATATGCCAGCGATATCCCATAAGCTCAAATCGGACGACTCCAAATAGTCGACCAGAAGGTCAACGTCGCTGTCGGGGCGCTCCTCGCCGCGGGCGAAGGAGCCGAAGAGCCAGACCCGCTCTACAGGCTGGGTCGCAAAGAATGACTGGATCTTGGTAATCAGGTCTATCCTTTCATGATTAAGGGCCGCCAGGAAGCCCTCCACCTCCGGGCGGACACCGCGGCGGGAGGCGTAACGCAGGAGCGCGCTGCGGTTTACCTCGTAAACCTCAAACGCGCGCTGGAAGCGTTTCGCCATAGCCTCCGGACCTTCAGTCTTGCGGGCGACCATGTCGACCAGGTCCTTTTCAAGAGGAGAACTCACCACCCCGTCGAAATCGTCCAGGGGGGCTTCGGAAACCATTGGTCCCACGAAAATGCAGTCCTCGAGTTCAGACTCTATGTACTTCGACTTCCGAAGGTCAAGCACCCGCGGATATTTCTCCTTCAAGGCCACAATGACGACCCCGATATTGGGCTTCGAAACCTCCACATAGACATTGCCTCCTCTCTCGCTGATGCAATAGCCGACTCCCTCGCAGTTGTCGATAAGGAAACGGCAAATCTCCTTCAACTTCTCCGAAAACTCAGGCCTGTACTTCATCTTAGACCCGGCAACATATATCCCCCGGCCGACGGAATGTATCCTTCCCGTCCGCTCGAGAGAGCGGATCCGGGAATACACCGTCGGCGCCGGGACATCCGGCATAACCTCCATAAAATCAGCGGCAGAAATCTCGCCTCCACGGGCAAGAATCTCTTCTATCCTTTCCTTATATTCCTTTCGTTCCATATCGAATCCCTGAATTTTTCACAAAATTAATAATTCGGCAATGTAATTCAAATATTGCCGAATAAAAAATTCCTCTAACGGTACTCAAATTACCTACCGTTAGAGGAATTTACCGGAGAATTTAATCCTTACGGACGATTTTACTCGATACTGATTTCGGAGAACCTCAATTCCTTGCCGAAAGACATCTTGTAGTAGCTTCCGGTGTCGTTGCAGAGGGCATTGAAGGTGTAGTAGTCCACTCCGCGGAAGCGGCGGTACTCGTAGTAATGGTCATGGCCGGTCAGTACATAGTTTACTCCATATTTGGCAAAGAGGGCCATAAGGTCGAAGGATTCCTCGAAGGAGTAGTTGCCGCTCGTAAGCTGGGTGTTGTCCGTATTGAAGAAGTTCGTGTGGGTCATGACGTAGATGTTGCGATAATTGCCCTTCGCCTCCTTGAGCCTTTCTTCCAGCCATTTACGCTGGGAGGTGCCGAAAGTTCCGTCGGCGGAGTCCAGACCGAGGAAGAGGTCACTCCCCTCCCCGGGCGTGTTGACCCTGAAGCTGAAGGTCGTCAGGGGCCAGAACTCCTGGAACTTGCTGAACTGGCGGAAATATGTGTCATGGTTACCGAGGACATTTATGAAGCGCCAGCCGTTGTCGGCGAGGGGCGAGAGCTTCCCGAAGATATCCTTCTGGTAGTCCCTGCCGTTTACGATATCGCCAAGGCATAGGACGACCTTTTCGGACTCCGTGTCGGAAATGCATGCCGAGACGAACCTCTCAAGACGGTCGTTGCTGCCGTCGCAATGGATATCGGTGACAAGATAGAGCCCGTAATCGTTGGAGGAGACGTTCACATCCTCGAAAGGATTGCTCTCAAGATACTCCATCGAGCTGTCGAAACGGTCGTTCACGTTCGTGTCCACCATGAGGACAAAGCCCGCAAAATCAAGAGTCTCACACGAAGGAACGAGCGCGAGGCACGATATGAGGGCCAATATATATGATAAACTCCTTTTCATGATCAGAAATTGTATGTCAGACCGGCGCGGGCCGTGATTTCGTTGAAATGGGTGGTCATGTTGAACATGCCGGAGGGCTTGAAGTCGACCTCAGCCCTGACCGTAATATGGTCGGAACAGTCATAGTGACCGCCGAGGAAGAAGATCGGATAGTAGAAGCGCTCGTACTGGTAGAGGGTGAAGTTGCCGCCTCCAAAGGAAATGTTCCATGGAGAAGTGCTGGGGCGCACATTGAAGGCCAGCTTGAAGACAAGGTTTATCGGCTCGGAGAGCGTCGTGCGGCCGTCACCGAACTCCTTCAGGAGGTCGAAGAACGTCATGCTCTGGACGCCGAGCTGGACACTCACATAGTCCATCCGGTATCCGAAACTGGCCGCCATCGAGAAATTGGCAATGTCTGAAGTCTTGAAGGCCCGCAGATGGACAGCGCCCTCAAGGAAGAGCTCGCCGACCGCGACCGGGAACTTCGGCCTTGCGACGAAAGTTCCCGCAAGGGTCTTCGGGCCCATGAACTCGAAACCGGCATCAGCCTCGAAATAAGGATTGAAAGGCATGTGGCCCGCAAGGTCGACGCCGCCCTGGTGGGCGAAGGTCCCGCTGTAGTCATACACGCCCTGAAGCGTCACACTGTAGCTGTCATGTGGACGGGACTTCGGAACATCCATTGTCTCATCCTGCGCAGAAAGGCAAATCCCATGCGCAAGAAGCATTGTTCCGATAAATCCCCAAAGAACTTTTTTCATAATTACATAATCTATTCCCTTCACAAATATAGAAATAATATCCCGTCATATCCATACCACCACTTCACTGTCACTATTCTGTGACATACCCTGCCACTCGTGCCCACTCTACCATTTTTCTTGACAGTGGGCACACCGGAAACGAAAATAGCCCCGAGAAGACTCGGAGCCATATATCATCAGGAAAGGCGAGATATGCCAGTCTATGGCGTCCTGCTTATGCGCTATTTCTTGATTTTGTGAAATAACACATCATACCCGCATGCTGTCTCAAGGAAGAGATATCGGTAGATGAGATTGAAGAGTTTGTCCTTGAATCCTCTGACACCGTATCCGTATCCTTGAGCTCTTTCAAGGTCCATTTCGCAGACGACTTCGCCTGTTTCCAGATCAGTCACAGTAGCATTTCCGCAGATTGTCATTCCTCCGGTTTTGGAATTCATACCTGCGAGCACGGCAGCTGCGCCAGTGTTGCCGGTATCTATGGTATCCACCACCACCTTGAGTTCATATTTATATACTGCATTAGGTTTGGAATATGGGAAACCAGCGCCAACCTTCTTCTTGAAACCTCCGAACTTCGTCTGTAATTCACAACTTTTGAGGTACATCTTTACAGAGTTTTCAACATCCTCCCGGGTGTGGTAATCATAGAATTTTCCATCCTTCACAAGGTCAAGCTCGAGTTCCTTCGTGAATTCGACCTCGACGGCATTGTCGAAATCTATGACCTGACTGATGTTCTGACGGCTCAAAGCCCAGTCAAAACTGCCACTCTTGAGAATAATGGAATCCCATTCCTGCGCCATTGCGCTGACTCCTGCAAGCATGGCGGCAATTGTAATCACGATTTTCTTCATAATGTCATTGTTTAATGTTATCAATAATCAGTCGAAAGCCAGGGAATTGTGTCAGCAAAGTTAAAAACTTTTTTAATTCAGAAAAGATTACGTCAAAAAAAGGACCGGTCACCCGGTCCTTTCCCTGAAATATGTTGAAAACCTTAGAGGTTCTCGAGTTCGCTGACGGCCTCGTTCTTGGGAGCGACGAGGATTTCCTGCCACTGTTTCTGGCCTGTACCTGCGGGGATGAGGTGACCGCAGATGACGTTCTCCTTAAGACCTTCGAGATTGTCGACACGACCGCGGATTGCAGCCTCGGAGAGGACTTTGGTAGTCTCCTGGAAGGATGCTGCGGAGATGAAGCTGTTGGTCTTGAGGGCGGCACGGGTGATACCCTGGAGGATCTGGCATGCGGTAGCGGGCTTCGCATCGCGGGCGACGATGGCCTTGAGACCCTGACGCTCGAGAGAGGAGTTCTCAGCACGGAGATCCCTTGCGGAAATGATCTGGCCTACATAGAACTTCTGGGAGTCACCGGCATCCTCGACGAAGTACTTGCCGTAGAGGTTGTCGTTGGTGTCGTGGAAGAAGCTCTTGTCGACGAGTTCCTCGGGAAGGAAGTCGGTATCGCCGGGATCGGTGATCTGGACTTTCCTCATCATCTGGCGTACGATCATCTCGAAGTGCTTGTCGTTGATCTTCACACCCTGGAGGCGGTAAACCTCCTGGATCTCGTTGACGATGTACTCCTGGACCTTGATAGGGCCGAGGACAGCGAGGATGTCGGTAGGAGAAACAGCTCCGTCGGAGAGTTTCATACCAGCCTTGACATAGTCGTTCTCCTGGACGAGGATCTGACGGGAAGTAGGCACGAGGTAGGTCTTCTTCTCACCGCTCTTGTTCTGGATGATGATCTCCTGGTTACCGCGTTTGATCTTGCCGATGATAACCTCTCCGTTGATTTCGGAGACGATAGCGGGGCTTGAAGGGTTGCGGGCCTCGAAGAGCTCGGTGACGCGGGGAAGACCTCCGGTGATATCGTTGGACTTGCCGAACTTGCGGGGTATCTTGATGATGATGTCTCCAACCTTGACCTCGTCACCGTCGCTGACCATGACGTGGGCATCAACAGGAAGGTTGTACTTCTTGAGAGTGTTGCCCTCTTCGTCGCAGACGAGGATTGCGGGGTTCTTGGTCTTGTCCTGGGAAGCGATGGTGACCTTGTCCCTGTTGAGGGAGAACTCGTCGGCCATCTCCTCACGGAAGGTGACACCTTCTATCATGTTCTCGAAGCGTACCTTACCGGCGCTCTCGATGATCGTGATTGCGTTGTAGGCATCCCACTCGCAGATTCTGTCGCCCTTCTTGACCTTGCTGCCATCAGCCTTGTAGAGGATGGAGCCGTAGGGAACATCATACTGTGAGTAAGTGATACCGGTGTTCTCGTCGATGATCTTGAGCTCGGAAGTACGGCTTA
>JAKSJS010000022.1 GCA_024398155.1 Bacteroidales bacterium | reverse complement strand
GCGAAGTCCTCCATCGGAAGTTTTGTCCCGTCAGGGAGGACGTCAAAGCGCCGGGTGATATATACCATCTCTCCCTTTGGGGTGAAGCACAGGCCGTTGTCGGCTGTCCTGATGCCATATACCTGAGAGGCGATCTGCATCGTCAGATGCTCGTTGGCCGGTATCTGCTTGCGTTCTACCAGGGTTCTGTCCCACGGAGCCGGTTTCAAGATATATGTCGAACGGTCTTCGTCTCCGGCAATCTTTATCCGGGAACCTTCCACAATTGCGGGAAACTTCTCCTGAACG
This sequence comes from Bacteroidales bacterium, assembly GCA_024398155.1. Classification (GTDB taxonomy): domain Bacteria; phylum Bacteroidota; class Bacteroidia; order Bacteroidales; family UBA932; genus Cryptobacteroides. The sequence goes on along the minus strand of JAKSJS010000022.1, from coordinate 20,585 downwards.
CCGGATACCGATATCCTGTGCATCGCATCAGCGATGTCACCGGCAGTGCGGAACTCGTCTATGTTGAAGTCAAGAAGATGACTCACCTTATGACCGGAAAAAAGTGTCCTACGTGCCTTGGGACTGTATGTCGAAAATCCTTCCGCCAGGGTGGACGGGCAATTTTGTATCTCTGTCATCACTGCAATGCTTTAATATGTACTGCACCTATGAAATCACGGCCCGCCATGGCCGCGAGCATTCCGAAGAAATCCTCCTCGTCTATCTTGAGAGAGCGGCAGATGATGCTGCGGTTGGATCCTTCCGGCAGCATGTTGGTAAAGAACGGGAAAAGTTCAGCCGACTCGTAGGCCTCTTTTCTTCTGGGAAGTGTCACAGAGATTGAAGGGCCGCCTGAAAGCAGATAGTCCGGGTCATAAATGAACTCGTATTCCCTGCCGGGAAGCTTCTCAGTCAGCACTCCGGCCTTTTTGCCGTTACAATATACTCCAAGTTGTCTCATGATTCTTCAGCAATTGTACGGCGTACCCTGTATACTATCTCCATCCCGAGGATGTCCATGATTCTTGAGACAGTCCCGAGCGATGGATTGCCCTTCCCGCGTTCAATATCCTTGATTGTGGCCAGGCTCAGTTCCGTCATCTCAGCAAGGTCTTTCTGTGAGAGCGAGAGAGTCTGACGGCGCTCTTTCATCGTGTCTTGTAAGGTCATAAGTCTATTATATTGTACTTTTGCCGCAAAAATATGAACAAATAATGACATTAGCAAGCAAAAGTCCAATAAAATAAACTTTATTCATTTTTTGACATTTTGCTATTTGCGTTCCGCTTGTTCTTTCTGTCGCCATCACAGACTTAAAGATAGGACTTTTTTATTAAATTTGCGCGATAATGGCACAAGCCATTCCATAAGCTATGATAGTAATGAAGTTCGGCGGGACTTCCGTAGGGAGCCCGGAAGCGATAAGGAGGACGGTCGGTATAATCGGGGGCCGTCTTTCCGAGCGTCCCCTTGTAGTCGTCTCCGCGATGTCCAAGGTGACCGACCTTCTCTACTCGATAGCTGACAATCCCGGCGACAGCTCCCTTGTGGACGCCCTCCGCAAGCGCCACTATGACGTCGCCTCAGCCCTCCTTTCCGGAGAGGACCTCGAGAGGTGTATAGAGGACATGGATGTCCTTATCGATGCCCTTCCAGGGCCTTCCAAGGCGGCTGCGATCTCTACCGGAGAACTCCTTTCCTCGACCCTTATCGCCCGCTATATGAACGCGAATGGGATACGTACTTCGTGGATGGACGTGCGTGACACGATGGTCCTCGAGGGAGACCCGATGAAGGCCGCTCCAATTACTGACGAGCTTTCCCGCCGCGCCCCGAAGGCGTTCGACGCGGCCCTCAGCCGCGCTGACGCCGTCCTGACGCAAGGCTTCATAGGACGCCTTGCTGACGGCTCCGCCGCGGTCCTCGGCCGCGGAGGCTCGGACTACTCCGCCTCGCTGCTCGGCTCCGCGCTCGGCGCCTCGAGGATAGAGATATGGACTGATGTCGACGGAGTCAAGACGGCCGATCCCCGCAAGGTCGAGGGAACCCGCAGCCTGGATGCGATAACCTTCGAGCAGGCCTCCGAGATGGCCCATTTCGGAGCCAAGGTCCTCCATCCCCTGACGATGCAGCCTGCCGTGAGGACCAATATCCCGATACTCGTGCTCAACTCGATGAATCCCGCCGGCAAGGGTACGACGATCACTGCCGCGGACTTCATGGAGGACGGTCTCAAATCCCTCTCGAGCAAGGACAAGATAGTCGTGATGACGGTTTCCGGCGGCTCGAGCGCCTCGCGTCTTCTTTCCCTCGTGTTCCCGGTCCTTTCCTCGAAAGGCATCTCTCCGGATATGATGGCAAGCTCCGAAGGCAAGGTGTTCCTGACTCTCGAGGACTCGCCGGCGGTCGATTCGGCCGCGGAGGAGATAGGCCGCTTTGCGGACGTATCCCTCGACAGGGGCCGCGCCCAGGTCACAATAATAGGCAAGAACATCTCCGACATAAGGTCCAAGGTCATCAAGGCCTATCCGGCCGCTGCGCCCGAAAAGGTCTATATGGTCTCCTATGGCGAGACCTACGTAAACTTGAGTTTCGCCGTCCCCAGGGAACTGCTCGACAGCGTTCTCAGGGGCATCCATAAAGAATTGTTCTAGAGAACCATGATAAAGGTAATCATAAGCGGATATGGCCGCATGGGCCATATGATTGAGGCGGTCCTTGCAAAGCGGGGGATTGAGCTCGTTGCAGCGAGCGAGGATATCGTGTCCATACCCCGTGAGGTGGCAAAACAGTGTGTCTGCATAGACTTCACCTTCCCCGAGTCCTTCCGGAAGAACTACAGGTTCCTTGCGGAGAATTTCGGCGCAGTCGTGATCGGTACGACCGGCTGGAACGACATCAGGGAGGAGGTCATCTCCTATTTCGAGAAATGCGGCACCCCGATGATATGGTCCTCGAACTATTCCATTGGAGTCAATGTGCTCTTCGCCGCCGTCGAGAGGGCTTCCGCCCTCCTCAAAGGCTACGGCTACGAGCCCCACATAACCGAAACCCACCATATCCACAAGCTGGACGCCCCTTCCGGAACGGCAAAGAGCCTCGGGCTTATCGTGAATGACGTCCTCGGAGTCAATCCCGAGATCGAGTCCATCCGCGAGGGCGAGGTCCCCGGCATCCATACGGTGGAGTTCAAGAGCGCGTGCGACCGCCTGAGCCTGACCCACGAGGCCTTCTCGAGGGAGGGCTTCGCCGAGGGCGCCGTCGCCGCAGCCCTCCTGACCGAAGGCCTCGAGGGCGTCCACGAATTCAAGAGTCTGATCCTGTAATGAACTGTAGATTATGAACGAACTTATCTTCAAAGGCTGCGGAACAGCCCTGGTGACCCCCTTCAAGGAGGACGGGTCCATCGACTATGAGGCCTATGCGAAGTCTGTCGCCCGCCAGGTCGAAGCCGGCATCGACTTCCTCGTCCCTCTCGGAACGACGGCCGAGACCCCGACCCTTACGGCCGGAGAGAAGGCCGAGCTTCTCCGCCTCACCCGCCTGAACGCTCCCGGCGTACCCCTTCTCGCCGGAGTCGGCACAAACTCGGTTCCTGCGACCATCGCCAACATGGAGCTCCTTTCCGAGGCGGACGGTTTCCTTGTAGTGGTCCCCTTCTACAACAAACCGACCCAGGAAGGTCAGTACCAGTATTTCAAGGCAGTCGCCGCCGCGACGGACAAGCCAATAGTGCTCTATAACGTTCCCGGCCGTACCGGCGTCAATATGGAAGCCGCAACAGCCCTCCGTCTTGCGCGCGAAATCCCCAACGTAGTCGCAATCAAGGAGGCTTCTGGCAAGATATCCCAGATTTCGGAAATACTGGCCGGCGCCCCCGAGGGCTTCTCTGTCCTCAGCGGCGATGACGGCCTCACCTACCCGATACTCGCCCTCGGCGGCGCCGGAGTCATAAGTGTTGCCTCCAATGTCGTTCCCGGGCTGATGGTAGAGTTCATTTCCGCCGCCCTGGATGGCGACGCCGCCCGCGCCCTTGAGCTCCACCACAAACTCTCGCCCCTCTTCAAGAACCTCTTCTGCGAGAGCAGCCCTATCCCCGCAAAGGCCGCCCTCTCCGAGATGGGCCTGATGGGCGCTACCCTCCGTCTTCCCCTTTCCTCCCCCTCGGAAAAGACCGTTGCAATAATAAAAGACACCCTCAAGGGTCTTGAACTTTAACTGATATGTCCTCGGAACTCGCCCTCGTAACCGACCTTGCCGTCATCCTTGTTGCCGCCGGTGTCTTCACGATAATCTCCAAGGCTCTCAAGCAGCCCCTGATTCTCGGATACATCATCGCCGGATTCATAGTCGGCCCCCATCTCGGTCTCTTCCCCAAGCTTACGAGCGTCGAGTCCGTCCATCAATGGTCGGAGATAGGAATTATCTTCCTGCTCTTCGCCCTAGGTCTTGAGTTCTCCTTCAAGAAGCTTCTCAAAGTCGGTTCGAGCGCACTTATCGTCGCCGGGACGATCTTCATCGGCATGTTCGTGCTCGGCTTTACGGCGGGCCAGGCGATGGGATGGTCTCCGATGGAGTCCGTCTTCCTCGGAGGACTCCTCCCGATGTCCTCGACTACGATAATCATCAAGGCGTACGAGGACCTCGGCCTCAAGAACAAGCCCTTCGCTCCTCTGGTATTCGGAACCCTTGTCGTCGAGGACCTCCTCGCGATACTCGTGATGGTCCTCCTTACGGCAATCGCCGTGTCGAACAAGTTCTCCGGCGGAGAGATGCTCTTCAACCTCGGCAAGCTCGGCTTCTTCCTCATCCTGTGGTTCCTCGTCGGCATCTTCCTTATCCCGACCCTCCTCCGCAAGAGCGCGAAGTGGCTCAATGACGAGATTCTCCTTATCGTCAGCATAGGCCTCTGCTTCGGCATGGTGGCGATAGCCAACCTCGCCGGCTTCTCCTCCGCTCTCGGCGCCTTCGTCATGGGGTCGATCCTCGCCGAGACCGTAGAGGCCGAGAAGATAAGCGGCCTCGTCCATGGGATCAAGGACCTCTTCGGAGCGATTTTCTTCGTCTCTGTCGGCATGATGGTGGACCCTGTCGTGATAGGCCAGAACTGGGGCACCATACTTATCCTTGCGATATTGGCCGTAGGCGGCATCCTCTTCTTCTCTACGACCGGTGCCGTGGTTGCCGGCAAGGGCCTTGACAATTCCGTCCATACCGGTTTCTCGATGGCCCAGCTGGGAGAGTTCGCCTTCATCATAGCCGGCCTCGGAGTCTCCCTCGGCGTCATGAGGGACTTCATATATCCCGTCGTAATCGCCGTGTCTGTCCTCACGACCTTTACCACCCCCTACATGATGAAGCTCGGCGACCCGGCTTCCCGCTGGATTGCGAAGAAACTGCCGCCGAAGATAATGGCCTTCATATCCCACGCCGAGGAGCGGCCGCTCTCCGGCTCCGCTGCGGAGCAGAGCCTCTGGAAGCAGCTCGTCAGGAGCTACCTCCTGCGTGTTATCCTCTACGGAGTCATCCTTCTGGCAATCCTGCTTGCCTCCGGGGCATGGCTCGACGGCTTCATTGCCGGAGTCTTCCCTTCGTGGTCAAAGACCGCTGTAGCCTCTGTAAGCCTGGTCCTGACCCTTGTCGTCATGTCGCCTTTCGTGTATGGCCTCGGCGCGAACCCGGGCTCGATAAACAAGCCCGCTGTCGCCCTTCTAAAGAAATCCGACAAGAACCGCTGGCCTATCCTTTCGCTGGTCCTTCTGAGGGCTCTTCTTGCGACAGGCTTCGTGATTGCCGCAATCGTTTCCCGCTTCGAGCTTTCCTATTGGGCGATACTCCTGATTATCCTTTCCGGTGCCGCGCTGCTTATCGTGGCGCGCATGTTCTTCAGGAAGTTCTCCCGCTTCGAGAACCGTTTCCTCGAGAACCTCAACGAGAAGGAGGCCGAACAGAGGAAACTCAAGCCGGTGACGACCGAAGTTACGGACAAGCTTGCCGGATATGACATCCATCCCGAAGTAGTTGTTGTCGATGCCGATTCGGAATACATAGGGAAGATGCTCAAGGAGATTCCCATCAGGGCTGAATCCGGCGTCAATGTGGTAAAGATAGCCCGCGGAAGCCGCAGCATAGTGATCCCCGACGGGAACGAGTCCCTCTATCCCGGAGACCGGGTCCTTGCCGTGGGTTCGGGGGACCAGATAGAAAGGGTCAGGGAGATGATCCCGCGGACGACGACGCCCGCGTCGGTTTCCGAAGAGGATGTTGTCGTCGAGGCCTACGAACTCGGACCGGAGTCCTTCCTTACGGGCCGTACCCTCAAGGATACCGACATGCGCTCGAAAGGATGCATGGTCATAAGCGTCCTGCGCGGCGGTTCGCTTATCGCCAACCCCCGTCCCGACATGGAGTTCCTCTCCGGAGATACCGTATGGCTTGCCGGCAGGAAGACTTCCTGCGAGTGGTTCAAGTAAATTTTTTCAATATTTTTTTGGAGATAAAAAAATTGGGCGTATATTTGCAGTCCCAATGCGGAAGTGGCGAAATGGTAGACGCGCTACTTTGAGGGGGTAGTGGGAGTTTTCCTGTGCGAGTTCGAGTCTCGCCTTCCGCACAAAGCCAAGTTTCACGTTTAGTGAAGTTTGGCTTTTTTTGTGCCCGGAAAGCAAGCCGGGTTTTCAATGGCCGGACCTTAGCAGGCCCATAACGTAGCAAGGAAATGAACTGTAACGGAAATTGCTCGGGCTGCCCGTTCGGGGCGGCGGAAAGAGCGGCGGTGGACGAAGTCCTCACCGTCGCGGTGACCGGCGCCGCGCCGCGCCCTTCCCGTACTATAGTCTACAAGGGACATTGCGTCAGATTCCACTACATGGACGAGATATCCTCGGTCCTTGACCTGCGGCCCGATATGGTCCTTCATGTCGCGGATTCCATGGACCTCGACAATACCCTGTATCCTGTGACCAAGGTGATTGACATGGACCTCCGGTCTGTCGTCGCCCTTACCAGGTACGGAGACCTGCTCTCCACGGGCCATTCAATCGACTGCGAGACCCTCGGAGCCCTCCTCGGCTCCCCGGTCGTTCCTTTCGAATTCGACGACGAGGATTCCCTTCGGCGCATCCTGGAGGCGATAACGACAACCCATGACAGCTCCGAGGAGCGCCTCAAGGCTGTCCAGGTGCCTTATGGCCGGGATATCGAGAAAGCTGCCGCACTTATTTCCTCCCGGATTGCAGAATCCCACTCCGACGAATCGGAATGCTTTACCGACAGGTATATGGCTCTGCGTCTGCTTGAGAACCAGGACTACATAATGCCGTATGTCGAAAGGCTTGAGGGCAGCGGTGAGATAGTCGGGCTGGCCTCGCAGATGAGGAGCAGTCTCGAGAAGAACTACGGCGAGAAGCCGGAGGCGCTTATTACAAAGGCGCGCCGCGGCTTCATAAACGGAGCTCTCCAGGAGACCCTCCGTCATTCCAGGGACAATTCGGACCATACCTTCGCCCAGAAGGTCGACTCGGTCCTCACAAACCGGTGGCTCGGCCTTCCGATACTCCTTGCCGTGCTTTTCCTTGTCTTCGCTGCGACCTTCGCTCTGGGCGCCTACCCCCAGGCGTGGATAGAGAAAGGTGTTTCGGAGCTCTGCGGCCTGCTCGGCCCGATGCTCGGGACCGGATGGTTCTCGAGTCTCGTCGTCGACGGCGTTGTCCGCGGCGTCGGGGCCGTGCTGGCCTTCGTTCCGAACATCATGATCCTGTTCTTCTTCCTGTCGATTCTGGAAGACTCGGGATATATGGCCAGAGCGGCCTTCCTCATGGACAAGCTGATGCACAGGGTTGGTCTCCACGGCCGCTCCTTCATACCCATGCTGATAGGATTCGGGTGCAACGTGCCCGCGATCATGGCGGCGAGGTCGATCGACGACCGCAAGGACCGCACGCTCACGATGCTCATGATACCCTTCATGTCCTGCTCGGCCCGTCTGCCGGTCTACATGCTGTTCGTCGGGGCGTTCTTCGTCAGGTACAAGGCTCTTGTCATGTGTTCCATCTACCTGTGCGGCATCCTTCTTTCCATCCTGTTCGCCTTCGTCATGAAGCGTACGAAGTACTTCCGCAAGGAGGCTGATGACTATGTTTCCGAGCTTCCTGCCTTCCGGCGTCCGACGTGGAGAAGTACCGGCCTGCATATCTGGGAGAGGGTTTCGGACTATCTCCAGAAGATTTCGACCGTGATCCTTGCAGCGTCGGTAATTATCTGGGCGCTCGAGTATTTCCCTGCCGACAGGACTCAAGGCGGAGAGCTCAAGGAGGAGTCCTGCCTTGCCATGATAGGCCGCGGCATAAGTCCCGTAATGGAGCCTCTCGGATTCGACTGGAAGATGAATGTATGCCTCCTGACAGGCCTTCCGGCCAAGGAGGCGATAGTCAGCACGATGGGTATCCTCTACCGTTCAGAGGACGACGGGGAGAGCCTTGCCGCGGCGATGCGCGAGAGCGGTGACTTCACTACCGCCAACGCCCTTTCTTTCATGGTGTTCGTCCTGCTGTACTTCCCTTGTATAGCGACCATTGCCACCTTGCGGCGTGAGATAGGGCGCAAGTGGGCCGCCTTCACAGTCGTCCACTCCCTCCTTCTCGCCTGGCTTGCCGCCTTCCTCGTTTTCCATCTCTTCTGATCACTCCCGGTCCTTCTGCCCCCAATGACTCCGGGCATTTTTGCCCCCAGTGACTCCCGGTCCTTCTGCCCCCAATGACTCCGGGCATTTCCGCCCCCAGTGACTCCCGGCAAAAACGCCGGGAGTCATTTCTTGATAGCCTTGACTACCATTTACTTGCAAAAGTCCGAATAAGGTTATACATTTGCATTCGGATAGACGCGATGTCTATCTCTTTGTACATACTAAGCGAAAAGTTTCTCGGCTTAAAGCCAAAAAGTGGAATTTTTAAAACTCGAGAGTCGGAAACCAAGCTTCTACACCGGTACAGATGCCCTTCGGGCCTTCTATATCACCCGGTGTGGAGTTGGTTTGACGTCTCGAAGAAGGTCCCTTCCACGTCCTTGGCTCTAGCGTCTTTCCCCCTCCACACCTTTTTTTATTGAAAATATTTCACTATGTTTGCGGTATCATAAGCAAGCAAGTAAAGATGTGTGTCCAGTAATTGGATGGTGTCTTTGCTTGCTTTTTTTTTTACCAAGTAATACGAAAGATTATGAGCAGGAGAGCAAAATTTTATCCAGATGTTCCCAACCATGCCTATCAGAGAGGGCATGATTATTCAATGATTTTCTATTCCGACGTGGACAGGCTGGTCTATACGACTATTGTGTCCGTAAAAGCCAGGAGGTTCGGAGTAACTGTCTTTGCGTTATCTTTGATGTATGACCACCATCACAGCCAGGCATCGGCACCTACTTTTTCAAATTACAATCGGTTCTTGGCAGAAACAACCAAGGCTTACGATTCCGACTTCAAGAATTGGTATGGCTATGATGCCGTGATTATGGAGGATCAGCACAGCCACGTTCCTAAGTGGGATGACAAGAAGCGGCGCTCCAATCTGGCCTATATTGCAAACAACGCCGTCGAGAAAATGCTATTCAAAAATGTCGTCGACGACCGCTGGAATTTCCTTGCCTACATGAATTCAGATCACCCATATTCAAGATCTTTCCATTCACGCGATACCAGAGATGCAATGAGAAAGGCCATCAAGGTTGTCGACGGAATGTATGAAGACAACAAGTACCTCGGATTCAAGTTATTGAACAGACTGATGTCGAAATTATTTCCGGAAGAGAGGGAACAGCTGACGGACTATATTATCCATTTGTATGCTCCTGTAGACTATTCGGAGACGATTCGTCTGTATGGAGCGTACGACAGCGCAGTTATCGCAATCAACGCAAATACCGGTGCTGAATATGACATAAAGGAAAAACATATCATCCATTCTCACATTCCATACCGGGAGATGGAAAGGATAGCTCGGGATATGGGATTTCTGGACTTCTCCGGACCCCGCATCTTCCGTTTGAATGATGAGGAGAAACGTGATTTCGTGCGGAGGGCAAGGAATATTGCCGGGGCGTCAGACTATGAGATTTCCAAATTTATGCGAATTTCGGAAGAGGAGGTGAATTTTTTACAGTTTGGGAAAAGCGCAAACGATTGAATATCAGCCGCATAAGCAAATGACTCCCGGCATTTTTGCCGGGAGTCACTGGGGGCAGAAATGCCGGGAGTGATTGGGGGCAGAAATGCCGGGAGTCGTTGGACGGACGATGGGGCCCTTTAGAGTTTCTTCCAGTAGACGGTCTCGCCGATGCCCATTACGGAGCCGCGGATCTTGAGGCGCCCGTCAGGGGCGAAGCATACTGTGCAGTTGGCGCGGATGCCGCGGGTGGGATCGTAGATCTTTCCGCTGTCCCACTGCTTCTTGCCAGGATTGTACTTGAGGCCCTTGAAGAGGACTATCTGGTCGCAGGGGACGCTGCGGAGGGATTTGTCGGGGTTCTTGGGGTCGCCGTACTTCTTTCCGGTCGCGGGGTCGACGGAGTCCTTGACCCAGAATATCTGGCCGGTATAGGTTCCGTCTTCAGCAAGGAAGATGCGGACCTTGCTCTCATTGCCGGACTGTATCGCATAATAGTCTCCCACAATATTGGCGGCGTCGTTGTTGAGAGGGTTCTGGGAAAGGAGGGGAAGCGCCAGAACAAGGGCGAAAATGCTAAAAATCAATCGTTTCATATATGAGCCTTTTATATAAAAGTGTTGCAAATATAAATAAATCTCTCTACTTTTGCAGACTTTTCCTCGAGTAGGAAAAATGTAAGGTATTATTATTAATTCATTAAAACAGATTCACAATGGCTGTTAAAATTCGTCTCCAGCGCCACGGTAAGAAGAATTTCGCATTCTTCCACATTGTTGTGGCCGACACCCGCGCACCTCGCGATGGTCGTTACATCGAGCAGATCGGCTCCTACAACCCCAACACCAACCCTGCAACTATCGTGCTCAACAATGAGCGTGCCCTTGCATGGCTCAATGTCGGTGCCCAGCCGACCCTTACCGCTCGTCGTATCCTCTCCTATGAGGGTATCCTCCTTCAGAAACACCTCCAGGGTGGAGTAGCCAAGGGCGCTCTCACTCAGGATCAGGCCGACGCCAAACTCGCTGCCTGGAAGGCTGAAAGGGACAACAAGATCAACGCCAAGAAAGCAGGTCTTAGCAAGGACGCCGCTGCAAAGGCAAAAGCTGCTGCAGAGGCTGAGGCTAAGGTAAATCAGGAAAGAGCTGAAGCTATCGCCAAGAGGAAAGCTGAGGAAGAGGCTGCAAAGGCCGCTGCCGCTGCTGCCGCCGAGGCTGAGAACGCTGAGCCCGCCGCAGAAGAGACCGTAGAGGCATAAATGTTTCAAATTGCCCAGGTACTCAAGTCAAACGGCACAGACGGGGAACTCGTACTGAGCTTCCGTACTGTAGACCCTGATGACGTAAACCTTACGGAACCGGTATTCATCAATTTCGATGGACTGCCGGTTCCTTTTTTTATTGAATCCCTGACGAAGAGGGGCTCGTCGAAAGCCCTTGTCCACCTGACGGACATATCCTCCAACAAGGATGCCCTCGAAGTCGTAGGGCAGCCCGTATGGGCCCGCGAAGAGGACTACGAGGAACTGGCACCCGAAGAGGAGGACTTCTCCTATCTCGTCGGATGGGCCCTCGAGGGAGTCGGCGAGATAGTGGATTTCATCGACATCCCCTCCAATCCCTGCATAGAGGTCTCCTACAAGGACTCGACCGTCGTCGTTCCGCTTCACGAAGACCTCATCACAAAAGTCGTCGAGAAGAAGAGAATCCTCGCCATGGAACTTCCTGACGGCCTTCTCGACCTTTAGGACCATGAACAACACCTTCGGCGACAAATACAGGATAACCGTTTTCGGGACTTCCCACAGCCCCGAGCTTGGAGTCGTCATAGACGGACTTCCTGCGGGCCTCGAAATCGCCGTGGCTGATTTCGAGAAGGACCTTCTGCGCCGCCGCAGCGGCGCGAAGGGCACTACCGCCCGCCGCGAGGAGGACGTCCCCGAAATCCGCAGAGGGCTTGATGCCCGCGGTTTTACTACGGGTGAGGCCCTCGAAATCGTCTTCAAGAATGGCGACACGCGTCCCGGGGACTATTCTTCCTTCAACAGTGTCCCGCGCCCCGGTCATGCAGACTATACTTCCCGCATCAAGTACGGCAAGGCAGAGCCCGGAGGCGGCATCTTCTCGGGAAGGATGACCCTTCCCCTCGTTGCCGCCGGAGCAGTTGCGAAAAAGCTCACCGGTATAGCCCCAAAAGCTGAAATTGTTGAGCTCGGAGGACTTAAGGACGGATGGGACGCGGCGATAGAAAGGGCGATGGAAGAAGGGGACTCTCTCGGAGCCGTAGTCGAGTGCCGCACGGAAGGCCTGCCCGTCGGGCTGGGCGAGCCGTTTTTCGACGGGCTCGAATCCCTTATAGCCCATGCCGTCTTCTCCATCCCCGGAGTGCGCGGCATAGAGTTCGGCGACGGCTTCAGGGCTGCCGCGATGAAGGGCTCGGACCATAACGACCCGTTCGGGCCGGACGGCGTCCCTGCGAAGAACGGCGCCGGCGGAGTGAACGGCGGGCTTTCCAACGGAGCGCCCCTCGTCTTCCGCGTTGCCTTCAAACCTACCTCTTCGATAGCGAAAGAGCAGCAGAGCTGGGACTTTGAAGAGAAAAAAATGGTAACTTTGTCCTGTCCGGGCCGGCACGACACGTGCTTTGCCCTTAGGACCCCGGTAATAGTCGAGGCGGTGACAGCCATCGTCCTCTCAAATCTTTTATAGCGTATGTATACAACCGACATGTTGAAAGCGGAGTTCTCCGAGTGGACCTCCATATTGGGAATAAACGGTCTTTCAGACCTCAACAGGATCAATTCCTGCGGGGACATCAGGAAGATAATCAACCTCTCAGAAGCCTACCAGGAGCGCAAGTTCGCGATTCTCGCCCAGATCATAGCTCTTTCCAAAGGCCGCTTCAAATTCGTTTTCCTTGCCGGCCCTTCCTCCAGCGGCAAGACCTCCTCTTCCCTCAAGCTCGCCCTTGAGTGCAAGGTATCGGGCCTCAACCCGAAGGTCATCGAGCTGGACAACTACTTTGTAGACCGCGAAAGGACGCCCAAGGACGAGAACGGCGAATACGATTTCGAGTGCCTCGAAGCGATGGACCTCGAGCTGCTCAATTCCCATCTCAACGCCCTTCTCGAAGGTAAGACCGTCGAGATTCCCCGTTATGACTTCAAGCTCGGCAAGCCCTGTTTCGAGGGCAACTACATGACTCTTGAAGAGAACGACATCCTGATCATGGAAGGCATCCATGCCCTCGACCCCCGTATGGTCGCCGGAGTTCCCCAGTCCCGAATCTTCAGGATATATGCCTCTGCGCTTACCGCCCTCAAGCTCGATGACGGCTCTTCGATCTCCACGACCGACAACCGCATGCTCCGCCGCATAGTCCGAGACAACCGCACCCGCGGCATCAACCCCGAGCAGACAATACTCCGCTGGGGCAGCGTCCGCGCCGGTGAGGAGAAGTACATCTTCCCCTTCCAGGACAATGCCGACGCATTCCTCAACTCGGCCCAGGTATACGAGATTCCTCTCCTCAAGCTCTACGCCGATCCGCTCCTTCGCGGCATCGCCGAGGACTCTCCCGCCTATCCTACCGCCAGGAGGCTCATGGACTTCCTCGACAAGGTCGTTCCCCTCTCTCCCGAGGCAATAGCCTCCATTCCCTCAACAAGCGTGATGAGGGAATTCGTTGGAGGACAGTATCTCTAGAAAAGAATTTCCTTAAGATAGGGACCCGTTACGGAAGAGGGATCGCAGGCGACCTCCTCCGGGGTTCCCTTTGAGACTATGTAACCGCCCTTGCGGCCTCCTTCGGGGCCGAGGTCGATTATGTAGTCCATTGACTTCAGCACGTCGAGATTGTGCTCGATGACAATCACCGAATTGCCCTGTTCGACAAGTTTCCGGAGGACGTCGAGGAGTATCTGGACGTCTGCGAAGTGGAGGCCCGTAGTGGGCTCGTCGAGCACATAAAGCGTGTTGCCGGTGCCTTTGCGGCCGAGCTCGGCAGCCAGCTTCATGCGCTGGCTCTCGCCGCCGGAGAGGGTCACGGCGGACTGGCCGAGGCGTACGTATCCGAGGCCTACGTCGACCATGGCACGGAGCTTCTGGGAAATCTTCGGTATCTTGTCGAAGAACTCGCATGCTTCGCTTATCGGCATCTCAAGCACGTCGTTTATGGATTTTCCCTTGTATTTGACTGCAAGGGTATCGGGCTTGTAGCGCTTCCCGCCACACTCGGGACAGACGACATTCACCGAGGGGAGATAGTTCATCTCGATTATGTTTATGCCGGCTCCCTTGCAGCATTCACACCGTCCTCCGCTCACGTTGAAGGAGAAGCGTCCGGCCTTGAAGCCGCGGACCTTTGCGTCGGGCGTAGCCTCGAAAAGGTCGCGGATGTCGCCGAAGACGCCGGTGAAGGTCGCGGGATTGCTTCGGGGGGTCTTGCCTATGGGTGACTGGTCTATCTCGATGAGCTTGTCGATGTTCTTCAGACCTACGATCTCGCGGAAGGGAAGCTGCTCCTCGTGGGAGCGGTAGAGCCTGTTCTTTATCGCGGGAACGAGAGTCTCGTTTATGAGGCTGGACTTTCCGCTGCCGCTGACTCCGCTGATCCCGACCATGCAGCCGAGAGGGATTGAGACGTCCACGTCCTTGAGGTTGTTGCCGGTGCAGCCGAGGAGCGCCAGCTTTTCGCCGCTGCCTTTGCGGCGGAGCCCCGGCACTTCTATCCTGCGGATGCCCCTGAGGTAGTCGAGCGTTACGGAATTGTGGTCCCCGATGCCTTCCAGGGGGCCGTTGTAGCATATTCGGCCGCCTTCGTTGCCGGCTCCGGGGCCGACGTCCACAAGCCAGTCGGCCGACATCATGGTCTCGGCGTCATGCTCGACGACCATGACGGAATTGCCCTCGTCACGAAGTTTCTTGAGCGAGGCGATGAGCTTGCGGTTGTCTCTCTGGTGGAGGCCTATCGAGGGCTCGTCGAGGATGTAGAGAACATTGACGAGCTTGGAGCCTATCTGGGTCGCGAGGCGTATGCGCTGGCTTTCGCCTCCGGACAGAGTGTTGGTCGGGCGGTCGAGAGTCAGGTACTCGAGGCCTACGTCGAGCAGGAACTGGACCCTGTCCTTGAGCTCACGGATTATGTCGTGGGCTATAGTGCGTGCCCTCGGGGAGAGCTTGCCCTCGAGGGAGTCTATCCACTCCTTCAGGACGGAAATCTCCATTGCAGACACTTCGGTGATGGTTTTTCCGTCTATCTTGAAGTATGAGGTCTCTTTCTTGAGGCGTGTTCCGCCGCATTCGGGACAGACAATCCTGTCCTCGATGTCGTCCACTATGCCGCCGAAACTCTCCATCGAGGCGGAGACGCCCTCACCGACGCGGAAGAGTTCATCGGATCCATATATGAGGAGGGATATGATTTCGGAGGGAAGCGAGTTCACGGGCTCGTAGATCGAGAAGTTGTATTTCCTCGCTATCGAGCGTATGACGTCGAACTTGTGGTTTTCATGGACTTTCCCGAGAGGGACTATCGCGCCGTCGGCTATGGACATGGTCCCGTCGGGAATGATGGCATTCATGTCGACATTCTTGATTATGCCGAGACCCTTGCAGTGGGGGCAGTAGCCCTGGGGGGAGTTGAAGGAGAAGGTATGGGGCGCGGGCTCGGCGAGCGAGATGCCGCTGTCGGGGCATACGAGATGTTTCGAGTAGTGGCTGAGCTCGCCGGTCTCGCAGTCGAGTATCGCGAGCGAGCCCTTGCCGAGGTTGAGGGCAGTCGCGACGGAACTGGTCGTCCTCTTGATGTCATCCTCTCCTGTGCCCGGCTTCATCCTGTCGACGACAAGCTCGATGAAGTGGGCCTTGTAGCGGTCCACGGATTCGAGTCCCGCAAGTTCGCAGATCTCTCCATCGATGCGGATTTCGGTGTAGCCGCGTTTCCTCATCTGGGCGAAGAGGTCCTTGTAGTTGCCTTTGCGCCCCTTGACGAGAGGGGAGAGCATGTAGCATTTCCTGCCGGCGAACTTTTCCGTTATGAGGGAGATTATCTGTTCGTCGGTATAGCGGACCATCTCCTTGCCCGTGGCGGGCGAGTAAGCTGTCGAGGCGCGTGCGTACAGGAGCCTCAGGAAGTCGTAGATCTCGGTAATCGTGCCGACGGTCGAACGGGGGTTGTTGCCCGTTGTCTTCTGCTCAATCGCGATGATGGGGCTCAGGCCCTCGATCGACTCGACCTCGGGCTTCTCGAGATTGCCGATGAAGTGCTTGGCGTACGGAGAGAGGGTCTCCATATACCTTCTCTGGCCTTCGGCATATATCGTATCGAAGGCGAGGGAGGACTTGCCCGAGCCGCTGAGGCCCGTCACAACGACGAACTTGCGCCGGGGGATGTCAAGGCTGACACCGGCGAGGTTGTGGGCCCTCGCGCCTTCTATCCTTATCTTGTCATCATTCATTGTTATCTTCTTCAAAGGGCTCGTTGAAGGGCATCAGGAAAGGGTTTTTCTGTCTTTCGTCCGAGATAGTCGTCGCCGGGCCGTGGCCGGGAAGCACGTCGATGTCGCCGTCGAGGTCCATGAGTTTCCCGAAGATGCTCTCCATCAGCCTGTCATAATCCCCGCCGGGAAGGTCCGTGCGGCCAATGGTCCCGGCAAAGAGGGTGTCACCGCTCAGGAGCAGTTTCCCTTCGCAGCTGAGGTAGCATACGCTTCCCTTGGAGTGGCCGGGGGTCGCAAGGACCTCCAGGGCCGAATTCCCGAACCTGACGATGTCTCCGTCAAGGACGTCGATAGTCTCGAAGTCCGTTTTGGGAACGGGAAGGGTGAAGGGGTTGTCTATGCTTGAGGGGTTCGCTATGTAGCCCCTGTCTCCGGGATTCATGAATACGGGGATGTTATAGTCGCGGACAACCCGGCTTACACCGTAGATGTGGTCGAAATGGCCGTGGGTGAGGATCACCGCCTTGGGCACAAGGTGCTTCCCGGAGATGAAGCCGGCGAGCTTGTCCTCCTCTTCGCACCCCATGCATCCGGGGTCGGCAATCACGCATTCCAGGGTCTGGTCCCAAATCACGGAGCATCTTTCGCCAAGGATATTTACCAGAAATTCTTTTACATGAATCATAGTTTGGACTCTTTTGGACTACAAAAGTACATAAATTTAGAAATTACTTTTAAATTTGTAAAAATTTAACCGTTATGCATATAGCAATTGCAGGAAATATAGGCAGCGGAAAGACCACGCTGACCAAGATGCTCGCCGCCCATTACGGCTGGACCCCCAAGTTCGAATCGGTGGACTACAACCCCTATCTTTCGGATTTCTATGATGATATGGAGAGGTGGTCCTTCAACCTCCAGATATACTTCCTCAACAAGAGATTCAAGGATGTCGTCGACATCAGCAAGAGTGACGAAGTCGTGATCCAGGACCGTACAATCTACGAGGACGCCTGTATCTTCGCCCCCAACCTCCACGGCATGGGCCTCATGTCGACCCGCGACTTCGACAACTACAAGGACCTCTTCGACCTCATGATGAGCCTTGTAAATCCCCCCGACCTTCTTATCTACCTCCGCTCTTCGATCCCCAATATCGTATCCCAGATCCAGAAAAGGGGCCGTGAATACGAGAAGTCGATCCGTATCGACTACCTGACGGGACTCAACGAGCGCTATGAGAACTGGATCAAGGATTACAAGCACAACCTCCTTATACTGGACGTTGACAAGATCAAGTTCGGCAACCGTCCCGAGGATTTCCGTGAGGTTACCGACAGAATAGATGCCGAGCTCTTCGGCCTCTTCCCCAACACGAAAGACGAATAATATCTCCAGATTATGTCACAGAGACTGACTATCATCGACTTTGTCGAGAAATATACCCGCCAGTACGCCTCCCATACTTTCCTTCGCGAGAAGGTTGACGGCGTCTGGGAGGAGACCTCCTTTGAAAGGACCCGCCAGGAAGCCTACCGTCTCGGCGCCGGCCTCCTTTCCCTCGGCATCGAGAAGGGGGACAAGGTCGCCCTCCTCTCCGAAGGCCGCAACCTCTGGGTCATCGGCGAACTCGGTATCCTTTACTCAGGTGCGGTCAACGTACCCCTTTCCATAAAGCTCGAGGAGTCCAACGACCTCCTCTTCCGCATCCGCCACTCCGACGCGCGCTTCGTAATGACCTCGAAGAACCAGCTTCCCAAGATAAGGAAGGTGCTTCCCGATGCTCCCCAGGTGGAGAAGGTCATAGTCTTCGACAAGGTTGACGACCTTGGGGAGAAGGAGATATGGATAGGTGACGTCTTCGCTGCGGGCGATGCCCTTCTCGACGTCGACTATGCCGCCTTCGAGGCGCGTTTCAAGTCCGTCGGCCCCGACGACTACGCCAACATAAGCTACACTTCCGGAACGACCGCCGATCCTAAAGGAATCCTCCTTACCCATCGCAACTATACCGCGAACGTAGAGCAGGCCCACTCCTCGATCGAGTTCGGAGAGGACGAGGTGATGCTCATCATCCTTCCTCTCGACCACTGCTTCGCCCATGTCGCCGGCTTCTACTTCATGATGTCCTGCGGTGCGTCTATCGCTACGGTTCCCGCCGGCAAGTCTCCGATGGAGGCCCTCCGCAACATCCCGACGGCAATAAAGGAAGTTCGTCCCCATGTAATGCTCTCGGTTCCCGCCCTTTCCAAGAACTTCAAGAAAGGAATCGAGTCCGCAATAAAGAAGAAGAGTCCCTTCATCCAGAAACTTTACGCCTTCGCGGTCAGGAACGCGATTGCCTACAACAAGGAGATATGGAACAAGGGTGGCCTCCTCAACTGCTGGAGAAAGCCCCTCATGCTCCTCTTCGACAAGCTTATCTTCTCGGGTGTCCGTGAGTCCGCCTTCGGTGGCCGCCTCCGCTTCTTTGTCGGCGGTGGAGCCCTCCTCGACATCGACCTCCAGAGATATTATTACGCTATCGGAGTTCCGATCTACCAGGGTTACGGCCTCTCCGAGGCTACCCCCATCATCTGCGCCAACTCTTCCGAGCGATATGTAATGGGTTCCTCCGGACGTATCGTAAGGCCCATGGACTGCAAGATATGCGACTCCGACGGCCGTGAGGTTCCTGACGGTGAAAGGGGCGAGATAGTCATCCGTGGCGAGAACGTCATGGCCGGCTACTGGAAGAATCCCAAGTCGACCGAGGAGACGATAGTCGATGGCTGGCTCCATACCGGCGACATGGGCTACATCTGGCCCAAGGACCGCAACATACTTTATGTCGTAGGACGCTTCAAATCCCTCCTCATCTCCGAGGACGGTGAGAAATACTCTCCCGAGCTGATAGAGGAGTCCTATGTCGAGTCCAGCCCTTATATCGACGGCGCTGTCCTCCACAACAGCCAGAACCCCTACACGATACTCCTGATGGTTCCCAACAAGGAGAATCTCAAGTCCTGGCTCAAGGAAACCCATCCCGAGCTCAAGCCCTTCTCCGAAGAGGGCAAGGTCAAGATGCTCGAGAAGCTCCAGAGCGAGGTCAACATGTTCAAGAAGGGAGGTATCCACTACGGAATGTTCCCCGAAAGGTGGCTTCCCGCCGCTGTCTGCGTCCTTCCCGAGCCCTTCACCGAGCAGAACCACATGGTCAATTCGACGATGAAGGTTGTCCGCGGCAAGGTCGAGAAAGCCTACGAGGACCGTATGGCCTACGCCTATACTCCCGACGGAAAGAACATCGTCAATGCGATGAATCTCTCGTCTATCTAATACAGGAGTTTTTAAAATATTTTAAAAACAAAAGCAGAAAACGTCGATTTTTAAAAAATTGTAACAAAAAATTTGCTTTGATTTTTTATGTACTTAACTTTGCCCTTGGACATTTGAAAATCATTCGTGTCTATTTGTTAAGTTCGTTTTATATACGTGACCGGTTCCTTGGGGAGGGAACCGGTCATTTTTTTGTCGTTTCAAAACCATTCTGTAAATTTGAGACGGTAAACAATGATCACTATGAAGAGGTTTGCATACTTTCTCGTTGTGCTGGCGCTCGCCTGCTCATGCGCCCACAATCCCTACAGATCCGATGTTGTCGTTTATGGCGGGACCTCCGCGGCCGTTTCGGCGGCGGTCCAGGTCTCCCGTATGGGGAAAAGCGTAGTGCTGGTTTCTCCCGACAAACATCTCGGAGGCCTGTCGTCCTCCGGACTAGGCTACACCGATACCGGCAACAAGGAAGTCATAGGCGGTATCGCAAGGGAGTTCTACGGACTCATATATGACCATTATGCAAAGGATGAGGCCTGGAAGTGGCAGTCTAGGTCGGAGTATGGCGGCAAAGGCCAGGGAAACCCCGCGGTCGACGGAACGAAGCGCACCCAGTGGATATTCGAACCCCATGTTGCCGAAGAGGCTTTCGAGACCCTGCTGAAAGGGGAGAAGAACATAACGGTCCTCAGGGAGGAACGCCTGGACCGCGGGTCCGGCGTTACGATGAGGGACGGAAAGATAGCCTCGATCCGGACTCTCAGCGGCAAGGTGTTCAAGGCAAAGGTCTATATCGACGCGACGTACGAAGGCGACCTTATGGCTGCCGCAGGCGTTGAATATACAATAGGACGAGAAGGGAACGATGTGTATGGAGAATTCCATAACGGAGTCCAGAGCCAGCGTCATGACCACGGGCACTACTTCATGTACAAGGTGGATCCATATGTCGTTCCGGGAGACCCTTCAAGCGGACTTCTTTTCGGCATCTCCGACGGACAGCCGGGACCTGACGGAAGCGGAGACGACAAGATACAGGCGTACAATTTCCGTCTCTGTCTTACAAAGGTTGATGAGAACCGCCTGCCGTTCTATGCGCCGGACGACTATGATCCTTCCCGCTATGAGCTGCT